>CAZPPB010000060.1:0-20657 GCA_964588355.1 uncultured Spirochaetaceae bacterium | reverse complement strand
TTCGAGCTTCTCGGCGACCGCCTCTACTACGATATCGAGCTCAAATGGGGACAGAAGCGAAGCGGCGGCCTGGAGGAGGCAGTGGTCAAACGGATCCGCAGCCACGGGATGACCGGTCGCTGTCTGATCTCCTCCTTCAACCCGTACTGCATCCGCCGGATGCAGGCTGTCGCCCCGGAGATCCCGACGGCTCATATCTACGCAAGGCATCGTGATGTTCCCCTGCTCCTGCGCCGGGGCCAGGCAGGCCTGTTTGTCCCGACTCCCTATATGAAGCCCCGATCTTCCCAGGTCAATCCGGTCAGCTCTTTCGCTCTGCGGCGGATTCTGCGCAGCCGGATTTTGGCCTGGACCGTGGACGATCCAGCAGAGGCCACCCGTTTGCTGCATCTCGGCGTTCGCGGAATCATTTCGAATCATCCCAGCAAGATCAAGGCGGTTCTTCTGTCCTGACACTTGTATCAACGCGCACTTGTATCAACGGACCCCGAGCGGGCCGACGGCAATGATGTCCAGGCGGGCTGCCCCGCAAAGCTTTACTATGACCGAAGGGATCATTATATTGTGAGCGAACACGATGACCCTCTACCTGATTCGACACGCCCAGTCGGCCAACAACGAACTATACGAGCGAACCGGAGCCAGTATCGGCAGGGTCGAGGACCCGGAGCTCACAACGCTTGGCACCCAACAGGCTCGGTTCCTTTCTGACTACCTGGGCGGGCACTCCGATGCCGGCGGCCAGAACCGCTTCACCCACCTGTATAGCTCCCTGATGGTCCGCGCGGTGGCTACAGCCACGGCCGTTTCCCGCAGCTGCGGGCTCCCGGTAGTTGCCTGGCCGGAGGTCCATGAGCAGATGGGCATATTCCTGGCGGATGAGCAGAGCGGGGAACTGATCGGCCGGCCCGGTAAGAGCCGCTCCTACTTCCAGGAGCATTACCCCGATCTCCAGCTGCCCGACAGCCTGAACGAGCACGGCTGGTGGAATCGGCCGGTGGAGACGGCGGCCCAGTGGAAACAGCGCGCCAGGGAATTCCTGGCCGAGCTGCGCCGGCGCCATGGGACCGGGGATGACCGGGTGGCGGTTGTCACCCACGGGGGCTTTTATCACGAGGTGATCCTTGCGCTGACCGGCGGAGCAGGCACGGACGGTCTGTGGTTCACGATGCACAATACCGGTATCACCCGCATCGATTTCCACCCCACCCATACCTCGGTGGTCTACCACAACCGGATAGAACATCTGCCTCCTGACCTGGTGAGCTGAACGGCTGCCGGAGGGCGCGAAGATCGACTACCCTACAGTCCTGAGCGATCAGGAGTGGAAGCAGCGCCTCGGAGAGCTCGAGTACCACGTTCTGCGGGAAAAGGGTACCGAAAGGGCATTCGCGGGCAAGCTGGACAAGATGTACGAGGAAGGCACCTACTACTCCGCCGCCACCGGCCAGCCCCTGTTCAGCTCGGAGAGCAAGTTCAACTCCGGCAGCGGATGGCCGAGCTTCTACGAGCCGATCGATCCGGATGCGGTTGTTCTGATCCAGGACAACAAGTTCTCCCTACGCCGGGTAGAGGTGGTGGACAGCGCCAGCGGCTCTCACCTGGGCCACGTGTTCCCGGATGGACCCGACCCTACAGGGCTGCGCTACTGCATCAACTCGGCCAGCCTGATCTTCGTCCCCAAGGGCGAGCAGCCGCCCCGGATCGTTCAGGATTACCTGGAGACCTACGGGGAATAGACCCGTGATCGGCCGCTTTGCCGCAGTACTCCGCTTTACTGCAACTGGTTGATGATCGCCTCACCGATGTCTTCGCCCAGCTTCTTGAAGGCCGTGGAAAGGGCTGCCGAAGCGTTGGTACCCTGAGCCCGCTTGGACTTGCTCACCGTCAACAGCGTCTTCCCGGAAGCCAGTTCCACCACGGTCACGGTTCCGGTGACCTGGATGATTACGGTGTCCTTGTCCTGGGAGTGATCGGAGATCTTGGCGGTGCCGAAGATCGCCCGCTCCACCTGCCCGGCGAAGTTGTTGTTGAGGAACTGGGCCACCTGAGCGGTGGAGCGCCCCGCGACGTTTGTGACCGCCACCGGCAGGTTGTTGACCTGGAAGCCGGCCTGCCCCAGCTTCTCCAGCAATCCTGCAGAGGTTTCGGTCAAAGCGATGGGGTTGCTAGAAGCATCTAGATCGAACACGGCGACCCCCGTGCTGATCCGGGAAGCCATGGACTCGGATTCGAAAGAGAACACAACCTTCTTCGATAATACGAGCTGCTCGAATGCCTCCACCTGGCTGTACAGTTCATCCGGAACGTCTAAAAGCGGCTCAAGGGCGTCGCTGATGTCCAGGGACATGGTGAGCTGCTCCTTGCCTACGAAGTTCGGCGCCGGAGCCTGAAAAGAAACGAATCCATCGGCGTCGCTCTTCACGGTTTCCGTGCGTACCGCCGGTCTGCCGCTGCTTCGCATCACCTTGTATGTCACCCGCACGGAGGCAGCTCCCACCCCGGGATCATCGGCGGTGGAGCCGTTCACCACTTTGGCCCGGAAGGGTTCCTCGAACTCCTGTCCCATGAATGTGCTCAGGGTGTCGTTCAGCTTGACGATGCCGATGCTGCGAACCGCATCGCTGGCCTGATTGATGTTCCGCTCGAATTTGATCTCCCCGTTTTCCAGATCCGATTTGAAGGCTGCCGACGCGGCATCCAGATAGCGAACCGCAGCCTGGTAGAGCCGGCCTTGGGACTGGAGCTCCCGGGCTTCCATCTCCGGTCCGGAGACAGCCTCGATCTTCTCTTGAAAAACCTCTTCCAGACGGCGTTTTTCCCTGGCCAGATCCGTTTTGTCGTAACGGGCCAGCAGGTACAGGGTCAGGCCTCCGGCTTGCTCGACCTGCCACTTCTCGGCAATCTCCAATCCCGTCACCCTTCCGGAAGATGTGGAGGTCAGTTGCTGGACCACATCGGTTTGGAAATCATCCACGGACGCTCGCGCGGTGGCTGTCGTCTCTGAGGTGATCCGCACACCCAGGTAGCGCATGATCTCATCCAGCACTCCCCCCCGGGCTGCCTGCTCAGCCTCCGCCAGGCTGCCGCTGCTGGATGTGCCTGAGCCGGTGAAATACACGTATTGATCGTCGCTTTCGGGAGGATTCAACACCCAGTCCGGAGGTGTCGCCGCGCCTTCAGCCGCCTCGGGTCCGGTGGCACAGCCGGAGTAGAACAACAGAAGCGTCCCGATGAACAAAAATACGATTACACTGACCCTTTTCATGCACTTCTCCTCTTCGAACGGCTCTCGCCGGGACCCTCTCCTGACCCAAGGCTGGATCAATCAGCCCGCAAGACGTTCTGATCTTTTTTATTAGACGCGGGGACATTGATAATCCCCGCGTTTTATTTCTTACGATAACTTGTGTATGGCGCGGCGTGTATAACGCTTCAGCTAAAGCCGCCGCGCTAAAGCGCTGATAGCCTCTTTGGAATTACAGACCGTCGGAGAAAAGCTCCTTCACCCTGTCTCGAGCCACCTGTTCCTCTTCGGTCTTGACCTTGTCCTTGTTGTTCTGGGCATCCAGGGATCTCTGGATGGCGGCGTCGATCTGCTCCTCCGGCACCGTGTAGAGCAGGTAGTAGGTGTAGATCTTTTCGGTAGGTTTCCCGTTGTCATCGTAGAACTGCCGGTGGATCCAGAAATCGTCCTCCTTGCGCGCTCCGGAATACTCCGCCACGGCGAGGACCTTGGCCACCTCTTCCATGTAGGTTTCAACCATGTCCTTATCGCCCACCTGGGCGCCTGCAAACTTGTTCATCACCCTGGTGGAAACCATGCGGGCCACCTCGGTCGCAGCGGAAAAACTGCGGGTCCAGGCTTTTACTCCCTCCAGGTCTTTGCCGGTCTGCTCGAACACGAAGACATATTGGTCCCGATATTCTCTCTTGTTCTCCAGATCCTCTCCATTGGCATACTCGAAGACCCACTCCGGGACATCCCCGCCCAGAGCCGTCAACTTGTGCTCGATCACCTTGGGGGGGTAAACCTGCGGCTCGACCTTGAGCGCCGCTTCCTGCTCCGGCGTCGGCTTGGTTTTGCAGCCGACAAACAACAATCCGATCGCGATCAACACGATAGCAACTTTCCAGAGATGCTTCATAAACGTTCTCCTTTATATAAAAGTTTTTAAACTTCCAGAGGCGACGCCTCCCCTACATGCCTGTATTAAAGGTAACACTTTTTCCCCGCAAAACAACCTGATAGATGCCCTCCAGACCGGAAACCGTATCGGACACATCGTAGACCAGGTCGACCAGATCCTCAACAGACCCGATCAGGTATACCTCGTATCTCGTCTCTTCGGCGGTCTGGCTCACAGTCTTGATGTCCTTGGCTCTTCTGCGCATCTTCCGGTAGAAATCGCTCATCATGCGTGCATCAAAGGTATTCTGGACAATCAGATCGTACTTTATCCCGTTGGTAAGCGCTTTGGCCATGTACGCCTTGGCCTGATCAATTACGATGGGCATGGCCTTGTACACGCTGGTCTGCAGGGCGTTGATTTTGGCCGCCTGTTCCGAGGCGGTGGAGAAGGTCCGGGGGCTGTTCCATGGCTGAGAACCGAGCAGGCGTCCCGTCGAGGCTTCGAAACCCTTCAGCGTTATATTTGCCTGTCCGTAGTACTTGTCTCCGGAGGTCTCCCCGCTGGTGCGCCCGTCGATCTCGATGTACACGTCGGCGTTCAGTTTCTGGGCGATCCACTGGATGATGGAGATGCTCTGCCCCGTCTCCTCCTCATAGGCCATCTGCTGATCCTTCTTGAGCTTCTCGACCTGATCGAAGTCGATCGCTTCGATGGCGTTGGAGGTGAGGTACTCATTGGCGATCCCTACAGCCGCCTTCATATAGAAGGGGTCTTCAGTGGCCTCTTCGTTGAAGAAGACCATGTAGGTCATGTTGTTCACGTAACGGGCGATGATCCGCTTCTCTTCCGCTGTCAGCTCCACCGCCCCGGTTTGGGCCGTAATTTCTTCGAGGGTCTCGGCTCCTTCCGCGGTGGTGGCCGCGGAGGCTGCGGCCGCCTCCCCGGTTTTCTCCTCCGCGGTCGATGTCTCACCGTAAAGCCCATTGGCTTTGAGAATACTATCCACGGCCCGCATCTTTACCGCCACCCGGGCTTCGAAGATATAGTCATCCCCGATCTTGTCCTTGCGCAGGGTTTCGAAGGTCTCGTTGTTCACAAGGGCGTTGGGATTGCGGGTGTTGTAGAGGACCTTCTGGAGCTTCTCCTGATTGGCCTGCTCATTGGCCACTCCGATCATGTCGATAACAGCCTTGCGGACTGCATCCATCTTGGCCATGTTCATGGCCGTGAGCATCGACTCATCCTGCCCGGCTCCCTCGTATACCTTCTCCTCCGGCAGGCTCTCAGCCCCGCCGGCTTCAGGTGCCGGGATCGTGGTCGAAGGACCCCCTGCACAGGAGATCAAGAATATAATGAGCAATGGCAGAGCGATCAGTCCGAAAGGAGACTTGACGTTCACTCGATCCACCTCCGTTTCTAATACTTTATCGTTACCCCCGCCCCCACGAACAAACCGTCGTAGTCGGGGAACAGGAACTTGTTATCGAAGATGTAATAACTCTTCAACGGCACCAGGGAGAACCAATGCAGGTATCCGGCTTCGATGCTGAACCTGTAGTTCTTGTGAAACAGATAATTCAAGGAAATACCGGCATTCCCGCCTACATATGTCAAGAGGAATTTGTCCTCATCGGGAACATCCCGGTACCACAGATAGGCTCCGCCGACGCCGAGCGCGGCCCTCGGTACCAGCTGGAAGCGCCCGAAGTATATGTCGTACTCGCCTCCGACATAGAGGTTCAAAGGGATACCTGCCAGGATATTTACCACGAGGGGGATTTCTATCCCTGCAAGCGGCCTGAAGTTGAAGAAACCCCGGGAGGTTGCCTGGCGGGCGCCGATAACGACCGTCGATTCCCGATCGTAGACCAGCCCTTTGGCAATGTGTATATACGGGGTAGTGTCCATGCCGAAGCGGGGAACCTCCTGCAGCTGATCCCCGATCTGCGGCCTGGGTCGGGCGTAGATGATCTTGGCCACCGACACCTCGTCGCTGACCTCTTTGATCACCACCAGTCCCTGCTCCCGCGTCAGGGCTCTTCCGGACTGCAGGATTTCGCTGGATACGATGACGTACTCGTCCCCGGCTTTCAACCCAAGGTCCCGGCCCAGCTCGATGATGACCTCGCTTCTCCGCACTTCGACGACCCCCGTCTTGATCTGAAACTCGGGGATCTTGCGGATCTCGAAGGTCAGCTGCATGGGGATGGCGTCCAGGGCCGCCTTGATGGCCAGGTCCCTGTTCTCATCCTTTCCCTCGGTATCCACGAAGGCCTGGGCAAAGGTGCGCCCTTCTTCAACGTTGATGCAGGTGAAGGAGGTCTTGATGTTGACCTGGTACTCGCCGGTATCAAGAGGCGCGACAACGTAGTTCGCCACCGTCGGTACTACGACGACAAACGAACCGGTTAGTCGGTCGAAATCCGCCTTGGTGAAGAACTCCTGGCCCATCTGAACCTCTTCGGGGATCTCCACCTGTTCCTCTTTGTACATCTTGATCTTATCTATGAACTCGTTCAGATCCCCCTCTTCCAAACGCTGCGTCAATCCGACCACGTCGAAACGGCCCAGATTGATGAAAACGCTTCGGATCTCCTCGTCGATTCCTCCGAGCACGGCATTGGGAATATCGTAGCGGTAGTAGCTGAGCTTGAAAACGGCGATTTCTTTGCGCTCGGAAACGACTTGAGCCGAAATTGTTGTGCGGACGACAAGTGATATCGCCAGGAGTGCTGCTACAAGGAGTAATAGTTTACGCACCTTTTGTCCTCCCACACCCACAGACAGAGGTAGTTTCCGCCGCTGTCTGCTACAAGGTTATAGCTATACTTCCACTTTTTCAATTCGTGAGAATTATTTTTTATATTACGGAGGCCGCAGCAAGGTGCGGCCTCCGCCGAAGATCTCTACCCGCCTCGGGGAAGCGCTAAGCTCCGTCCCGGGGCTGGCGCTTTACGAAACGGCCGGCTGCTTTTTTGCCGACGAACTGCATCTGCTTCCCGTCCCATTCGGCGACCTTCTGTCCGCGGGAGTACACGGCGGAGGGCATGCCGGTCACTTCCCATCCCTCCCAGGGGGTGTAGTCCACGTTCATGTGCAGCCTGCTCTGGGATACCTTGAACTTCTGCTCGGGATCGAAGATCACCAGGTCCGCGTCTTTCCCCGCGGCCACCTCACCCTTCTCCGTGAGCCCGAACATTTTGGCCGTATTCGTGGAAAGTACGGAGACCATCTGTTCCAGGCTGATACGCCCCTTGACCACCCCTTCGCTGTGCATGAGCATCAGCATGGTCTCGATCCCCGGAGCGCCGTTGGGGATCTTCTTATAATCGTCCTTGCCGAACATGTCCTTCTGCCCTTTAAAATCGAAGGGGCAGTGATCCGTGCCGATGGTTTGGACATCCCCGTATTTCAAACCGAGCCACAGCTGGTCGCTGGAATCTTTGGGCCGCAGAGGCGGGGACATCACGTATTTGGCCCCCTGCCAGTTCGGCTCCTCGTAGCGTTCCTCGTTCAGTGTGAGGTACTGCGGACAGGTCTCGGCATACATCTCCACACCCCGATCCCGGGCGCCCCTGATCTTCCACAGACCCTCCTTTGAGGACAGATGCACGATGTAGATCCGCGATCCGGTGAACTCGACCATTTGGGCCGCTTTGTTCACCGCCTCCTCCTCGGCAAGGACGGCGTGGGCCTTGGCGTGATGCATCGGGGACAAGGTGCCGGCCTCTTCGAAGTTCTCGTTCAGTCGGCGCACGATGTCGAAGTTCTCCGCGTGCACCTGAACCAGGCCGCCGCACTTCTTCGTCTCCTCCAGAAGGCGGATCATCGTGTAGTCGTCCACTCGGAAATCGTAAAACAAAAATATCTTGAAGCTCGGGGTTCCATACTCCTGTGCGGCCTTCTTGACCTCATCGATTACCTCCGGACGAGGATCCAGCACCGCCGGATGCAGGGAGTAGTCCACCACTACCTTTCCGTCGGCGATGCCTCGCTTACGATGTATCGCATCATGAAGCGATTCCCCCGCGTTCTGAAGGACGAAGTCCACCACCGAGGTGGTCCCGCCGCAGGCTGCGGCAATGGTCCCGGTTTCGAAGTCATCCTTGGAAGTCGTGCCCATGAAGGGCATGGACAGGTGGGTATGGGGATCGATCGCTCCGGGAAGAACATATTTGCCCTTGGCATCTACAACCTCATCGGCTTTGATCGACTGTTCCAGACCGCTGCCGATCGCCCTGATCTTTTCCCCGTCCACGTAGACATCCGCGTGGTAGCTCCCCGAAGAAGATACCACCAGACCGTTCTTTATCAATATACTCATCTATAGCTCCTCCTGTGATTATGATTACGGTGGGGCCGTGCAGTTTCTTGAACAGGGTTCCCGCCGGAAGTAACCTGTGCAATCCATCTTATCGCTTTAGGTCCACCTCTTCGTAGGGCTGATACTTCAGCTCCTTCTCCAGGCCCGGATCCATTACCACCGTTTCTTTTCGATTCCACTCTTTGGGCATCTCCTTGAAGGTAATCAGCCCGGGTACGGGACATACGAAGCTGCAGATCATGCAGCTGAGACACTTGTCCTCGATCAGCTTGGGCCGCCTCTTCTCCGGGTCCCACTCCAGGGCCTGGCCGGCTGCGTCGTTGCATACGATGTAGCATTGCCCGCAGCCGATGCAGGCTTCGTAGTTGTACTCGGCCCGGCCCTGCCGCTCCAGATCGAAGTGATCCGTCTCCTGCAGGTTGGGCAGGGCTTTGCCGATCAGATCAGATACCTTGCTTATCCCTTTTGAGGCCATGTAATCCCGCAGTCCCTCGGCCATATCCTCGACGATCCTGTATCCGTAGTGGATGACGCCGGTGGTGACTTGTATGGTCGTTGCTCCCACCAGCAGATATTCCAGCACATCCACCCAGGTTTCGATTCCGCCGATTCCCGAAAGGGGAAGTCCCAGGTCCTTGCATTTGGCCATGTCGGCTATGAAGTGCAGGGCAATCGGCTTGACCGCCGGACCGGAGTAGCCGCTCTCCGCGCCGATGCCGAAGATGTTGGGCTTGGGAATCCAGTCATCCCGGCCGATCTCCGATATCCCCCGGAAGGTATTCACCGCCGCGATGGCATCTGCACCGCCCTTCTTGGCGAATACCGCCGGCTCGGTGATATCGGTGATGTTCGGGGTCATTTTGGCCATGACCGGGATCTTCACTACCTTCTTTACCGCCTCTGTAAAACTTTCCAGCAGCGCGGTAGCCTGACCTACCTTGTGACCCGAACCCTCGATTGTCATGTGGGGACAGGAGAAGTTCAGCTCCAGCATGTCGGCGCCGTTGTCCTCGGCCGATTTGGCCAGGTACTGCCAGTCTTCGGTGGAGAAACCCATGATGCTGGCCACGATGGGGTGGTCCGGGTAGTTCTTCTTCAGGTAGAGAAAGTCGAGTAGATTGTCCTTGAGCGGACGATCCGAAATCTGCTCTACATTCTGCAGGCCTACCATCTTGGTGGAACCCTGATGGTAGGGGTTCATCCGTGGAGACGGATGAATGATCGGCCAGCGTCCGGAAGCCAGGGTCTTGTATACCACCCCGCCCCAGCCGGCCTCGAAGCTCTTGGCCACCATCTCGGCGCTGTTGGAAACGGGAGATGAAGAGAGCAGAAAAGGATTCTTGAACTTCACCCCCGCGAAGTCAACG
The DNA here is from genome assembly GCA_964588355.1 of uncultured Spirochaetaceae bacterium. Lineage (GTDB taxonomy): Bacteria > Spirochaetota > Spirochaetia > SZUA-6 > DRHE01 > JAFGQJ01. The sequence continues at coordinate 10,833 of CAZPPB010000060.1, read as the reverse complement.
GATAAATCTATATTTTTTGCTGTCATTTCTCGTCCCTCCTGTTACGCTTTGGAAAGTGCTTCATCTATAGCCCTGGCGGCGACCTTTCCGTCCTGAACGGCTTCCACCACCAGACCCGGTCCCCTCACGATATCCCCGCCGGCGAAAATCCGCCTGTTGGAGGTTTTGCCGGTATCCGCCTCCGCGACGATTAGTCCCTTCCTGTCGAGCTTTACTGCGGAGGACCAATCCACACTCTCATCCGGTATCTGTCCTATGGCCTCGATCACGAAGTCTACGTTCAGGACCCACTCGGAGCCTTCTATCTCGACGGGTCTCCTTCGTCCCGAGTCATCCGGGTCTCCCAGCTGAGTACGGAGCAGCTTCACTCCTTTCACCTTCCCGCCGGAATCCGCCAGATACTCGACGGGCTGGTTGAGAAGCAGGAAGTGGATCCCGAGCTTCAGCGCCTCCAGCCGTTCATCCTCTTCAGCGGGCATCTGGGCGAAGGATCGTCTGTAGATCAAATAGACGTCCTTGGCACCGAGCTTGCTCGCCGACTCGATGCAGTCCATGGCCACCGAACCGCCCCCGATCACGGCCACCGTCTTTCCCGTGACCTGTTTGCCGAACTCTTCGAAGCGCTCCTCCCGCAAGCCTACCAGGAACTCGGGGTAGGTCACCACGCCCTGCATGTTTTCGGCACCGGGGATCACCCGTGGGGTCCCCCAAACTCCGGGGGAGAGAAACACAGCCGCGTATCCGTCGGCCAGCAGCTCCTCCGCTCCTTCACTGCCCTCGATCCTTTGGTTGCAGCGAACCTCGACGCCGAGATCGTAGAGATCCTGGAGCTCGTTTTTCAGGAAATTTTTGTCGAAACGGTAGGCTGGAACTCCGAAACGGATCATCCCGCCGGGTTCGCCCCGTTCGGCGAATACCGTAACCTGGTATCCCTGTTTGGCCAGTTCCGCGGCGCAGGATAGACCCGCCGGACCGGAGCCTATAATGGCAACTCTTTGTTTGGTGACTGCCGGTTTTTCGAACACCTTGAAGCCGTTCTGCCATCCGTATTCCACCAGAAACCGCTGTATATTGCCGATTTCAATCGGCCGGCTGATTCCGGTGGCGCTGCACTCCTTCTCGCAGAGCTGAGATGTCGGACAGAGAACGCCGCAGGCCCCTCCGAGGATGTTGTTATCCTTTATCGTGCGAATCGCCCCGGTAATATTGCGCAGACGGAACTTGCGGATAAACGTAGCCGGATCGGTTTCCGCCGGACAGGCTTTAGAACAGGGAGCATCGTAGCACAGCAGGCAGCGATCCGCTTCGGCGATCGCATGAGCAAGTCCGATGCCCTTCTCCATATCCTGAAAATGTTCAGCGTAGCTCACAGTTAAGCCTCCTCACAACTGAATTGAAATCTGTTCAACAACGTTGAAAATATTTTGTAGCACAAACATAGGCAAAGCTGCACTAGATCTACTTTTTGAATCTCACCGGGACGCGCTGGATCAGGTATACAGAGGCAATCACGATCACAGCCCCGATATAAGTGAACAATCCCGGTCGTTCACCGAGCAGAATCACGCTCAAGACGACGGCGAACACCGGGATCAGCAGTTTGAAGCCCACCGCCCGGACCACACCGGTGGCCTTCAACGCCAGATTGAATAGAGGATAGACGAGGGCTGTTCCTACCACACCGATGTAGATCAACAGCAGCCAGGAGCCCGGGGTTATTCCCTGGAAAACTCGTTTCCCCGTGATGAGCAGTGCCGCAGCAAACAGAACGATCGTGCCGGACAGCATCGTTAGAAATGTCGGGACGAATCCGCCGTAGCGGATCACATAACGCTTCAACAGGATGCTGTATATACTTATGGACAAAGCCCCTCCGAGCAGGATCAGGTTGCCCCAGAAATACTCATGGGTCAGGATATCCCCCGGGCTCAATCCCCCGGCAACGATCAGATACACGCCAACCACCCCGACCAGGGCACCGACGGTTCGCACCAGGGAGAAATCCTCCTTGATTATAAGGGGAGCCAGGAGGGTTGTAAAGATCGGCTGACTGTTGATTAAAAGGGAGCCATTGTACGCCGTGGACCGCTTCAGTCCGAAATTGAAGCAGATCGAAAACAGGGCGATACCCAGCACCCCCAGCCCGATCATGGCCAGCGCGTCCCTGTGGGTCAGTGTCCGTTTATTTCTTCTATTTTCTATTATAAACAGCGGGATCAGGGGGACGGTTCCCCAAAAATAGCGGAAGAAGGCTATCGTTGCAGGCGAGATTTCCCTGCTGAGGTGCTTGGTCGCCGGAAAGACTGTGGCCAGGATGAACATTACGCAGCCCAACAAGATCGGCCACAGAACGCTGTGCGCCTCTCGCTTCAACGTAGATTCCGGCATTATGGGTTTCGAGTATAGCCAGATCGGTAGAAAGATCAAGTCGGTTTTATAACAAAATTCCAATTTGTATTTGAAGGCCCCGGCGCTGCGTTTTCGTCTGCCGAGGATATGTACCCCGACTGCACGGTCTGCGCAGAGAACCCTTTGAAAATTTCTGCGTTTGTGGTATTATGTGTACAAGAAATGCAACGGTTGTTTCGACTCGTAATCTTCATCCTCCTCGCCGGGCTGCTGTTGAGTTCCTGCTCGGATATGACCATGTTCGCGCCGTCTGTACAGGAACCCCTGGGCGTAAATATCCTCTCCCTGTCGGAGGGGGATTTTATAGACGGCAATGATCCCATCGATTTTATTATTCAAACCGATGATCAGAGCGCGGATCTGGAGCTTTTGGAGATCAGCTTGATCACCATGTCCGAGCAGGGTGTCGAGCAGCGCGTCTGGACCACTAGTATCTCCTCGCCCATGACCGACGAGGAACTGGAGCTTCTTCTGCCCGATCTGGAAACCGGGCAGTACACGATCGTGTTTACCGTTCTGGATGAGGAGGGGGCAAGGAAAGAGGAGAAAACCAGCTTCTTCTATGTAAATGGAGAGTATGCCATCAGAGGAATCAGCTCCTATCCGCCGACGACCATGGCCGGACACGAAATCGTTCTGGAGGCTGATCTGCTGTACCCCGAAGCGGCGAATCCCTACGTCCGCTGGAGCCAGGATGACATCGTTCTAGCCAAGGGCTCGATAGCCGATGGGTTCCAGAAGATCACCTGGATGGCTCCTGAAGAAGAGGGGGTATATCCTATTCGGGTCGAGCTGTTTCCCGTACCGCCTCTGCCTGGCAGTGATTTCTCCTCCTCTTCATCCGTGGAATTGACGGCGAAACTGTTCGTTTCAACGGCTAGTCTGCTGACAGAAGACGAATTGGTACCTGAAGATTCCTACTACAGTCTCTTTCATCTCAATGGAAGTCTGGACGACAGCGGCCTGCTGGGAACCGAAACTACGGAAGAGGGGGCACAGGAGATCGGCCAGGTTCGCTGGAGCAATGAGAACGGGATCATGGGCCTTGAAACCGGATCGGGCTCGGGGCTGCGCTATCCGCTCAACATCCTGCCGATTCTGGAAGGAGAACTTTCTCCGTGCACGATTACCTTCAAGCTACTGCCGACCGAAGCGAACACAGATCAGAACCTGATGATCATCGATCGAAACGATGACTTTCAGTTCCGTATGTTCTTCGATTCGGAGAGTCAGCTGGTAGCAACGATCGGGTTCAAAGATACGATCCTGTACCTCCCCTCCGGAATATTCGATCTGGGGCAGGATCAGCATCATCGCATCGACCTGTCTCTGGTGCCCCTGAAAGAACAGCTGCAGGCTCTCTGGTTTCTCGACGGTCAGCAGACCGCTTTTGTTTCGGAGCTTCCGCTGCCGGGAGATCTGCCTCTGGAGGGACAAACCGTCATCGCCGGGGACAATGGTTTCAGCGGGATCATTACCGAGCTGGGTGTCTATTATCGGGACCCCCTCAACGGTCTTTCCGTCGATCCGGGAATCTATCGGATGACGATGCAGCAGAAATATGGAAGGCGACTGGTACTGGCTGAAGGTTTCGAAGGTCTGCATCTTCCGGATCCGGAAAGCTGGAAGCTGAAACCGGAGGACGCCTCGGTGTCTCTGAGTGGCGGACGGCTTATCCTGCCGACTGCTGCAGGGTTGACTCTCCCGTTTTTCGAGCTCGGAGGAGAGGAAACGGCTTTTCTCATTGAGTTCTTCGGCACGATCCCTCCGGGAAGCAGCGTAGCCCTGCGTTGGGAGGAAGCAAAAACACCGTTCCTGACCATAGATCCAACCGGAACCATCACAGCAGAACAAGGGCTCGAGGAAGCCGGGGAGTTCTCTCCGACCGGAACGAAACTCCGTCTGATTCTCTCCCCGGGTCGGGTGACCCTGGAGAGCGCCGGCGCCCCGATTCTCTACGATTTCCAGCCCCCCACCGGTCGGTACCCCTGGCTCTCGGTTACCCTCCGGAGTCCTGCGGAGGGGGGCGATCTGGAGATCGATACCATCCTCATTGTCCAAGAGCAGAAGAACTCACCTTAACTTTATTAATTAATTAATAAATAAAGTTAATATTTTTCTTGTTTTTCTCAAATTCTATTATTATAATATCTATATATTCTAGAACAAGGAGCAGCTATGAAAAGCGGCAAGCGCATTCTTCAGGAATGCCCGGTGTGCAGCGGTACTCTCCAAGTGCGGGAGCTGTACTGTCCGCGCTGCAGTATCCGAATACAGGGTGATTTCGAACCGCCCCACTCCCGGCTGTTGTCCCTCAACCGGAAAGAGTTGGAGTTCATCGAGCTCTTTGTCCGCTCGCGCGGAAATATCAAAGAGGTGGAGAAAGCCCTCGGAGTGTCGTATCCGACGGTCAGGGGGATGCTCGATGGGGTGATCAAAAACCTGGGCTATACTCTGGGAAAGCAGCCGGAGGCGGAAAAGCGAATGGAGATCATCGAAAAGGTGAGCAAGGGGCAGTTGAGCGCTGAAAAAGCCGTGGAGCTGCTGAAAGGAGCTCCGGAGGCCGAAGATACGCCTGCCGACGCGGCTGTGAAAAATCAAGGAGAGAAGGAAAAATGACCAGTCCGGAACAGATGAAAATACTGCAGATGCTGCAGGAAGGCACGATCAAGGCAGAGGAAGCCGCCGCGCTGCTCGAAGCTCTGGAGGGGGGTGATGAGCCAAGGCCGTCTTCCGAACCGGGAAAAGCGCTGAAGATCAAGGTCAGCGACAAATACAGTGGGGCGGTGAAGGTTAACATGGGAGTACCCCTCGGCTTCGCCCGTTTTTTGAAAGATCTGATTCCGGCGACGGAGAGAGCCCGCATCGAGAGCCAGGGAGTGGACCTGGATGCTGTCTTCGCCAACCTGGATTCCGGGGTCACAGGGAAACTGGTGGACGTAGAGGATGTCCAGGACGGACACCTGATCGAGATCTGGATCGAATAGGAGGACTAGAGCAGACGATCGACCTGGCTGCGAATACGGCGGATGTGCTCCGGGGTCGTCCCGCAGCAGCCGCCGACGATGGAAGCACCGGCTTCGACAAGTTGGGGGATCCAGCGGGCCATGTGTTCGGGACTCTGACGGAAGACCGTAACGCCCTTTTCGATCTTTGGCAGCCCGGCGTTGGCCTGGATGAGTATGGGCTTGTCGGTGTTTGCGCTAAACTCGAGGGCGATCGGAACCATCTGCTCGATCCCATTGCCGCAGTTGGAGCCGAGTACATCCGCGCCGGCTTCTGTCAGCTTTTCCACGGCAGTCCGACAGTCGACACCCATAAAGGTACGGTACCCATTCGGCGTTTCGGTAAAGGTCATAGTAGCCATCACGTCAACGGAAACAGACAGTTCAGCGGATACCTCCCGAGCCGCCTGCACCGCGCACACCGCCTCCTGAACAGAAGTCATCGTTTCGATACAGAGGATCCGCACCCCAGCGCTCAAAACGGCCCGAATCTGGGCGGCAAAGGCGGCTTTCATCTCCGCTTCCGTTACCTCCCCCATCGGCGGCAGGAATTCCCCGGTCGGACCGACAGAGGCGGCCACCAGCTTTCCCACTGCGCCTTCCAGGGACAGACGGGCGCCGGCCTCATTGAGTTCCTCGGTTCTGTCCGCCAGGCCGTGACGTCTGAGAGCCAAGGAAGAGCCGCCGAAGGTATTGGTCAAAACGATGTCCGCGCCTGCCTCGGAGTAGGCTGCGGCGACCGAACGGACCTTGTCGGGTTCCTCTACGTTCCAGATTTCCGGACAGCTGCCCGCCTGGAGTCCCTGAGCCTGGAGCAGAGTTCCCCAGGCACCATCGGCCACCAAGAGTCGCTTTTCCTGTAGGGTTTTCAACAACTCACCCATATCGGCTCCTCGCTTTCCAATAGTATCCGGTATATCCTCATTTTCGGCTACCCGGGATCCTGCTATTCACCTGGTATTTCAGATGAGCCCCGGCTTGACAAAGTATACCACAAATTGTATAAGTATATCAAGATATCTGGATTTAATGATGCATGAGTTTGGATCCGGCAGGACGCTTCGATACTTCAAAGCTCTGAGCGACGAGACCCGTCTGCGCCTGTTGAATATTCTCGGTTTCAGGGAGTTCAACGTTCAGGAACTGACGGGTATTCTCGACATGGGACAGTCCCGTATATCCAGACACCTCAAACTGCTCCTGGACGGAGGGCTGATCGAATCCAGGAGGGACGGTTTGTGGTCCTTCTACCGAGCCGCCGAACAGGATGAGGGCCGAAGATTCATCGATTCGATCCGCTACCTCTTCGCGGAGGAGCCGATCTATCAACAGGATCTGGAGACGGCTGCGGCGTTGCTGCGGACGGGAAAGCTCCAGTCGAGGAGGTTTTTCGACTCCGTGGCATCCGGCTGGGAGGTCATGAAACGCAGCGTAATCGGAGAGCTCGACCTGGTTGGGGAGATCGTCCGGCGCATCCCTTCCTCTGAGAGCGCGGCGGATCTGGGCTGCGGCAGCGGAGCTCTTCTCGAGAGGATCGCCGGGAAGGTCGGGAAGGTGATCGGCGTAGACAGCTCCCGGGAGATGCTTGCCGAGGCGGCCAGACGCCTCGGCCGGAAGGCTGCAGAGGTAGACCTTCGCATCGGCGAGCTGGAGCACCTGCCCCTCCGGGACGGGGAAACCGAGGTTGCGATCGTCAATCTGGTTCTCCACCATCTGCGCGATCCCCGGCAGGGCCTGCTGGAAGTTCGGCGGACCCTGCGGGCAGGCGGAACGGTGATCCTTGCGGATTTTAGAAAACATGAACAGGAGATGATGCGCAGCCGCTACGGGGACCACTGGCTCGGGTTTTCCACGGAAGAAATCGAATCGTGGCTCGCAGATGCGTTTATCCGGGTCGATGAGCATCATCAATACGCGGTGCGCAACGGGCTGCAAGTATTCTTGTATTGCGGCAGCAAACAAGAGAGGTAATATCCAAAGCTCGAGGTAGCTCAGGGGGGCAGATAGACGCCGGCATTCTGAGATGAAATATGGCAGAGGCAAAACAGTATAGAAAGGAATAGACAGATGAACACGCTTGAACTAGACCTGCAGCTGACACACAAGGTCGCAGACCTTACTCTGGCCGAGTGGGGACGCAAGGAGATCGATCTGGCTGAAAAGGAAATGCCCGGTCTGATGGCGGTACGGGAAAAATACGGGAAGGACAAGCCGCTGAAAGGCTTGAAGGTGACCGGCAGCCTGCACATGACCATCCAGACAGCCGTTCTGATCGAAACGCTCAGAACTCTGGGAGCCGATGTCCGCTGGGCATCCTGCAATATCTTCTCCACCCAGGATCACGCGGCGGCGGCCGTGGCTGTAGCGGGGTCCGCCGCGGTGTTTGCCTGGAAGGGGGAGAGCCTGCAGGAGTACTGGTGGTGCACCGAGCAGGCCCTGACCTGGCCCGACGGATCCGGACCCAACCTCATTGTCGATGACGGCGGGGATGCCACCCTGTTTGTGCATCAGGGAGTCAAAGTCGAGGAGGATCCCGCGCTCCCGGACAAGGGCGGCTACGACCCGGAGATGGCTATCATCATGGCCCGCCTCAAGAGCAGTTTGTCCCGAAGGGCGAACCACTGGCACGAGGTGGCCGATGGGATTCGCGGCGTATCGGAGGAGACAACCACCGGCGTTCATCGCTTGTATCAAATGATGGATCGGGGGCAGCTGCTCTTTCCGGCTATCAATGTCAACGACTCGGTAACCAAATCGAAGTTCGACAATCTGTACGGCTGCCGGGAATCCCTGGCCGACGGCATCAAGAGGGCTACGGACATCATGGTGGCGGGCAAGAAGGCCGTGGTCTGCGGCTACGGGGACGTGGGCAAAGGATGCGCCCAATCGATGAGAGGTTTCGGGGCTCAGGTTTTCATTACCGAGGTCGATCCGATCTGCGCGCTCCAGGCGGCCATGGAGGGTTTCCCAGTCTCTACAATGGAAGAATTGGCGCCGATCGGCGACATCTTTATATCCGCTTCAGGCTGCTGCAACGTGATCCGGGGGCAGCACATGGAGCAGATGAAGGAGGGGGCGATCGTCTGCAACATCGGACATTTCGACTGCGAAATCGAGATCCGCTATCTGACCAGCACCCCTGAATGCAAGCGTGACAACATCAAACCCCAGTTGGATCGCTGGACCCTGCGCTCCGGGCGCTCGATCCTGGTCCTGGCCGAAGGGCGCCTTGTGAACCTGGGCTGTGCTACGGGTCACCCCAGCTTTGTCATGAGCGCCAGCTTCACAAATCAGATACTTGCCCAGGTGGAACTGGCTCAGAAAAAACTGGAAAAGAAGGTGTATATCCTGCCAAAACATCTGGATGAAGAAGTCGCGCGCCTGCATCTGCCGCATCTGGGAGTGAAGCTCACGAAGCTGAAACCGAGCCAGGCGGAATACCTGGGTGTTCCCAGGGAAGGCCCTTTCAAGCCGGAGCACTACCGGTACTAGGGGACTACTGGCTGAGCTTGACAACCCGTCGAATCCCACCTATTTTGACGGAAGTCTAAACATTATGAAGGTGGCAATACTGGGCTGCGGCAGTCTCGGCGGGGTGATGGCTGCCGGCTTGTCCACACAGCCGGATATCGACCTTACGGTCATCGACCGTGATCCGCAAATAGGGCAGGCAATCAACACCAGGGGCCTCACCCTGCGGCGGGGCAAGAGGGCGCAGAGGCATCGGGTGCGGCTGGTCGAGAAGGTCGGAAGCGAGGCCTTCGACGCCCTGATCCTGGCGACCAGGGCCAACAGCCTGGTGGAAGCCGCGAAGTCTCTAAAAGGAAATCTGGCCCCCGGAGCCTGCGTGATCACGGTTCAGAACGGATTGGTCGCACTAGACCTGCTCGACGTGGTCGGGGCCGAGCGTTTGGTTCCCGGCTGCGTTCTCTGGGGTGCCTCGATGGAGGCGCCCGGAGAGTACAGAATAACCAACTCCGGTTCCTTCATCATCGGCAGCCTCACCGACCCGCCCTGCCCCGCGGCTGTGTCTCTGGCTCAAACCCTCCTGTCCCATGTGTTTCCGCTGACGATTTCAGCCAACATCCGGGGTGTTCTCTGGTCCAAGCTGGCCATCACCACGACCTTTACAACCCTGGGGGCGATCACCGGCCTGTCGTTCGGGCACCTGGCGGCAGACAGAGAGATACGGGACATCATCCTGCGGTTCGGGGTGGAACTGTTCGAGGTCGGGCGGGCGGAAGGCATCAGCTTCGAGCCGCTCAACGCGGGGCTGAAAATCGGAAGCCTCATATCGGATACAGGATACCCCCGGTTGCTCAAACATCTGCTGATCCGCATCATCGGATTCAAAAACCGCCATGATGAGTCCTCGATGCTCGATTCCATCCGGCGGGGCTTGAAAACCGAGATAGACTTCATCAATGGAAGGGTGGTGCGCAGCGCCGAGGCATCGGGAGTTCCGGTTCCCTATAATCGAACGGCGGTGGATCTGGTCGAGCAGATGGAACGGGGCGCCCGCCATCCGGACAAGGAGAACCTGACGGTGTTCCGGAAGCTCGGCTGAACGGGAGAACGCAGAGAGATGGGCACGAGCAAGCGTGATCTGTTTCTGAATATCGGGGAACGTCTGTTCAGTCGCTACGGCTACAAGGACGTGAATATCGAGGACATCACCAAGGAAGCGGGTGTGGGGACGGGGAGCTTCTATACCTACTTTCCCAGCAAGGAAGCCTTCTACGAACAGATCCTCAACAATCTCGAGAGCAAGGGGATCCGCTCGGTGGATCGGGTGGTGGGGGCTTTCAAATCTCCGGTGAACAAGCTGAGAGCCCTATACCGCTTTACCACACTGGGAATCAAGAACAATCCGATCCTGCTGGGGATTCTCACCGGTGACAGGAAGTACACCTACCCGGGACAGCAGAACCGGACGGCCGGCGCCGGCACGCTCCGCAGACATGTGGAAAAGGTCATCATGCAGATCCTTCGGGAAGGAAGCCGCAAAGGGGTATTCCGGGTGCGCCAGTACAAGAACCCCAAGCGTATGGTCCTGGCTATCTACGATGCGATCCTGATGAACCTCGATTCCGCCGGAGCCGAGAACCTGATGAACGATATCCTCCACCTCCTGGAACGGGCTCTCAAACGAAGGGTTCGCCTGCCCGGAAGCGGTACCCTGCGGGATCGTCGCACGATCGCCAGGGCAGAGGGCGACTAGGCTGAACCGGGGCCACCCGGGCGGCAAACTGACCAACCTGGCCGGGGCCGCCCCGGGGGTTTTGGGTTTCTTAAGCCTAGCGGTTCCTCAGTGAAGGTTTTTCGGAAAGATCGAGATTCATCCGGTCCCGCATCTTCCTAAACGCTTCAATCGTCAAATCCACATCTTCGTCGGAGTGGGAAGCCGTGGGGATCATGC
>CAZPPB010000059.1:0-20721 GCA_964588355.1 uncultured Spirochaetaceae bacterium | reverse complement strand
GTCTTCTTGAGCATCACGGCCTCAAAGTCCGAATGATCAAGATCGATCCCTACATCAACGTAGATCCGGGCACCATGAGTCCGTATCAGCATGGGGAGGTCTACGTCACCGATGACGGAGCGGAGACGGACCTGGATCTGGGCAACTACTCTCGATTCACCTCCTCTCCGTTGAGCCGGATCAATTCGGTGACGACCGGACAGGTCTATCAGGAGGTGATTCGAAAAGAACGGGAAGGACGTTTCCTGGGACGCACCGTTCAGGTCATTCCCCATATCACCGACGAGATCAAATCCCGGATTTTCAAGGTGGGTGATCAGCCCGATGTGGACGTGACGATCATCGAGGTCGGCGGCACGGTCGGTGATATCGAGTCGATTCCTTTCCTCGAAACAGCCAGACAGTTTATCCATGATCTGGGCAGGAACCGGGTTTTGTTCATTCACCTGACCCTGATTCCTACTGTGTCCGACGGAGAGATGAAAACCAAGCCTACGCAGCACTCGGTGGCCTCTCTGCGGCAGATCGGCATTCAGCCGGACATTGTCCTTTGCCGCGCCCTGCAGCCGATATCAGAAGAACTGCGAAGAAAGATTTCGCTGTTCACGAATGTAGAGGATGAGGCTGTGATTTCCGCCTACGATGTCCACTCAACCGTATACGAAATCCCCATCATCTTCGCAGAGCAGAAACTGGATGGAATCATTCTGGACAAATTGCACCTGCCCGGCACTCCCTGTGATCTCAGCGATTGGAAGCGGGTTGTGGAGGCTTACAACAACGCGGAACGGTCGGTGCGCATCGGGTTGGTCGGGAAGTATACGGAGCTTCTCGATTCCTACAAATCGATCTATGAAGCTCTCTATCATGGAGGCATAGAAAATCGCTGTCAGATCGAACTGGTTAAGGTGGACTCTGATCAGCTTGCCAATAGTGCGGGTGGGGATTTGGAGAAGACCCTCGGCGACCTGGAGGGCATCCTGATTCCTGGAGGATTCGGTCAGAGAGGTATCGAGGGCATGGTTCAGGCGGCGGCTTACGCCCGCGCGCAGCGGCTGCCCTATTTTGGGATCTGTCTGGGCATGCAGGTCATGGTGATCGAGTTCGCTCGGAACGTTTTAGGCTGGACGGACGCCAACAGCGCCGAATTTGCTCCCGATTCCAAGCACGCGGTGATCAGCCTGCTGGAGGATCAGATCGACGTCAAAGCCTATGGAGGCACGATGCGTCTAGGGGCCAGTCCGTCCCGGATTGTAGCGGGGACACTCCTCCATGGGATCTACGGGCGGGAAGAGATTTCCGAGCGTCACCGACATCGTTATGAAGTATCGAACATTTTCCGCGAGGGTTTGGCAGAGGCGGGTTTGATCTTCAGTGCGTTTACGCCGGACGACAGTTTGGTGGAGGCCGGCGAATGGCCGGACCACCCATGGGGAATCGGGGTGCAGTACCATCCCGAGTTCAAGTCCAAGCCCGTATCACCTCATCCGCTGTTTGCCGCCTTCGTCGAAGCTTGTATGAAGTATGAATGAGGCAAAGGCCACACTGGTAGCCATCCTCGTGCTGTTCTGTCTTTCCTGCAGTCTGGATTACGATCAAGCCAGGGTGGCGGAGAGCATTCCCGGTCAGATCCCGGAAACCGTTCTCCTCGAGTTTACCCATACGGTAGTTTCCGGGGGCAGAGTGTGGGTGGTTCTGGAAGCCGAACGGGCCGAGACCTACGGTGAACGAAACGAAATCGTTCTGGAGGGTGTTTTCTTCCGTGAGTATGATCAAGAGGGCAACCTGCTCACCGAAGCACAGGCCGAGCGGGCGGTATTTGCGACGGACAGTGAAAATGCCACGGTGAGCGGTTCGATAGAAATCTACTCCCACGAAGAGGAGGCGTCTTTGCAGGCCGGAAGGCTTTCCTGGGTCCGGGAGGGACGGCGTCTGGTAGCCGATGATGGACAGACGGTCCGTCTGCAGACCGACGACGGTTCCTACGTGGAGGGGGAGGGCTTCTCCGCTGATTTCCGCAGGAAGCGTCTAGAGTTTTCCTCCCGGGTGCGAGGAAGCTATGTCAGAGAGGAAGAGGAGGAATAGAGCTTTGAAGGTCTTCTTCCTGCTGTTGTTTCTGGCCCCTTCCCTGTGGGCTCAGACCTTTTCCTTTCGGGGGGAGCAGATGGAGACGGTGCTGGCCAAGGGAAAGGAGCGCACTGTTCTATCGGGAAACGCCGAGGTCCAGACCGAGGACAATCTCATCCGGGCCGACCGCGTGGAACTGTACGGGGAAGATTTCCGCTATGTGGCCTGTGAGGGAAACGTCCGCATCGTCAATGAACAGAAGGGGATCGAGGTAACCTGCCAGCGGCTGTTCTACAACCGCGAGGAGAAGGTCGTCCGGGTCCGTGGAAATGTGATCATGTTGGATGAACGCAACGAGGTGGTGGTTAAAGGCGGGTACCTCGAGAATTGGGAGGACAGTGATGAAACCGTCGTCCAGATCGGAGTTCGGATACTGAAAGAGGATCTTGTCTGCCGGGCGGAATACGCTCGCTATCAGCGCAACGAGGACAAGTTGGAGCTGTCCGGCATGCCCGTCGTCAACTGGAAGGGCGACGAATATCGGGCGCTGAAGATCTACATCGACCTCAACACGGATACGATTCGTATGGAGGGAGACATCCGGGGAAAGGTGCGTTCGGAGATTGACCAGAGTGAAGGAGCCGATTGAGTGAAGGGTGCAAAGACCCCGGATAAAATGCTGCCGCAGGAGTCCCAAAGGGACGGGCAGCTGGCCGTTGAAGGATTGGTTAAGCTATTCGGTAAAAAAGAGGCGGTCAGGGATGTCAGCTTCTCCATGAGAGTAGGAGAGGTGGTGGGTCTTCTGGGACCGAATGGGGCGGGCAAGACCACGATTTTCTACATGATCGTGGGTTTTATCAAACCCAACCGCGGGAAGATTTATCTGAACGGCCGCAGCATCTCCGGCCTGCCGATGTACAAGCGCGCTCGGCTGGGGATCTCCTATCTGCCCCAGGAACCATCGGTTTTTCGCAAGCTTACAGTGGAACAAAACATCGCAGCCATCCTGGAAACCCGAAAGGACCTCAATCATGCCGAGAAGAGAGAGAAACTGGATTTCCTTCTGCAAGAGCTGGGGATCAGGCACCTGCGGAAGCAGAAGGCCTATACGTTGTCCGGGGGAGAACGCCGCCGCACCGAGATCGCCCGGTCCCTGGCCATCGAGCCTCAATTCCTCCTGCTGGACGAGCCCTTCGCGGGAATCGATCCGATCGCTGTGTATGAGATCAAACGCATCGCGGTTGATCTGTCCCAAAAAGGCATCGGCGTGCTGATTACCGACCACAACGTCAGAGATACCCTGGAGATCACCCACCGCTCCTATATCATAAACCTCGGAGAGATCGTAGTGGCCGGTCCCAAGGATGAGCTTCTGGACAGCGAGATCGCCCGCAGGATCTATCTGGGTGAAGAGTTCCGTATGTAGCTCACCGTTGACATTCTTCGCATTTATCATTCAAATTTGATGTTAGAATAGTAATAGGGGAGAGAAAGGGTTCTAAGCTCGGATCAAATTATGGCTCAAACACAGAGACTGGTACAAAAACAAACCCAGACGCTGCGCATGACCCCTCAGTTGTACCAGGCTATAAAAATTATGGCTCTGCCCCTGCTGGAGTTGAGGGACACGATCCAGGAGGAACTGGAGAAAAATCCGGCTCTGGAGATCGTGGAGGAAAACTCACCGCTGTCGTTGGACGACACTAGCAGGCGCACATCAGAGGAACAGGAGTATTTCGAGAATACGTCCGATCCGGGATACATCAAAGTCCAGGGAGGAGGCAGCCGGGAGGACGCCCATCGGAAATTTATCGAAGGCGTGCTCACCCGTCCGGAATCTCTCCACGAACATCTGTTGTGGCAGCTGCGATTGCAGCAGATCAGCGATGCGGAGTTTCGAATTGGAGAATACCTGATCCGAAATCTCGACGACAACGGTTTTCATATTGAAAAACCGGAAAACCTGCTTTTGAATCTGGATATCGAGGGATTCCCCCTCGAAAATCCTGAAGACTCCTTAAGTCCCGAAAAGCGTGCTGTAATGAACAAGATGACGGAGCTGATACAGGGTTTCGACCCGATCGGCACCTGCACGGCGGACTACCGGGAATCGATCCTGGTGCAGATCAAACTCCATCCCGATTCTGTTCCCCGTGCCGCAGAGATCGTAGAGAAACATTTCGAACAGTTGGAACGGGAGAAGTACCGGGAAATCGCCCGCAGCATGCGCACAAGTGTCAAGGAGGTATTGAAGGTTAAGGAGTTCCTGCGGGAGCTGGATCCCTTTCCAGGAAGGAATTATTCCACCGAGCAGCCTCGATATGTAGTCCCCGATGTCATGGTGAAGATCCAGGAGGGGGAGCTTGTCATAGTGCTCAACGATGAGGACATCCCCGTTCTGGGTATCAACTCCTTCTATGCCAGCATTCAGGATCACGAGGAGCAGTACAAACAGAAGGATCTCAAGCGCTTCGTGAAAAACGGGGTGCACGATGCTCGATGGTTCATCAACAGCATTCACCGGAGGAACCAGACACTGCTGAAAGTCTGCAAGGCCATTATCGAGTTTCAGAGAGATTTTTTCAGAAAGGGCTCCAAGTATCTTGTGCCTCTGTCATTAAAAGACATTGCAGCGGAAGTCGGTGTGCATGAAGCAACGGTGAGCCGGGTGACCAACGGCAAGTACATTCAGACGGAATGGGGGATATTCGAGCTCAAGTATTTTTTCACGAATCTGGTCCCCGGAGGCGGCAGATTCTCCAAAGAGGGGGTCAAACAGATGATCCGGGAGATCATCGAAGAGGAGGGCAGCAGGAAGCGGCTCACCGATCAGAAAATCGGGGAGATCCTGGAAGCTAAAGGAGTGAGGATTGCCCGCAGGACGATTGCCAAGTACCGTAAAGAGCTAGATATTATGAGTTCACATCACAGATAGGAGGCCCGCATGAATATCGATATCAAGGGAGTTCACATCGAGATTACCGACCAGATGCGTGAATATATCGACAAGAAGCTGCCTCGTCTCGATTTCGTAGCCGAGCATATAATCGATCTACTTGTGTTCTTTTCCCAGGAGGGAAGCCAGTACAGCCTCGAGGCAACCATCAACTTCCGCTGGGGAAATTCCAATCACATACGGGTGAAGAGCTTCGATATCTTTGAAGGGATCGATAAACTTTTCGACAAGTTAGAGCTGAAAGTGGTCAAAGAAAAGAACAAGATCCAAGATCACAAAGGTCACGATAGCGTCCGAAGCGGAGAAGCCGCCGAACCTGAAGCATGAAAAAAATCACGGTTCTGGACCTGCTGCAGTTGGATCTCAGGGATAGAGACGCTCTCAACCTCAAGTGCATAGCCGGCCGTTCGGGGTTGGTCCGGGAGTTGAAAGTACCGGAGATCAACAGGCCCGGTCTGGAGCTCAGCGGTTTCTATGACAATTTTGCCTTCCAACGCATCCAGATCTTCGGACGCGGGGAGATGGCCTATCTGGAGAAGCTTGCCCAGGAGGGCAAGACCGAAACGCTGGAGAAGCTGTTCTCCTGCGAGATCCCCTGCTGCGTGTTTACCCACGCCCAAGCACCGACGGAAGACTTCCTGGGCATTGCAGAGCGAACCGGCTGTGCGGTTCTGCAGACGGATCTAACCTCTTCTGAGTTTACCACCCGTATTCTGCGCGTGCTGAGCAACATCTTTGCCCCCAAGCAGAGCGTTCACGGGGTTTTCGTGGAGGTCTTTGGGATCGGCGTGGTGATAATGGGGGACAGCGGGGTCGGCAAGAGCGAGACCGCTCTGGCTCTGATAGAACGGAACCACAGGTTGGTGGCGGATGATCTGGTGGAGATCCGCCGGGTCGGGGGGAATATCCTAATCGGCACGGGTACAGGGGTCTCCAGCCATCACATGGAGATCCGGGGGCTGGGGATCATCAATATCACCCATCTTTTCGGCGTTGGGGCCATCCGGGACAAAAAACAGATCCAAATGGCCGTTCGCCTGGAGGATTGGGATTCCGATAAAAATTACGATCGCATAGGGGCGGAAGAGAACTTCATGGAAATCCTGGGTGTACAGGTTCCCTATATAGTGATACCTGTGAAACCGGGGCGCAACATACCTGTCATCATAGAGACTGCCGCCATGAACGAGCGCTTGAAGAAGATGGGCTACTATTCGGCAAAAGAGTTCTCCAAGAATGTCATGCGCTGGCTGGAGACTGAAAGCGCCAAAGCGATTTTCTTGAGCGAAACCTGACCCTCGAACGCAAGCCGGAAAAAGGCATGGTTGAAAAAACCGTAACCATCAAGAACCGGGCCGGAATCCATGCTCGGCCCGCCGCCTTGCTCGTCCAAACGGCCAACCGATTTGCCGCTAATATCTTCTTGGAGAAAGACGGGGAGAAGATCAACGGCAAGTCCATAATGGGAATCCTCACTCTGGCTGCGACCTACAACAGCCCCATCAAGATCATCGCCGACGGCAGCGATGAGCAGGATGCGCTTCAGACGATATGCAGACTGTTTGAAACAAAATTCGAGGAGGAGTGAGGCGAAGACCCCGGTCATCCCAATTCTCCTTTTGCTGGTCTCAACGTTTGTATCAGCCCAGGAGGCTCGGCTGGATGTGGTGCTCCGCGGCCGCAGTGTGTCCGGAACTGTTGAGTATCTGGACTCCAACTTCGCGGAGCGTGGCGTCTCCGCCAGTCAGGCGGTGTTGGCTTCTCTGTGGGACGGATTGCGGGCGGAGATCACCTTTCAGCTGAGACTATACAGACGAAGCAGCGGCGTCTTCGCTTTTTTCGGCGATCGCCTGCTCCGCGAACGGCAGGTGTACCAGGTCGCTTCGTTTGATTTTTACGAAAATCGTTATAAGATTCTGAGGGATAACAGGATAACAGGCGAGTATGCGGCGGAGACGGAGTTCTTGGACGCATTTTTCTCCCTTCCGGAGATCGATCTTGGAGAAATCAATACCGGCGACGGCGGGGATTACTATTTGCTCGCCCGGGTAAGGATGATGCCGGTGAAGATCATTCCTCCTTTGAATATCATCACCCTCTTTTCAACCGACACGGTTTTCACGACCCCGTGGGTCGAGGCGGAATTGAAGCCTTGAGAGCCTTCCACTCCAGCACCACCTCGGTCGGGCTGCTCGTCCTGGTTCTGATCTTCATTCTTCTCATTGCCCTGATCGTGGTATTTTCACACCAGATCCTCGTCGACCTTGCACAGGTCGATGCGCAGGCGAACATCGTGGCCTACGTCGTGGCCATCGCCTTCCCCCTGATCCTTCTGGGGTTGATCGTGTTTCAGATCGTGCGGCTGATCCGGGAACGAGCCACCGGCAAGCCGGGTTCGCGGCTCAAGAGCCGACTAATCATGTTTTTTGTATTGATTGCCCTGCTTTCTTCGATTCCCCAGGCCTTGCTGAGTGTGAACTTTGTAAACTCGGCGATCAACTTCTGGCTGGAGGCGCGTATCGGCGAGGCGCTTCGGGGCGGGCTATCCATCTCTTTGGAGTACTACCGGGGCACGGTGGAGAGCCTGCGCACGTTCAACAGCAGTTCCATGATGTCTTTCATTCTGGAAGATCTGAACAGAAACCCGGAGCGGCTGTGGAAGAACGTTCGAACCGTGAACTCGGACATTCAGTTCATCCAGGTTTTTGACGCCGACGGTTCGGAGCTGCTGTTTCGGGGGGAACCTCGGGGACGACTGAGGAGCCTGGGGGCGTTCGATGGAGGAACCGGCGATCTGCCGAAGGAGGACCGGGAAGATGCCAGCATCTTGAGAAATGCCGCGGTCTATGAGCTGGACGGAGGACAATACACGGTTGTTGTGGGCAGGCTCATGCCTGAAGGTTTCGACAGCAAGGCGAGCAGTCTGACCGAAAGCCTGGAGATCTTCAGCCAGCTGAACCGGTATAAACGCCTGTTTCGACTGGTTCTGATATTTTTTTACTTTTTCTTCTCCCTGCCCATCTTTCTGCTCTCCATCCTTGTCAGCTTTCTGCTGACCGAGGAGATCATCCGTCCGATTGTCAACCTGGAGGATGCCACCCGACGAGTCGCCGAGGGGGATTTTTCCTTTCGCATCCTCAGTCGCTCCGCTGATGAGCTGTCCCACCTGGTGGGATCCTTCAATCGCATGGTCTCAGAGCTCTCCCACTCCAGGGAGAAGCTCAAGCAGAGTGAAAAGATCTCCGCCTGGCAGGAGATAGCTCAGCGTCTGGCCCACGAGATTAAAAATCCGCTGACGCCGATTAAACTCTCGGCTCAGAGGATTCTGAAAAAATACTCGGCCGATGCTGAGGCGGAAAGCGGGTCGCCCGCGGGCGGGGAGTTCCAGAAGGTGCTGCAGGCCTCGGTTTCCTCAATTGTACGCGAAGTGGACAGCCTCAACGATCTTCTGGTGGAGTTCAGGGAGTTCGCCCGTCTTCCCATGCCGCGACTGCAGTCCATACACCTGCGGGAGCCGGTTGAGGAGGTAGCCCAGATGTACCGGAACCTATCCACGGAGGTGATCATCGACTCGAGTCATATAAGTGAGGACAGCGTTATCCGAGCCGATCCCGGTCAGATCAGACAGGTGCTTGCCAATCTGATTCGAAATGCGGTTCAGGCGATGCCCAAGGGAGGGGAGGTGTCGATCCGCAGCGCCGTGGTGAACAAAGGAGATCGTCGCTTCTGCCGCATCTGGATCAAGGACAGCGGCGCGGGGATCCCGGAGGAGATCCGCGGCCGCGTATTCGAGCCCTACTTCACCTCCAAAGCGGACGGTGCGGGATTGGGGCTCGCTATTGTCGAGCGGATTGTTTTCGATCATGATGGAAATATCTGGTTTGAAACCCAGGAAGATGTGGGCACGACCTTCATCATCGATTTGCCGCTGGGCTTTGCAGAGGCTTGAGCTTTGAGCACGATACTGGTTGTAGACGACGAACGGGGTATCCGAGAAGTTCTCCAGGATGTATTGGCGGATGAAGGGCACCGGGTCATCACCGCCGAGGATGGTTTCCGGGCCCTAGAGGTCCTGCAGGAAGGAGCGGTGGAACTCGTCATCCTGGATGTCTGGCTGCCGAACATGGGCGGGATCGATGTTCTAAAGCGCATCCGCGACGGCTGGCCTGAAATCGAGGTGGTGGTAATCTCCGGCCACGCCAATATCAACATGGCGGTGCAGGCGGTTAAAATCGGGGCCTTCGATTTTCTGGAGAAGCCCCTCAGCCTGGAAAAAACCATAACCGTTGTAGAGAACGCCCTCAAAATGGAAGAGCTCAAGCGGGAGAACCGCAGTCTGAAACAGAGCATCCTTTTCGAAGATGAGATGATCGGCTCCGGAGAGGGGATGGAAAAGGTGTGGGAGTTGATCGACCAGAGCGCAGACAGCGACGCCCGGATCCTCATTCTCGGAGAAAACGGGACGGGGAAAGAGCTGGTCGCCCGGGAGATCCACCGCCGATCCCGGCGTGCCCGGGAGCCCTTTGTCGAGGTGAACTGCGCCTCGATCCCGGAGACCCTGATCGAGAGCGAATTATTCGGGCACGAGAAGGGGGCCTTCACCGATGCTCATGCCCGCAGGAAGGGGAAATTCGAGCAAGCCAACGGAGGCACACTGTTCCTCGATGAGATAGCCGATATGTCCCTCAACACCCAGGCCAAGGTTCTCAGGGTGCTCCAGGAGATGAAATTCGAACGCATCGGCGGGGAGAAGTCCATTAATGTGGATGTGCGGGTCATAGCCGCTACCAACAAGAATATCCAGGAGGAGATTCGCAGCGGGCGTTTCCGAGAGGATCTGTACTTCCGCATCACCGTGGTTCCGATCTTCGTGCCCCCGCTGCGGGATCGGATCGAAGACCTTCTCGAATTGGTCGACTACTTCATGGGCAAGTTTAAACGCTCCATCGACGAGCCGCCAAGGTGTTTTTCTGAGGACTCCCTGCAGCTGCTGCGCACATATTCGTGGCCGGGGAACATCAGAGAGTTGAAAAATTTCATAGAGCGCATTAACATTATGACTGAGGAGAAGGTGATCTCTGCCGATTCGGTCAGACGCTTTCTTACCAGCCGCACCGATTGGGAAAAGGATGAGGTGCTGAAGGGCTTCGAAAGCATGAAGCTCAACGAGGCCAAAGATGAGTTTGAACGGGAGTTTCTGGTAAAAAAGCTCGAAGAGAACGAGCAGAACATCACCCGCACCAGCAGGGCCCTGGGTATTACCCCATCGCACCTGCACAACAAGATCAAGAAGCATGGCATAGAGATCAAGAGGTAGGATGAAGGGTCTTACGGCTCGCCAGAAGGAAGTCTTGGAGTACATCAAGACCTACATCCGTTCCTACAAATATCCCCCCACAGTGCGGGAAGTTGCCGAGCATCTTCAGGTTTCGGTAAAAGGAGCCTACGATCATCTCAAGGCGCTGCAGAAAAAGCAGGTTATCCAGTGCAATCTCAACCGTTCCCGGGCGATCAAGGTGCTCGGCGACGGGGATCTGTACCAGGAAGATCATTACCGCACAATTCCGATCCTCGGTTCCGTAGCCGCAGGTAAACCCCTCTTTGCCGAGGAAAACATGGAGGGGCATCTCGCCGTGCCCCTGGGTTATCTTCGCTCCGGCAAGTACTTCGCTCTGCGGGTCAAGGGTGACAGCATGAAGGATGCCGGCATCTTCGACGGGGATATCACCGTGGTCCGGCATCAGAACAACGCGGACAACGGCGACGTGGTTGTGGCCCTGGTGGACGAGGCGGTCACGTTGAAGAGATTTTTCCTGGAGAAGAACCGGGTCATGCTCAAGGCGGAGAATCCCGCCTATCCCCCGATTTATACCCAGAACGTGCGTATCCTGGGCAAGCTCCTGTTCCTGATCCGCAACTATGAGTAAAAACGACTCTCTCTACCTCCTGCTGGGGCCGGAGGAAGGGGATAAGGACGCATTTGTCGAGCGGCTGATCAATCGGATCTCCAAGTCAATCGGACAGGCTCCCGAAATCCATCGTTTCTACTCCTTCGACAGTGAAGTGTCGGAAGTTCTGGCTGCGTTGCGCAACGGCGCCCTGTTCTCCCCGTACAGGGTGGCGCTGCTTCGCAACATCGAGCTTTTGACCAGGAAGAGGGATCTTGATCAGCTCAGCCAATATGCCATGCATCCGGCGGCCCAGAGTACTCTGGTGATGTTCTCCGAGGAAATCGGACGAATCGACAAACGTCTGGAAAAATTGGTGCCAAAGGAGAACAAGGTCATCTTCTGGGAGTTGTTCGAGAATCAGAAGATGGGCTGGATCCTCAACTACTTCAAAAAGCGAGATATCCGCATCGACCCCCAGGCTTCATCTTTTCTGCTGGAAATGGTAGAGAACAACACCAGGGAGCTGAAAGACATCTGCGAGAAACTCAGCATCTTTTTCGGAGAGGGTAGCGAAATCGGATATGCCGATGTGGAGAAGATACTCTATCACAGCAAGGACGAAAGCGTATTCACCCTCTTCGACAAGATCGCGGGCAGAGATCTGGAGGCTTCATTGGAAGTTCTGGCCAAGCTGCTCTTGAGCGGCGAGGCCGATGCGGTCAGCCTGCTGGGCGGTCTGCTGTTTCAGATCCGAAAACTTAGGAGTCTGAAGCTGTTGATAGAGAAACGTTACTCCCCCCAGGAGGCTTTTACTCGAGTCAAGATATCCAGCAAGCGGACGCAGAAGATCTACTGCGCTGCAATGCAACAATATACCCTGCAGGAGATTCGGGCGATCGTCCAGCTGATTGCCCGTTTCGATTACCGGGTTCGTTCCCTGGGCGGCGTTCTGCACCCGAACCTGCTTCAGCTTTTCCTCTACTATCTGATCGTTAACGGCGGCAGCGGGTCCTTCAGGTTCTAGGGGTCTGACCGAGATTCCGCTGTTTTACCTCAGCGCACGGTTCCGTCCAGCCCGGTGTTCGGTCCTCCTGAGAGATAGATCAGCGGATTCACGATTACCTCGAAGTGCAGGTGCTCTCCGGTCGATACTCCGGTGTTTCCCTGCCGCCCGATGATCTCCCCCGCCTCAACCCGATCACCCTCACCCACGTAGGTGGTGGATAGATGACCGTACAGGGTGAAGGTGCCGTTCAGGTGATCGATCACCACAACCCCGCCGTAGATCGGATGACCCTTGTAGTAGCCGTTTGGTGCGGGCCAATGTTCAGCAACTACTCCGGCCGCCGCGGCTTTCACCGGGGATAGATGAGGTCCGACCAGATCCAATCCCTTGTGCAGCTGGGATTCCTCTTTGCCCCCCATGGGGTCCTTGCGGTACCCTGAACCGGAGGATATCCAATAGTCGTCCATTGGAGGCTGCAGCTCCATGGACCATGCCGATAGGGCCAGTATCAAAAAAATACCAGCAATAATTCTTTTTTTCATAACACTTTCCCACTTCTTCTCTTTTTCGCTGGCAAATATACTGATTATGATGGCGGTCGGCAAATAGTCTCTTTTGTCCATTGCGGGCTTTGGGGACAGAAATATTACTTCCGGGTTGCGAGCCTTCAATGAAAGGAAAGTCTGGACAGATAGGCTATCAGCTCCTCGGCCTTCTCGACGCTGACAGATGCAGCCCTGGCGATCGCTTCCGGCTGCTGCCGGCGGATCTCCTCAAGGGAACCGAAGGCCGTCAGCAAGGCCTGGCTCCTCTTTTTCCCGATTCCCCGGACGCTCTCCAGCACGGAAGTGTTCACCTGGGTCGCCCTGATCCGCTTGTGGAAGGTGGTGGCGAAACGGTGCGCCTCATCCCGCACAGCCTGGAGCATGCGCAGCGCCTCCGAGCTCTCCGGCAGCACAAGGGGTTGCGAATGTTCAGGCAGAAACAGTTCCTCATGTTTCTTGGCCAGCCCCACAACGGGGATCGGGGGAGCTTCCAGGGCGTTGAGCATACTCACAGCCGAGCTGACCTGTCCCTTGCCTCCGTCGATCAGAATCAGGTCGGGAAGTCTGGCCTTTTCGTTGAGCTGTCGTGCGTATCTTCGGGCCACAACTTCCCGAATCGCCTCGAAATCATCGATGCGCCCGTTGAGCGAACGGATATGGTAGTGCCTGTAGCCGCTTTTTTGAGGTCGGCCGTCCATAAAGGTCACCAGGGAGGCCACGGTCTGTTGGCCCGACAGATGGGCGATGTCGAATCCCTCGATCCGTTTTGGCGGGCGCTTCAGGTGGAATAGTATTTGAAGATCCGCGAGGGCCTGCTTCTTGAGTCCCCCCTCTGCGTCGAGGCGGAAACGGGCGTTTTCCGCGGCCATGGCGACCAGCCTGGCGTGCCGCCCCCGTTTTGGAAAGCTCACGGCGATCCGAGAGCCGGTGAGCTGTTCCAGGTAAGCGGCCAGCAGCTGTCTGGAGTGGATCGATTCCAGCTCTTCCGGAAGGTAGAGGATCTTTGGCTGACTGCTTCTGCCGCCGTAGTACTGACCCAAAAAGGCGGGCAGGAACTCCTCCTCTATTGAGTAGTCCTGCAAGAGCATTGAATCCCTGCCGATCAGTTTTCCCCCCCGCAGTTGCAGCACGGTCAGGTGAACCTGTTTTTGGTCACTCCAGTAGCCCAGGTAATCCCTCGCCTCGCTTTGGAAGTCGACGACCTTCTGTTCCTCCGACAGGGCGTGGAGCGCCTCCAGCTGATCCCGATAAACAGAGGCTTTTTCGTACTCCTGGAGGTCGCTGGAGCTTTTCATCTTCTGCCGCAGCTCCCGGGCCAGCTCCTCGGTCCTCCCTGAAAGGAGCATCTTGACCCGTTCCACCCGCTTCTGATACTCCTCCAGACTGATCTTACCGGCACATACTCCGGCACAGCGGCCGATGTGATAGTAGAAACAGGGCTGCTTCTTTGCTTTGACCGGACCCTTGCATTTTCGAAGCGGAAAGAGTTTGTCGATGATGTTCAGATACAGATCGATTTGACCCACGTTTGGGAAAGGCCCGTAGTACTTGGAGCCGTCGAAGACGATGCGCCGGGTGCGAAACACTCTGGGGTACTTCTCGCCGGTCAGGCGGATAACCGGATAGGTCTTTCCGTCTTTGAGGTTGATGTTGTACTTCGGCTTCCAGCGTTTGATGAGGTTGTTTTCCAGCAGCAGCGCTTCGGCCTCGCTGCCGGTGGGAAAAACCTCCAGATCGCCGATCCGGGCCTGAAGATGTCTGGTTTTAACGTCTCTGCTGTCGATAAAGTACGCTCGAATCCGTTTCTTCAGGCTCTTGGCCTTACCCACATAGAGGATCTTTCCTTCGGCGGTTTTGAGGATGTACACGCCCGGGGCATCCGGGATATTTTTCAGTTTTTCTGCCAGGTCAGTTTTGCGGATTTTTCTCTTCCGGGGGTTCATGTCGTATTCTGAGCATTCCGATTATAATGTATAGAAGAATCGTGAAAAAGAGTACTCTTACCGCAGGCATCCTCCTCTTTCTTCTCTGCACCGCCACCCTCTGGGCTTTGGACCGGGAGAACGTCCTGGGCCGGCGTGAGATCGTCCTGGGACGGGAAGATCAGTGGCAGGACATGTCGTCCTTCGAAAATCTCCTGTTCGTGAAGGGTCGTTGGGGGAGCCAGGATCTGGTGTTGCAGGACGCGGAATATCCCAGCGACCAGCGCACCGACCTGCTGGTACATTTCAACGGACGCCCCTTCGAGGATCAAATGGGGCTTTACCGGGTCGCGGAGGAGGATTTGCTGCTTTCCAGGAGGGTTGCCGCCCTGGGCGGGGGCAGCGGAGGCTTCAACAGCGGAAATCGAGGACTGCACCTGGTTCCCCAACCGGGAGCTGTATTCTATCCGGGGAGCTGGCTGCAGGATTTCAGCATCGAGTTCTGGCTCTATCCAGTGCTTTTAGGCAACGGCGAGCAGGTCTTTCTCTGGGAGGGGGCGCGCTGGAGCGGGGAGGCGATGATCCCGCAGGAGCTGAGCTGCAGCGTGCAGGACAGAACGCTGGTTTGGGCGTTTCAGAACGTGTTCACCGGTCCTTTCGAACAAAAAAAGTCGATACAACTTCAGGGAGTCTCCCCAATGGTGCCCGGAGATTGGCACCACCATCTGCTTCGCTACGACAGCAGGCTCGGTCTGCTCGAGTACCTGATGGACGGTATTCCCGAAGCGGTCGCCTACACGACGGATTCGGGATTGGGACGGGGGGCGGTGTTGTTGCCGTACATCGGAGATGCAGGCTTCGGTCAGGTCAAAGTCGGAACCGGGCTGACCGGATTCGTGGATGAGCTGCGCGTCTCCCGTGCCTTTGTTGAAGAACCGAACCTGATTCGCTACTCGAGCGATGGCGGTGTTTTTGTAAGCCGCACCTTCGACCTTGGTTATACCGGAACGAAGCTCAAACGGATAGATGGGGTGTACAGAACTCCCGGGGATTCTGCTGTATATTTCTACTACAGAATGACCGATCGTGCGGACGCAGACACAACGGACGTTGACTGGACCCCATTCGAGGCGGGTCAGCCTCTAGACCAGTCGGCGCCGGCGAACAACCGCGGCCGCTATCTCCAGGTGAAGGTGGAGCTGTATCCCGATGGAAGCCGGCGTCAAACACCTGAGGTGTCGGAGCTGCGCCTGGTGTACGAGCAGGACCTGCCGCCCGCTCCCCCTACGGGTTTCTATGCCGAAGCGGGAAACGGGCAAGTGACACTGTACTGGAACACGGTGAACGAAGATGACCTGGGGGGATACTATGTCTACTACGGTTCGGAGCCGGGAAGCTATCGCGGCACGGACAGCGATTTGGGGCCTTCCCCCATCGACGTCGGCAGGGTTTCCCAGGTCGAGGTGACCGGTTTGACCAACAAGAAGCTGTACTACTTCGCCGTGGTTGCCTACGATGCCACCGACCCGCCCCACCGCAGTCTGTTTTCCAGAGAAGTCAGTGCCCGACCGTCGAGTCTGATTCCTTAAGGTATGCAATGAAGGCGATGACCGTTCATGAGTCCCTGACTCGAGCCCGCAAAGCCTATCGGATCGGGGACTACAACCTGGCCGAAAAGTTGCTGCTGAATGCGGTTGAGCGCAACCCCCGCATGAGCCTGGTCTATAATTTTCTCGGCAGTGTCTACGACAAACTGGGGAAATACGAACAGGCGATTCAACAGATCAAGCGGGCGATCGAGCTGAAGCAGGACTTCACGGAGGCGTACAACAACCTGGGGGTGGTTCTGCGCAAGATCGATCGTTTCGACGAAGCCATCGCTGCCTTTAGTGAAGCTCTGAGTCTGGCGCCCCGGAGGGCTGACATCCACTACAATCTCGGCAATGTGTACAAGAGTCTGGCGCAGGATTCTCAGGCTCTGCAGGAGTTCTCCCAGGCGCTGAAACTGGATCCCGGATTCGTCCCCGCCTACAACAATCTGGGAACGGTACTGGAACGACAGAGCCGCTTCGATGAGGCTATCGCCGCTTATCGCCGGGGTTTGGAACGGGATTTCAATCAGCCGAACCTTCACTACAATCTAGGCATCGCTCTGCAGAAGCAGGGAAAACAACAGGAAGCCGAAGCGGAGTTCAAGCAAGCCCTGAAAGTGAAACCCGGTTGGGTGGAAGCGATGAACAACCTGGGGGTGATTCTCCAGTCCCAGGGCAAGAACAAGGAAGCTCTCCAGGTCTTTCAGGAAATTCTGAAATTCGATCTCAACAACCTTCAAGCCCGCAACAACCTCGGGGTCGTGTACGGACAGCTGGGCATGAACGACGAAGCGCTACGGCACTACCGGGAGGCTCTCAAGATCGATCCTTCCTACTTCTCGGCGGTATCCAATTTAGGCTCCCTGTTCGAGAGTCGAGGTCAGTTTTCGGAAGCCCTCGAAGAGTTCAGCAAACTGGTGGACCTGGATCCTGACAATCTGGAGGGTCGCGTCCGTCTGGCCAGCGCCTATTTCTACCTTGAACGTTTCCAGGAGGCTGCCGGGCTGCTCTTGGAAATACTCAAAAACAATCCGAATCATGGACCCGCTTTGAGAGCCCTGGCCAAGGTGTATCAGAAGACGGGAAAAGATCAACAGGCGGAGAAGCTGTACAGGAGACTGCTCGAGGTGGAACCGGAGAACAACGATTTTCATCTCGATATTGCCGAGGTCGCCAAAGACAAAGGAGATCTACAGACCGCAGAGCAGGAACTGCGAACGTATCTGGACAGCGTACCGGAGGACATCAGGGCCCGCGTGCTTTTGGGGGAACTGTACTTCCTTCAGAACCGGTACAAGCACGCCTCTCAGGTTTTCAAGGATATCCTGGCAGACCATCCGGAGCAGGTAGAGGCGCATGAGCTGCTGGCCAAGACATACAGGAAGATGGGCGATCCGGAGGGGGCGCTGGAAACTCTGGAGAAGGTGATGACCCTGGAAGGCACCCGGGCCGATTCTGCTGATCTGGACAAGCTGCGCAACACCCTCGATGCTTATGAGGAGACGATCTCCGAGTTTGCCTCTCCCCTGAGGGCCGAACTGAACGGAAACATTGAAAAGCTGAGGAACCTGGGGCGCAAAGCCGAGGTTGAGGAGGAGCCGGAGCCGGATTTCGATTTCGAAACTCTGCCGGAGAAACACCAGAGCTCGGAGCAGCTCGATGCCGTACCGATCATCAAGTTCGGCGGACAGGAGCCGCCGATAAAGATCGAGGAGGAGGAGCAGATAATCGACCTGGATGAGATGGAGGAAAGTCTGGAACCGACGAGCGTGGAGATCGAGGATCAGAGTCCGCAATCACTGATCTCGCTGCTCGACGATCAGAAGCTGTACGACGAAAATCCGAACTGGAAGGATTTCCAGCTTCCCCCAGGTTTTGCCGAGCGTCCTCCTCAGATGCCCCGGCCGGGAGCGCCGTCTGCGCCCCTGCCGCCGCGATCCCAGCCTGCCTCGCGGGGGCCGGAGCCGTCCTCTGCGGCAGCTGCGCAACGGCAACCGCCGCCGCTGCCCCATGCAGAAGCCCCGGTGCAACCGCCGCCGCTGCCCCATGCAGAAGCCCCGGTGCAACCGCCGCCCCAACAGCCCACGGCGGCGGTTCAGGACATGATAGCCCAATCTATACGGGAATCGATGCAGGCCCAGTCCCGGAGGATGGATCGGCTGGCTCAGGAGATGCGGGAGTTGTACTCCAGGAACGCAGGCCGGTCCCAGTTCATTCCCGTACCGATGCAGCCGCAAACACGGGAACAGATCCCGCCGGCTTTTACCCGGTATGAACCTCCACCCGCTGCCCCGCTGCCGCACAGCCCGCCGGCCTCATTGCAGGAACAGATTGTGCCACCGCCTGCAGAACGGGGGGAGGGAATCCCGAGATACGCCAGGGATCTTGTCGATGATGAGGAACAGGCCGAACCTCTCATGTTCGAACAGGCGGGGGAAGCGGCTGAACCGATGCCGGTGGTGGGCAAGGGGGTGTCGGCCGCCGAAGGTTTAGCGATTTCCGAAGAGCTTCCACGGGTTCCATCGGCGCAGGAAGCCGGCTCCGGGGAAGAAAAGGAGAATCGCCGCCGGCGCCTGCGGGACTTTTTAAAGCGAATTCGGGAACGTCTTCAGCAGCGCAGAGCAAAGCCGAAGGACGATAGTGCCCGGCCGGTCAGCATGCCTGCCTCTCCGGGCAAAACTCAGAGGAAGTCGGGAGGAAAAAAAGACAAGGTCGACCCAAACTCCGGTTCCCGGCCCCTGGAAGGCTCCGCATCACTGGTCAACTATCTGGAGGAGCTGACCGAATATCTGCCGGAGAAGCGCAAAAGCAGTTTCCTTCACAGTGACGCTCGTTTGAAGATAGAGTATATTAAATCAAAGCTTCAGGGGAGATTGGGGATCAAAAATCAAATCGAAAGCAGGTTTGCGCCTCCTGTTGAAACTGCTGTAAAGGGCAAGGTTGACAGCACGGTGGACGGCTCGTCACTCGACGCCGGCAAGATTGCAGAAACCTTGGATTTCATGAAGGACCTGGCCTCCTATCACCCCGACAAGACACTCGGTACGATGCTGCAGTCAAAACTCAACTCAGTCCTTCACAAGATCAAGGAATGAGGCGATGGAGAGAGATACAATACTGAAGGTTATCCAGGCCTATGTGCACAAGATGCCGGCTTTGCCGGTTACGATTGCCAAGGTTCTGGAGATCACGCGCAATCCTAAAACCTCACCGGCGGATCTGAACCAGATCATCAGCCTGGATCCGGTGCTTATGGGCAAAGTAATGCGGTTGATCAACTCGGCGTACTACTCGCTCCCGAATCAGATCACCTCGCTGGTGCGGGCAATCATCATGTTGGGCATTAACACCGTTAAAAACCTGGCCTTGAGCACCGCCGTCCTCGGGACCCTTGGACGGGCCAGCGATTTCCAGGCCCTCAACATGGAGGGGTTCTGGAGGCATTCGATCAGCGTGGGAGTAACGGCCAAGCTGATCGCCACCAGCAGAAATGTCGATCCGAAAATACGTGAAGAGTATTTCATCGCCGGTCTGCTTCATGACATAGGCAAGATTCCGTTGAACAATAAACTCGCCAAGGAGTACGTACAGGCGGTTTCCAATACAGATCGGCAGCATACGCCGCTGTACAAATCCGAGGAAGAGATCATGCTGGTGAATCACGCCATGGTGGGCAAGCTGATCATCGAGAATTGGCGGCTCGGGGAGAACCTCTCCGATGCGGTGACCTTCCACCATGACTTGGGTGATTACACGGGCAAGCACCGGGATCTGGTGGTTACCGTTGCCGTTGCGAATTTGTTCAGCAACACCTACGAGCTGGGGTTTTCCGGTGATCGTTATCCCGAAGAGCTTCCCGCCGAGGTGCTCGCCGAAGCAGGTGTGGACTGGGATTATCTGGAGAGCATCGAAGATTCAGTGAAAGCGGAGATCGAGAAAGCCCAGGTGTTTCTCCAGGTCACCCGCTGAAAAGGTCTATCAAGTGTCGATACGCGTAAAATTTTGGGGAGTAAGAGGTTCCGTTCCCTGTCCCGGGCCCAAGACCGTGAAATACGGCGGCAACACCTCCTGCCTGGAGCTGCGTTTCGGGTCGGAAGATCGCCTGGTTGTGATCGATGCGGGCACGGGAATCCGGGAATTGGCCGGCCACGTCATGAAAACCGACCTGCCCAAGGGGCCGATCAAGACCGAGCTGTTCCTGACCCATACGCACTGGGATCACATCATGGGTTATCCCTTCTTCATCCCCCTGTTCATACCCACGACGGAGCTCACTGTGTACGGCCCGGTCACTTTCGAGGATGATCCCCTGGAGAAGATCTTCGGCGATATGCTCCAGTACCGCTACTGGCCGGTACGCCAGGAGGAGCTGGCAGCCAAGATCAAATATGAGGAGCTCAAGGAGCGCTCCATGGATCTGGGCGACGGCTTATGGGTCACTACAAAGTATCTCAATCACCCGGTCCTGGTTCTGGGCTACCGCTTCGAGTACCGGGGCAAGGTCTTCTGTACGGCTTATGACACCGAACCCTTTCGCAATCTCTTCGATGTGCCACCGGATGATCCCAGCTACGATGCGGAGGCGGTCAAAGAGGGCGCCCTGGCCGCTGAAGAGGAAAATGACAAAGTCACCGACTTCTTCAGAGGCGCGGACATCCTGATTCATGACAGTCAGTACACCCACAACGAATACATCAATCCCAAGAGTCCCAAGTTGGGATGGGGTCATTCCTCCTTCGAGC
>CAZPPB010000058.1:0-20799 GCA_964588355.1 uncultured Spirochaetaceae bacterium | reverse complement strand
TGTACTCGGGCTTCTCCAGCTCTTCCTTCATGTACTTGATCCAGGTGTTCTGGTTGGCCATGGTGGCGGCGGCGCTCAAGATTGCGATCTGTCCCTTGTAGTCGATCTGCTCGGCCAGGATCTTGACCTGATCCGCGCCGATGGTCTGGGCGGACACCGGTTCTACCGAGATGTCGCGGCTGTTGGGCACCACTCCCGATTCCCAGCCGTTCACCTTGATCCCGGCGGCCATGGCCTTCTGGGCGACCCCGGCCAGAGCTTGAGGGTCGTTTCCCACGTAGGTGATGCCGTCCACCCCTTGGGCAATCAGGGATTCGAAGATCTCGATCTGCCCCTCCGGAGTGGGCTGCTCGGGACCTCTCCAGACATCATTGACGCCCAGCTCAGCTACCGCCTCATCCCAGCCTTTTCGCACGACGTCGAAAAAGGGATTTCCGATGTTTTTGACGATCATGGCGATCGTGATTTCATCTTTCTTTGCCCCGCCTCCTCCGGCGAAGGCGGAGAAGGAAATAACCAGGACAAATGCCAAGATCAGAAGCAACGTTTTCTTCATTTTTGTCTCCTTTTTAAATTGTTCTGTTGCCGTTTTGCAGCCGAACACGTCGACTGCGTTCC
Source organism: uncultured Spirochaetaceae bacterium (assembly GCA_964588355.1). Lineage (GTDB taxonomy): Bacteria > Spirochaetota > Spirochaetia > SZUA-6 > DRHE01 > JAFGQJ01. Next base: position 20,181 of record CAZPPB010000058.1, on the reverse strand, counting down.
AATGCACGGGATATTTAGTTAGCTATCCATCACCTCCTTTCTCTGCTGCTGATTTGCTCCGTGAGCTGTTCACCCTGCTCCAGGGCGGCCATGGCTCTCAGATACCGCGCTTCCACGTAGCTGACGATCAGGTTGTTCATCAGGATGGAGATGATGAGCAGGGAGCCGGTGACGATCAGCATGTACTGGCCGGGAATGTTGTGCAGTCCCAGCCCGTAGCGGATCGTGCCTATGAGGAATATCGAGAGGAACACACCCCACATCTTGCCGACCCCGCCGGTGATCATCACCCCGCCCAGGATCACGATGGTGATGATCTCCAGCTCGAAACCCGTGGCGATGTTGGGGCGGGTGTTCCCGATCCTGGAGGTGATGAACACCGCGGCCAATCCGGCCATGAATCCGGATATCGTGAACAGCAGAAGCTTGATCCGGTCAACGGGAACACCCGATGCGTAGCAGGTGTGCTCGTTCCAGCCGATGGCGTATACGGTGCGGCCGAACTTGGTCCGGTGGAGGATGATCCCGGCTAGAACGGCCAGGACGATGAAGAATACCAGAATGAAGGGCACCGGGGAGTTGCCGATGTATCCCCTTCCCAGGTAGAGAAAGCTTTCAGGGAAGCCGCCGACCGCCTCATCCCCCAGAATCACGTAGGCGATCCCACGATAGAAGGAGAAGTTGGCCAGGGTGATGATCAGTGCGGGCAGCCTCACCCGGGTTATGATGAAGCCGTTCAGGAAACCGCAGAAGGTTCCCACTCCCAGACCGACCAGGGAGGCGGGCCAGATGTTCATTCCCGCCCGGAAAAGAGTCGCCAGCACGACCGATGAAAGCCCCATCATGGAGGCCACGGAGATGTCGATGTTCCCCGTGATGATGATGAAGGTCATGATCAGGGCTACGAGCGCCTTTTCCGAGAAGATGAAGGTCGTGTCGAACAGATTGGTGACCCTCAGGTAGTTGGAGTGGGTGAAGCTCATGGCGAAATTGAAGAGGATGAAGATTAAAAGAAGGATGAACTCCCACTGGACAACGAACGAGCTGGTTTTCAGTTGCTGATTGTTGCGCCTCATCTCCTATATCTTCCTTCTCTCCAACAGCCTCTTGTTTACTCCCTCCTGGATATATTTATCCACGATGACCGCCATCAGGATGATGAAGCCGTTGATAGCCAGCTTCCAGAACGGGGAAACCCGCACCAGGTTCAAGGCGTTGTTGATGACTCCGATCAGGACGGAACCGAGCAGAACTCCGATGATGGATCCGGAGCCCCCTGTGACTTTCACCCCCCCGATCACAACGGCGGTAATGACCATGAACTCGAAACCCTGAGCTGCGTCGGTTTGGGCCGAGGTATAGCGGGATACCCAGAGCACGCCGCCGGTCCCGACCAGCATTCCTGTCAGGAGGTAGGGCAGGAACATGATCTTGCTCACATTGATTCCGGCGAAACGCGCTCCATCGGGATTGCTGCCTACCGCATATATCTTTCGGCCGGTGACCGTGTGATTGAGAAAATAGTAGAAGATTATATAGATGATGACGGTGATGAGGATCAGGTTCGGTACCAGGAAGAAGGTGTCCCGGGTAAAGGTCCTGAAAGCAGGAGCGAACCTGTCCGCCGCCACCCATTTGCCCTTGTTGACGGTGTAGTTGACGATGAAGGTAGCCCCCCGGTAGATGCTCATCGTTCCAAGGGTCGTGATGATCGGCGGGATCTTGGCCTTGACGACCAGAATCCCGTTGATCATGCCCAGCACGCCGCCGATCGCCGTGCCCATGAATACGGCGACGATGGGAGGGATGCCCCATGCGTTCATGATGATCAGCGCCACGATCATCCCGGACAATCCGATCCCCGAACCCACGGAAATGTCGATCCCTCCGGTTAGGATGACCATCATTTCCCCCACGGCCACGATGGCCAGGATAGCCGCATCCAGACCGATGTCATGGATGTTGTCGAGGGTTAAAAACACGGGACTGCGGATGGAGATGATGAGCACTACGACTAGAAGAAAAATGAAGATGCCCAACTCTCTCAGCCCGGCAAAGCGTATAAATAAACTCCTGCTCGTTGCGTTGGACATGCCTCTCATCCCCTCTGCATCTTCATGGTCGTTCAATCCGCCAGGGCCGTAGCCAGGATCTTCTCCTGGCTGCCCTCCGAGCGCGTGAAGTTCCCTTTGACGATTCCCTCGTGCATCACCAGAATGTTGTCGGACATACCCATGATCTCCGGCAGCTCCGAAGAAATCATGAGGATGGCGTAGCCGTCGGCGGCCAGCTCGCTGATGAACTTATGAACCGACGCCTTGGCACCGACGTCGATCCCCTTGGTCGGCTCGTCGAAGAGGATGATGCGGGCTCTGGATGCCAGCCATTTGGCCAGAGAAACCTTCTGTTTGTTGCCCCCCGAAAGGCTGATCACCTTCTGCTTTACCGAAGAGGCCTTCACGTCCAGTTTTTTCGAATACTGCTCCGCGGTCGCCTCTTCGGCGGCCCTGTCGAGCAGCCCGGTCTTAATGAAGTCTTTCAGGATCGGCAGGGTGATGTTGGAGGTGATGTCCATGTTGAGAATGATCCCTTCCTCATCCTTATTCTCCGGCACGTAGGCGATTCCCAGGTCGATCGCCTTCTGGGGATGCGGAATGCTGTGCTCCTGCCCCCGGACGAAGATCTTGCCGGAGTCCGCCGGGTCCATACCGAAGACGGCCTTGGCTACCTCCGTGCGCCCCGCTCCTACCAGTCCGTAGAAGCCGAGGATCTCCCCGGATCGCAGGCAGAAGGAGACATCCTTGAACTTGCCCTTTTTCGACAGATGTTCGACCCGCAGGTTTTCCTCCCCGATTTCCGTGTCGAGCTTGGGAAAGAGGTTCTGGACGGTCCTCCCGACCATCATCTGGATCAGATCATTCAGATTCACCTGGTCGATGGCCTTTGTCCCGACGTGATACCCGTCCCTCAGGGCCGTAACCCGGTCGGCCACCCTGAAGATGTCTTCGATTCTGTGGGAGATGAAGATGATGGAAGTCCCTTTGGCTTTCAGTTCTTCTACGATTGCGAACAGCTCTTCGGATTCGGATATACTGAGGGCGGAAGTAGGCTCATCCATGATCACGACTTTGGCATTGATGGACAGCGCCTTGGCAATCTCTACCAGTTGGCGCTCGGCGATGCTCAGACCAACGATCTTGTCTTTGGCCTTGATGTTGCTCTTGAGAGTCTCCAGCAACTGGTTCGTGTTCTTGTACAGCTGACGCCAGTTGATATTTCGGGCAACCGACCCGTGGGGCTGATGGCCCATGTAGATGTTTTCCGCCACGTTCAGATCGGGAAAGATCGCCGGCTCCTGATAGATCGCGGCGATTCCCCGGGCTATCGAATGCCTCGGGTTTTCCCACACAACCGGAGATCCCTCATAGTAAATTGTTCCTTCCGTAGGCTGGAGCACTCCGGTGATGATTTTGGCCAGGGTAGATTTTCCCGCTCCGTTTTCTCCGACCAGGGCGTGAACTTCCCCCCGGTGCAGGTCGAAATCCACGTTCCGCAAGGCGGTGACACCGGGAAACTGTTTGGTGATATCTTTCAGCTCAAGGATACATTCGGCCATTGAAATCTCTCCGCACAAATCCTAACGCTCTTTACCCTGGTTGGTAAAGGCAGCGTATCGCAATATTCCCCTCTATTACCAGATCGGAGCCGGTTCTTTGCCCTGCAGCAGCTCCTCGTTCAACTCGTATCCAAACCCCGGAGCTTCGGACAACTCGATGCAGCCGTTTTTCGGCTGGGGCTCCCCGCTGAAAAAGGCAGTACCCCCGCCGGCGTACATGTCGATATATTCTGAAGCCGGGCAGTTCGGGGTGCTCAAAGCAACGTGATAGGCGGGAGCCCCGGATCCGTGAAGAATGACCGGAATCCCGTAGACTGAAGCCAGCGTGCAGATCTTCTTTACCTCCGAAACACCCCCGGCCCGTCCTATATCGGGCTGCAGCAGATCCACCGCCTGTTTTTCGAGGATCTCCCGGAATCCGTACCGGGTGAACTCGTGCTCTCCGCCGGTAATAAGGATCCCCATGGGATTGATCAATTCCCGCAGGCGCCGGTATCCGTCGTAATGCTGCGGCATGAGGGGTTCCTCTATCCAGCGGATCCGATACTGTTGGAGCCTCTTGGCCATCTCGAGGGTATACGTCTCGTTCCACCCCATATAGCAGTCCAGCATGATTTCGCCGGCCGCGCCGATCCGCTCCCGGGTCTCCCGCACCAGCTGCTCGTTGCTCTCCATTCCTTCAGGCCCATCCGCCGGTCCGTGTGTCATGGCCAGCTTCACGTCCCGAAAGCCCCGCTTGACATGGGACTCCACGGCGTTTCCCGTGGCGTATACCCGCAGCTTTTCCTTGGTTTTGCCCCCGAGCAGGTTGTACACAGGTTGACCTGTGATCTTGCCCACCAGATCCCACAGAGCCGTGTCGATGCCGCTGATCGCCTCTATGGCCACTCCTTTGCGCCCGTAGGGAATCGAGGCGCGGTACATTCGCTCCCAGAGAACCTCGATGTCGAAGGGGTTTTCCCCGATCAGCAGATCCCGAAATACGTCTTCGATCAGGGAAGCGGGAGCCTTTTTACCGCCCCCAACCCAGCCCAGACCGTAGCGGCCGGAGTCGGTTTGCACACGGACGATCACCGTTGTCATCCTGCGCATCCAGGAGGATCTTTTCTCCCGATAGCGCGGATACTCACTCATCGGATTGGCGATGACCGTGTCGATGAGCCACGAGGCACCGGTGGGGAAGCAGAGGGCTTCGATACTGGCGATTTTTTCCATCTTCTCTCCCTGTTTTCCTGACTCCCCGCTACCCCTCTTCCCCGTAGAAGCCGAACTCGTAGGCCGCATCGTGCAGTGCTACGATATTCTCCGGGGGTACGCCGTACTGGATGTTATGCACGTTGTTGAACACATATCCGCCGCCGGGCTTGAACAGTTCCAGGTTGCCGCGTACCTGCTCGCGGATCTGCTGAGGAGTTCCGAAGGGCAGGGTGGATTGAGAATCGATTCCGCCTCCCCAAAAGGCCAGCCTGTCCCCGTATCTTTTCTTTAACGCTCCGGGATCCATGCTGTCCGCACCGATCTGGACGGGATTGAGGATGTCGATCCCATTGTCTAAGAGATCGGGTATGTATTCGACGCAGGATCCACAGGTGTGATACCAGATTTTGGCATTGGTCAATGATTTGATATGCTGCACCAATTTCTTCTGCCTCGGTTTTACGATTTTTCGATAGAAAACGGGGGAGAACAAAGGGCCGTACTGACCGGTCAGATCGTCACCGATCATCAGAACATCCACCAGGTCGCCGATCTCAGCGAGAAAACCGGTTTCGAAATCCAGCCAGTACCGCAGGATTTTATCGAGCAGGGCCGCGCAGAAATCGGGATTTTCGATCATATCGATGAACCAGCGCTCCAGACCGCGCATGTACCAGCACGTCTCGTACACTACGCCGCTGATAGCCGTACAGATCCCGTAGGCCGTATCTCGGCGCAGAGAGAGAGCCTCCTCCCGGATGCCCGTGAAACGGCTGGGATCGTTTCCGACGGGGAAGGGATAGTCCTCCAAGTCCGAGATCGTCGCCTCCGCCAGCGGATGGTGGCTGATATCCATGAACAGCTGCTGTTCCTCCGGCATCGACCAGACCACACCGAACTCATCCCTCAAGTCGCGCCAAAGCTTTCCATTGCGCCGGTTCTTCTCGATCGTTCCGGTGAAACTCTCGGGGGCATGGGCGCCGATATAGCGGGTATCGATATGAAATCGTTTCAGGACTTGCTCGCAGGGTCTGGCGAGCTGCTGCACCGGGTCGAGGATCTGTATCTCATCCTCTATGCCCAGATATTGCAGAAGGTCTGCATAGGCCCTTTTATGTATGCCCGTTTGGAATCCCCCCAGATCCAGGGGTACCCTGTCAGGAACTTCGTGGTTGAGAGCGCGGTTCAAACGATCCCGGGAGGTCATGGTTTCGGTTCCCGACATCCCCGTGTCCTCCTGATGTTCTCAAAAAATAGTAAAACAATGCTGCTGGTGCTACTCGCTGACGTTCGCAATAGTAGCATACCCTATAAAGACTTAGAAATAAACAAAATCTATTTTATGATGCACATTTTGACAGCCTTGAAACAAACGTTTCCCTCATTTATAACAATATACATATGGAGAAAAAAATATTTATCACATCCACCGAACCACGAAGCGGGAAGAGTCTGGTTACGATCGGTCTGATGCACGCTCTGCAGGGTATCGTTCCAAAGGTGGGCTACATGAAGCCGATCGGCCAGCGGTACGTCGGGGACAGCACCATCGATCAGGATGCCGTGCTGGTCCGGGATATCTTCGGTCTGGACGATGAGCTGCACGACATCAATCCTGCTTCGATTCAAGATGCCCAGGAGGACAAGGATAAGCTGTTCGAGCGGGTGTTCGAAGCCTGTGCCCGGATCTCCGAGGGCAGAGACGTCGTGCTCTTTGAGGGCACCGACTACACCAGCACCATCTCCGCTCTGGAGTTCGATATCAACGCCGAGCTGGCCCATAATCTGGTGGCGCCCGTGCTTCTTGTGGCCAGCGGCGCGGGCAAGGAGTTTTCGCAGATCATAGACACCATCGCCGAAACAACCGAATCGTTCCAGGAGATGAACTGCAAACTTCTCGGCGTGGTGGTAAACCGATTCGAGACGGAGAGCTTCAGCCGGGATACGGAAAAACTGCGGGAGATGCTGCTCGAGCGGAATATCGTTCTCTACGGCACGCTCCCCCCGCATATGCTGTTGTCCAGGCCCCGTCTGCGGGATGTGGCCGAAAAGATCAGCGCGGAGATCTTCTACCAGGGGGATGACCTTTCCAAGGTGGTGACGGACGTGAAGATACTGGCCATGACCCCGGAGAATGCCCTGGAATACGTCGGTGAGATCGACGGCTATCTGCTGATCACACCGGGGGATCGGGTGGAGAATATCCTGGCGGTCATGGCTGCCCAGCGCTCGGTGTTCTATCCCCGTTTTTCCGGAATGATCCTGACCGGAGATCTGCTGCCCGGTCCCAATGTACGCAAGCTGTTCAAGGGGCAGGTAGATGCGGGGCTTACGATTCTCAAGGTGACTGACGACACCTACTGCTGCGCTGTGAGGGTCCATGAGGTGTCCGGGGAGCTGAAGAAGGACGACAAAGAGAAGATCGACCTGGTGAATCAGCTGGTTAACGTGCACATCGACACGGACCAGATCTTCAAGGAGCTGGGCAGCCTGGCAAGCGATGTCATCACGCCCAGGATGTTCCAATACCGCATCATGGAGATGGCCAAGGCGCAGCGCAAACACATAGCCCTGCCGGAGGGCACGGAACCCCGGATCCTGGAAGCGGCTGCGGAAGTGTTGAATCGTGGGATCTGCGACCTCACCCTGCTTGGTGATATCAATGTGATGAAGGAGATCGCCCATCGTAACGATCTGGATCTTAACGGGGCCAAATTGATCGATCCGAAGCGAGCCGATCCCAAAGTGATCAAGGGCTATGCGGAAACGTTGTACGAGCTGCGCAAGCACAAGAGCGTAACCAAGGAGATGGCCCGAGACCTGCTGCTCGATCCGGTCTACTACGCCACCATGATGGTCTACAAGGGAGACGCCGACGGTTTCGTCTCCGGCTCTACCCACTCCACGGCGGATACCCTGGGCCCGGTCCTGCGGGTGATCAAGACCAAACCCGGCGTGTCTCTGGCCTCCAGCATCTTTTTCATGGCCCTCCCCGACAAGGTGCTGGTGTACGGGGACTGCGCCCTGGTGGAGAACCCGACGGCGGAGCAGATGGCGGACATCGCCATCACCAGCGCGGACACGGCCAAGGCCTTCGGTATCGATCCCAAGGTAGCGCTGCTGTCCTACTCCACCGGGACCTCCGGTAAGGGTAAGGACGTGGACAAGGTCCGGGAGGCGGCCCGCATCGCCAAGGAGAGGCGGCCAGATTTGCTCATCGAAGGCCCGATCCAGTACGATGCGGCCACTTCCGCCGAAGTGGCCAGGGTCAAGGCCAAGGATTCTTCGGTCGCCGGCCAGGCCACCGTGTACATCTTCCCCGACCTGGATGCGGGGAACACCGCCTACAAAGCCGTGCAGAGAGCGGCCAACGTTCCGGCAATCGGTCCGGTGATGCAGGGTCTGGCCAAGCCGGCCAATGACCTCAGCCGCGGCGCCACGGTAACGGATATCGTCTATACGATCGCCATAACGGCTATACAGGCCCAGAGCAGCTGACCTGCGGGGGGAGGGGTAGATACGCACCGTGCGGCCGAAATCACTTGCACTGTACACCGTATTACTTCTGGTTGCGCTGGGGTTGATCGCAGTCAGCGCCTATTCGCTGAAACAGTACCTCAGCGTTCGGGAAAGTAGACGGATCCTGGAAGAGCAGTTGACATTTGAGATCCAGAATATTCTCGATCACTGCCGGGATCAGATCCTGCGTCACCCGGATTACGATCTCGGGGCCGAACGGGCGTTCCTGGCATCCTTCGCCCAGGCGAAACCCCGGAAGCAGTTGCAGGATCTGAGCGCGCTAAAGGCGTTTTCTCAGGCGCTGGCCGAAAAGCTGCTTCTTCATTCCGCCGGGATCAAACCCGGAGACAGCCGCTGGGATGAGGCTGTGCGCTACAAGAGCTACAGCCCCAACGGCTTCAAGGATCTGTACGATCAGTTGGACTATGCCAGGGCCGAACCGATAGAGGAGGCTCCGTGGATCACCGGGGACCCGGCGGCGGACCGGCGCATCGTGGAGCTGGCCGTGGGGAGGGGCTATCGGTTGCGCCAGCAGGCCGATGAAGATGCCCTGGTTGCCGAAGGCCCTCATTCCCTGCAGGAGCCGGCGATGAGCGCCTGGCGGGAGCTGCAGGCCGCTGCTGCGGCTGAGGGGGTGGATCTTCGGCTTGTTTCCGCCTATCGCTCTGTGGATCGGCAGCGCCGGATCTTCCTCAGGGAGCTGCGCCGGGCGACCATGGAAAACACCGGCGGGGAAATCGATGTGCAGGCGATCGCAGCCGGAGAGGGGGACAGCTGGATCGGGGAAGTGCTTCGCTTCAGCTCGATCCCCGGATTCTCAAAACACCACAGCGGGTACACCATCGACATCACCGATCCATCCCAGGGGCACGCCTTCACGGACTTTCACCAGACCCAGGGCTTCGCCTGGATCTCGGCACACAACTACCTGAACGCCAAGCGCTTCGGCTTTATTCCCAGCTATCCTGCCGGAGCCGTAAAGCAGGGGCCGGAGCCGGAGCCGTGGGAGTACGTTTGGGTGGGCCGGGATCTGCTGCTCATCCATTCCCCCCATGGGCAGTGAGGAGCGGCGCATGAGGGACAGCTTCTTCTGGCGGGAGCTCGGTCTGGAGCCGGGAGCGGATCGTAAACAGATCAAGAAAGCCTACTGGCAGCTGGCCCGTCAAAACCACCCGGACTTCTTTCCCGAAGATCGCAAGCCCATCCAGGAACTCAAGATGATCGCCCTGAACGAGGCCTACGCCTGCCTGATGGGCAGGGTGCGTGCGGGGGCCTGCTACGGCGGTATGGACGCTCGGTATTCAGCCGCGGCCGGTACGATCTTCGGCGATCACGACAGCCGCGGCCCGACCGCCCCTCATACCGCCCCGGGCAGTTCCGCTGCCCGGCACTCCAGAGCAGAGGGCGGCTTGCGGTTCGACACCTCCTGGAGCGGACCCGGCGCAGCCGGTGTGGCCGAGCCGGCCAGTGACCGCAGTGATCTGGGTTTCCACAAGGACCCTTCCTACGCCTACTACAAGCAGGGTTTTGTCCACTTCTCCCGGGCTATCCACGGAATCGAGGCTCTCTACCAATCTCTGTCGCAGCGCCGGGTGGTTCATTTCAAACCGAGGGATGACGCCTACCAGAGATTCGCCGAAGGGCTGGTAGAGCTGCGCCGCGCCCACGAGTACTTCTCCCGGGTGGTTCAGGAGTTCGACAGCAGCATCTGGAAGCACGACGCCGGGATGAAGCTTCGGCGCATCGAACGGTTCAGCGGCCTGTACAGAAGAATCCTGGGTAACCTTACAGCAGCCGGTTAGCGGGTTTACCGCCGGCCGCACCAGTTACTGCAGATCCGCCACCAGTCGTTTAAAGGCTCGGCCCCGATCGAACTCATTGAGGAACAACTCGAAGGATGCGCATGCAGGGGAGAACAAAACCGAGGTTCCGGGCACGGCCCCCCGGGCGGCCCGGTGAACAGTCTCCTCCAGGGTATCGAAGGGCCCCTTATAGGGGATCGAGTTTTCATCGAACAGAGCCCGCATCTTCTCGGTGGCGCTGCCCCGCAGAAGGATGATCCTCTGCGCCCGGCGGATCGACTCGAGCAGGGGCCGAAAATCCAGATTCTTGTCCGTGCCCCCGGCGATCAGGCGAACCGGGGGGTTGAGCGACTCCAGGGCGGCGGTGGTGGCCTGGGGAATGGTGGCCGCCGAATCGTTGTAGTAACGCACCCCGTTGATCTGCGCAACCAGCTCCAGGCGGTGCTCGATTCCGGGGAAAGCACGCAGGGCGAAAGCGATCCGCCGCGCCTGCATCCCGAAGCAGCGGCAGGCCAGTGCTGCGGCCAGCAGATTCAGCCGGTTGTGCGCCCCCGGCAGCTTGAGCGGATCGAGGGCAAGGGGAATCTCCTGCGCCCCTTCCCGCGTTCCCTCCCGAATCACCGCCCCCTGCTCCAGCAGATATGCCCCCTCCAGGCCGGGGGGCAGAGGGGCTGCGGAAAAGAAGCGGGCCTGCGCCCCGGTCTCCTTTTCGAATCCGTGCTGCAGAGGGTCCTGATTGTTGAACAGGGCGTACTGATCGGTTTGTTGGCTCGAGAAGATCGTTTTCTTGTCGGTTATGTAGCTTTCCATATCCGGGTAGCGGTCCTGGTGGTCCGGGAGTATCACCGTGACCACCGACACCAGGGGCGCCAGCAGCCCGCGTCCGCGGATGTCCGCCAGCTGCCAGGAGGATAGCTCCAATACCACCGGTGCGGTCGGATCGATGTCATCGAGGAAGGTGAGAGGGCTGACGGTGATGTTCCCTCCGAGCCGGGCATCCGGGTTGACTGTCAGCAGGCAGTGGTGAATCGCCGAAGCGGTGGTGGATTTGCCCTTGGAGCCGGTGACAGCTATCAGCGGGTTGCCGCAGAGCTGCAGAAAAACCGACAGGTCCGTCTCGACGCGACGGCCGTGGTCTCTGGCGGTTTGCAGAAACGGGGAGGAGGCGGGAACCGCGGGATTCTTGATGATCAGATCGGTCTGAATAAAATCCCGCCTGTCGTGGCGGCCGAGCACAGAGCGCACCCCCGCTTCTTCGAGCCTGGGGAGCAGCGCAGCGAAGACTCGCGGATCATCCCGGTTGTCGGTCACCGTCACCCGGGCGCCGTGGCGGGCGAAGAACAGCGCCGAGGCCAGGCCGCCGCCGTGCAGCCCCAGGCCCATCACCGTAACCCTCAGGGAAGCGAGTTCAGTCAGCTGCATTGTCGATGCGATACTCCTTCATATCCGAGCTGTCGAGGTACATCTCCAGGTGAAGGCCGTTCCAGATCTTCTTCCATGCGGCAGGCACGCTCCGTTTGAGCCTGCGGAAGGTTTCCAGGTTTTCAGAAAAATCATGTTCTCTCAGAGCTGCTTCGATCTCCGGCATCACCGGCCTCAGATGCTGCAGGGCTGCGTGCAGATACGGCAGCAGTTCTATCCGCCTGTCGGGAGCGGGGTCGACGAGGTTCTGACATACGGTTTTGTATTTGCAGATATACGGATAGAAGGGGTAGGTGCGTTTGCCCTCCGGCATAAACAGCTTGCTGAAAAATTTGGTGAGATCTTTGTCCATCCAGACTCCCTGAACCAGGCGCCCCCTGCCGATTTCATCCACCCAGGTGTTTGATATGGTCTGGTCGATGACGAAGGTGCTGATCCTGCCGGACCGGGCCTTCACCTCCCGTAGCGGGATGCATATCGCCTCCAGAAAAAGGCAGTCGCTGGAGTAAGAGGCGGTGAGATCATTCGAACCTTTCTGAATCACCTTGTGGGCTTGAGGCCGGTACATCAGATCCAGTTTGAGGAGGTAGAGGTAGCGGCTGGAATCGAAGCGGTAGAGATGAAAGAAACTGGGACGCAGAATCTCGGTCGGATCAAACATATACGTGAGGTCCCCGAACAGCTGCGGAGCCAGGGGGATCACCTGCTGCAGAACCTCTGCCAGCAGCTGCAGGTAACGGGACTCGGGGACCGGCACGCGCACGTCGTGATGGATCGGCAACCGGGGCACGTTGAAGTTCCCCTCGAAGCGAAAGAAGAACTCCTCCACCTGATTGTAGTGACGGCTGAAGGTTCCTGCATCCGATCCGGCCTGTTTCAACATCTGGTTGATCGTCGGATCCGTGTAGGTGCAGCGGATTACGTTGTCAGTCTGGGGCACTTGTAATCGTACACTCTCCCGTTTTGGTTAAAGAGGTTCGAATCGATAGATAACCCAATCTTTTCGATCCAATCGGAGGTAGACCCTCTCGCTGATTTCGAAGCTTGTGAATCCCGGTCCCTCTACTTCCGACAGATCCAGCTGTGATTCTTCCGCCGGCTTTGGAACCCACTTCGTGTAGCGGGCCCGAAATACAGGTTCGGGCTCGCCCCGCTCCTGCTGGAGTTCCAGATCGGTGATCCCGTACACGGTTTCGGAGCCCGTCAGTTCGGGACGGCCCTGGGCATCCCAGGTGTCGGCGGGGATGATATGGGAACGCCCCTCGTAGCCCAGGCTGACCCGGGAAAGCACGTAGATATTCACGACCTCCCGGATCGTCTGTTTCCCGGCTCCATCCACCACGCAATCTTCCATGACGGTGTGGTTCAGTTCGTTCATACTCTGATAATAGGCTTCCACCACCTGCCGGGGGGCGAAACCGCGGGTCTCTCTGGGTGCCAGAATGGTTTTCAGCAGGGATCCGGTCAACGCGCCGGCCACGACGATCGCCGCCGCAACGATGGTCACGGTCTTCCAGTGCTTCTGCCAGAACACCTTGCGCCTGTAGGCCTGATCGATCTTCTGCTGTTCCTGCGGGGCTTTCCGCTGAATCTGTTCCCGCTCCATCTCCGTGATATCCCGGTACAGTCCCTCCTGCTTTACCTGCTCTATTGTTTCCTGCCACTGTTCGAGGGACGGGGCCGGTTCCTGCCCGCGGTTCAGGCCGGAGAGGATCTGCCGGGCCAGATCTTCCCGGAATCCGGGCTCGGTCAGGCTCAGGGGCAGCAGCCGGGCATGCCGGACCAGGTTGTGAACCTCCTCTTCGCTGTCGGCTTCGAAGGGGTAGCGGCCCAGGACAATCCGGTACAGCAACGCCGCCACGCCGAAGGAGAGCGATTCTCGTGGGTTTTCGATATCTGGATGGTTGATCATCTCGAAAACCCGCAATTTGTAGGGTTCCGGGTGCATGCTCCGCAGTTCCCTCATCAGAGATGGGGGAAAGAACAGCACACCCCCGTTTTCGAGGAAGTACACCGAATCGGTCTGAATGAACTCCAGAATCCGCCCCCTACGTTCCAGGGCGACCAATGCCCGAATCAGCCGGCTCAGATACGGCAGCGCAGCGGGGAAGGATTTCTGGATCGCTTCCTCCAGGAATATGCCCCCGAGGTAGGGGCCGTGCAGATACAGCCGGCCCTCATGCTCCATCACCCCGTCGAAGCGCCACTCGGCTATCTCCCCATCTCGGATGATCTCGGCAGGGAGTTTGCGCAGCTCCGCAAGCTTCATGAGCACGAACTCGCTTCGGCCCATTCCGACCGGAACGGCCAGAACGTCCCTGCCCTCCCGGGCGAGTCTTACAGCCAATCCGGTGTTCATGGCTGCTCTTCGCTGAACACAACGGCGCTGAAGATCTCTATCTCCGCGTCGGGGGAGCGCCAGCACTCGCCGGGAAGCCCGGCTTTGTAGCAGGTATGGGTCAGAAAGGTATCCCGGTCCCATCCGTATTCACTGGCGACCTGGGGCAGCAGGAGGCCGGAGCGAAGTCCCTTCCGGAGCATGATTCCGTGCACCCCGACGCGAATCTCTTCCACGGATTCGATCCGCCGCAGGGGTGAAAGCACGGAGATCTCGATGTCGATTTCTTTCAGTTCCCCCGCCGTGACAGCCGGGAAGCGGGGGTCCCCGAAGGCGCTGGATTGAGCTGCTTCGGCGACCGTGTCGATGAGCGGCTTGCTGGCTATTACAAAACCAATGCACCCTCGAAGGCTGCCTCGTTTATGCAGGGTTACGAAGGCACCGCATTTTTTTTTTAGGAACTCGGTAGGTTCCGGATATCGGGGTTTCCGTTTTTCCAAGCGGGCGGTTATTGCCCGGCGTGCCGTCTGCAGCAGGATCTTTTTTTCCTCAGGGGTTAGTTGAAACTCCATTCAGCTGTTCTCTATCTGTTCTCTATTTGTTCTTCGAGTGTAAAGCTTGCGTAATGAACGACCTTCTTCGGATCTTTCACCATCGGCAGGGAGCTTCCCTGCCGGATAAGCCTCACCCTCCCTCCGAGCCTGTCGTTCATCAGGAGTATAACAGCTAGACAACCGGCGCCACAAGAGGAGATACGTCTGCGCTCCGCCGCCTCGATGAGGGACTGCCAGTCTCCGTCGGTGATCCAGTTGATCACCTGTTCGGCCTCTTTCTGGGCGCCCTTCTCCTCCGTGTTCGAGGTTATATTGGCCGTCACTACGAAGAGGGTCGAGGTGATCCGCCGGGCGTACAGCTTCCACAGCGAATCGCTCAGCAGCTGCACCAGAGCACGGGTCGGCTTGCCCAGGAGAATCGGGAGGATTCGGGCGCGCGGAAACAGCTGCTGCACGAAGGGCAGCTGGGCTTCCAGGCAGTGTTCCTCTAGATGGGGGATGTCGTCGATCCGGAACGAGGCGCAGAGCCCGGCCAGTTTGTTCAGGGCGTTCTCGTCCACGTCGACCAATCCCATCGGGGTATGAAACATCTGGGATTGGGGAAGGAACACCGCCTGTTCCGGTTCTCTGTGAACCGGACCGAGCAGGACCACGGTATCGATCTTACGATCCGCCACCGTTTTGTAGGCAGCCGCTGCTATCCGACCGGCATAGTCCAGAGCCGCGTGGGGTACGATGATGCTATACGGGGATTGTCCGGTCACCGGGGCGCCGTCGCTGTGGTCGAGCAGGTCGATCAGCCGGGCTGAGAGGGCGTCTTTTTCACCGGGATAGAAGATCCCCTCTATCGTTGAGGGTCGCACTCGCTTGTCTGTCGTCGAATGATCGTCCATACAATGCAAAGTATTATGGATTCGGCTGTGGAAATCAATAAGAGTTGCTGCGCTGCAGACGGCGGATCCGTGCGGAATCGATCTTTACGTGAAGGTTCTTCTCCTGCGTGGGGATGACCGTTCCGGTTTTGGCTTCTTTGATCCGCCTCAAATATTTGACCTGGGTATAGAATACCTCTCCCTGGGCAGATTCTTTGGCTTTGCTGTACAGCAGGGCCAGATTCGCCGCATCGAGAAGCGTGTCCAGGGGGATGCTCTTGCCCGGTATCGATCGGATGAACACATACCCCCCCGGGTAATCCCGGGCGTGCAGCCAGGTGTCATTTCCCCGGACGTGGCGTCTCAGCAGGGCGTCGTTTTCCCGGGCATTTCTGCCTACCAGGATGCTGTAGCTGCCGGAGGTGAAGGACAGCCCCGGCGCACGCCCCTGCTTTTCCTGCCGGCGTTTTCCCGCCTCGGCCTGTGCTTCCTGCCGAAGCGACTCCAGGCTCATCTGACCGCTCTCCAGGGCCCGGATGCGCCGGCGGATGTGATCGAGCTGCTTCCGCTGCTGCCGCCGCTCCTCCTCCAGGTTCTCGAGGCCGGTTTTGGCTTTGCGGTAGCGACGGTAGTAGGTTTCGGCGTTTTGGGCAGGCGTGGCCAGAGGATCCAGTTCGATGTCCCAGATCCGCTGTGGATCGTCGTTGTCCGCCGCGGTCAGCCAGCGGTCGCCCCGTTTGAGGGTGTGGATGTTGGATAGAATCAGATCGCCCCACCTCTTGAGGGTTTCCAGATCCCGGTACCGGTCCATCCGCCTTTCGAAGTTCTGCTGGGCCGAGATCAGGCGGTTCTCCTCCCTGCGCAGACGGGTGAGCAGGCTGCTGCGCAGCTTCGAGGCATCCCGCTGCGCCTCCAGATCGAAGTAGTAGCGTTCCACCCGCTGGTTGAAGCTTCCCGGGCCGGGAAGGTCCCGAATCGGGAAGCTGTCCGGCGCTTTCGAGCCGCGGGAGCCTGTGGCCGCAATGTCCTCTTCGACGCTGTACTTACCCCCCGAGATCTCACCGCGCCCCGGCCGGCGGTACAGGGCGTCGAGTATGGTCCCACCGGAATCGGTTACGATCATGTTGGCCGCCGAAGCCCACATACGGCACCAGAGGTTCACCCTCCGCTGCGCCTTCACTACCTCGATACGGATGATCCGCTGTCCGCCGATCTGCCCGACCGACGCGACCCGACCGCCCCGGATATGGGCGCGGAGGAAAGAAACGAAGCGCTGTGTTTTTTTGGCTTTGGGAAATTTGCAGGCAGGGGACACCAGATGCAGGCGGCAGGTAGGATTGGCAAAGGAGAACAACACCCTGAAGGGGCGGCCCGGCTTGTACAGCTCCAGAATCAGCTGGGGATGGCTGGGCTGCCGGATGTCCCGGATAAGCGCATCTTCGAAGGGAATCTCCTCCAGGACCGCGTCGATTTCCCTCCAGTTCAGGGACAAGATTCACCCCGCCAACGTGCCGGCCACCCCGGTGCTCTCACAACTCAGGCGACGGTATCGAGAAAAATCCGGGCGTCTGCCGGGGAGTAGAACACGAAGTATACGGTTTCCGGCAGCTTGGAGGAAGCCAGGGTATCCCGAACCGCTGCAAAGGCGACCTGGGCAGCTTTTTCCTTGGGATACCCGTACACGCCGGTGGAGATCGCCGGAAAAGCGATGTCCTTCAGGTGAGCTTCAGCCGCTTCCTCCAGGCTCCTGCGGTAGCAGCTGGCGAGTTTGTCCGCCTCTCCGCAGCCTCCTCCGCGCCACACCGGTCCCACCGTGTGGATCACGTGGGCGGCGGGCAGGTTTCCCGCCGTGGTCACCACTGCATCCCCGGCGGGAAGTCCGTCGGGGTAGCGGCTGCTGCGGACCTGTTTGCACTCTTCGAGGATCGCCGGTCCGCCGGCTCGATGGATGGCTCCGTCCACACCCCCGCCGCCCATCAGGGATGAATTGGCGGCGTTGACGATGGCCGCCGTGTTCATCTTGGTGATGTCCCCCGTAGTGACGATCAATCTGCCGTCAAGCAACTTCGTCTCGTTCATAAGCAGTTACCTCCAAAGCAAAACACCCGTACCTGCGGCTGCAGCCAGAAGTATAAGATTAACGACGGGCAGCAGCCAGGGCACCTGCCGACGTTTTTTGAGTATGACCCGGGCGAAGAACACGAGGGGGATCGCTGCCAGGGGGGCCAGCCCGAGGATAAGATGTAGGACAGAGGGGGCGGCCGCCGCCGAGCTGCTTGCCGGCCGGCCGCCGCTCCACCTGAGAATCAATCCGCTCAGGGCGGTAACCGGCAGAAGCGCCTGGGAGAGGCTGCGGGCCAGGTGATCGAACCGACCCGGTTTGATCCGTCCGGATTCGATTGCCAGCCCGCGGAACAGGAAGGCGCAGTGGGCGGCCAGCAGTACCACGGCACAGGCGATGTGCAGCAGGTTGAGGGCTGTTTCCATTTACAACCAGAAGCTCAGCTTTATGCAGGGGCCGTGGTAGATATCGCCTACGATGCTGTTGTAGTTGTACCCTGCGCCGATCGAGAAGCGCCAGATAGAGTAGTTCAGGCTGGCCAGCAGGTGCACAAACCGGACCCTGCCGTTGAGGAAGGCGTTCAAATTGTACACGTCCAGGTACAAATTGCCTGGCAGGAAGATCCGGGAGCTGAGTCCTGTGCAGAACATGAAGGTGCCGGTGGTGGTGAGCAGATACGTACCGGCAAAGCCGTTGAGATCGAAATTTCCGATGAACAGCGACAGCCCTGCGTTCACGGAAACGGCTGATAGAGATTCCGAGGTGGCGAAAATCGTCTGGTTGAACACGTTGAGGTGCAGGGCGGTCAGCTGGGCGGTCAGCCGATTGACGTTCCCGTAGGTGCCGTCGAGGTGGTTCGAAAGATCGGCGCTTGCGCAGACCGACGTGGCCTTTTGCTTTTCTAAATGCCGGTATTCAAGAGAACTGAACTGGTACCCGGCTCCATCGGCATAAGGATAGGGGGCGAAGCGAAGGGACACGAAGTACTGCAAGATGATCTCTGCCAAGCCGGAATCCAGGAGCTCCAGGCATCCATCGAACAGCAGGTCGCAGCCCGAGCAGCAGTCATCATCGTCGTCATCGTCGTAATAATTTCCCTCTTCTTCTTCCTCCTCCTGGATTTTCCTGATGGTTTCCAGGATTTTCTCGTCTCCGTCATTGTCCTGATCGTCCGCTGAGACCGTGGAGAGGGGAAGGAACAACAGCAGAACGATCCAGATTACCCTCATGTTACAAGTATAGGATCTTCCGCACCAAACCTGCAAGGTAGAAAGAACCGGTGACCAGCAGGGGGTGCTCGGCCCCGGCCAATTCTCGAGCCCGGGTAAGCGCTCGTGGGCTGTCGGGAATCAGGAGGGTGCCCGGGTTGTGCCGAAGAAAGGCTCGGTGGACCTCCTCTGCGTTGCTCTCCCGGAAGGTTCCGGGGGTGGTCACCACGATCTGCCTGAAGGCGGGGGCCAGGACCTGCGCCATCTCGGGGATCCTTTTTCCGGCTGCGGCCGCGAACAGCAGCACGCCGTCGGTGCCGAACAGCTCGGTGAAGGTATCCAGCACGATCCGCACGGAGCGGGGGGTGTGCGCTCCGTCGATCACCACGGCCGGATCGCGACGCAGGACCTCCATGCGGGCGGGCAGGCGGGCGGCGGCGAAACCGGCCTCGAGGAAGGGCAGCAGCCACGACAGTGAGCGCTGTACGGCCAGATGCACCAGCACGGCGTTCTCCGCCTGGACCGTACCGATCAGAGACAGGGAGTAGCTGGTCTCCCGCCCTCCGGACAGAGCGAAGCTCAGCTCGGTTCCTGCGGAGCTGTAGTCGGCCTGGAATGAGGACAGCTGTTCGTCGACGAATACGATGGGGGATCCCGCCCGCCCGGCGGCCAGCCTCAGCTCCTCCTTCACCTCCCCCTGCTGGGCGGCGGAGTAGACCGGTTTGCCGGGTTTGAAGATCCCCGCCTTCTCCCGGGCGATCTCAGCCAGGGTGTCGCCCAGCACGTCGGTGTGCTCCAGCTCGATCGGGGTGATGAGGCACAGCTGCGGTTCGACCAGATTGGTGGCATCCAGTCGGCCCCCGATCCCGGTTTCCACCACCACGTATTCGCAGGCCGTCTCCCGGAAGTAACAGAAGGCCAGCAGGGTGAGCAGCTCGAAGGTGTTGGGAGGTCCCATGACCCGGGTCGTCTCTGCGGGCAGCTGCTCCACGGCCAGGCGGATCTGTTCGGCCAGGGAGAGGATCGCGGGGATCTGCGGCGTACTGCCCAGCACCTCCATGCGCTCGATATAGCTCATCACATGGGGGGAGGTGTACAGGCCGGTACGTACTCCCGCCTCCTGCAGCCCGTGGGCCAGCAGGGTCGCGGTCGAGCCTTTGCCCTTGGTGCCGGCGATATGGATCGTGGGGCAGGCCAGCTGGGGCTGGCCGAAGCGCTCAAGGAGCAGCCGCATCCTGTCCAGCCGGTAGGTCCGCGCTGTGAACAGGGAGCCGGACTTCTCCAGGTTGGTAAATGACTCGATGTAGCGGAATACCTCTTCCAGGCTGGTGAAGGCCATGACCGGATGCCTACTTCAGCCGCGGGAGGGGTCGGGTGGGGCTTGTTTCCCGGTGCTCCTCATCCGGCTCTTTCCACTCGTGAACATCGATTTTCAGCTTCTCCATATCGCCTCCCGTCGGGTTTGCTTCTGCTGTTCAGGCATCCAGAAACATATGGCCGGAGGAATCCTCTGCTCCGGTTGGGTGGAAGTTGAGGCGGCTCCACTCGAAGTAGTAGCGGGGGTGTTCGCCGCTCGGTTCGTTGTCCAGGC
>CAZPPB010000057.1:0-20867 GCA_964588355.1 uncultured Spirochaetaceae bacterium | reverse complement strand
AATCCCAGCGGGATCACCATGAGCCTGCAGCGGCGCGAGGAGCTGCTCAACATCGCCGAGGAGTTCGATCTGATTATCGTGGAGGACGTGCCTTACAAGTGGCTGCGCTACAGCGGTGAGGATCTGCCTCTGATCGGGGCTTTGGAGGTGCGCAGGAGGGCCCGCGTCGCCTCCGGGGCACAGACTGATCCGATCCCTCCGACCCGCAGGGTTGTAAATCTGTTCACCTTTTCCAAGATCCTCTCTCCCGGATTCCGGCTGGGCTGGATCTGCGCCGACGCCGTGGTGATCGACAAGCTGGTGCAGGCCAAGCAGGCCACCGACCTGTGTACCTCCGCCCTTACCCAGAGGTTGGCCCAGGAGTTCCTGAGCCGGGGGCTTCTGGACGCCCGGATTCAGGCCAACATTGATCTGTACCGCGGGAAGCTGCGCTGCATGCTCGATGCACTGGAGCAGTTCATGCCCCGGCTGCCGGGTCTGAGCTGGGTGGTGCCCCAGGGGGGCATGTTCCTCTGGATCACCCTTCCCGAAGGAATGGATACCGACGAGATGTTCGTGGACGCCATAGAGCGGAACGTGGCCTACGTGGTCGGCTCGGCCTTTTATCCTGCAGGGGGCGGACACAACACGATGCGGCTGAACTTCTCCTACAGCGGCGAAGAGCAGATACGGGAGGGGATCCGGCGCCTGGCCGGTCTGGTCGAATCCCGGCAGCGGGGAGCGGCCTGAGTCAGCAATCGGTGAGTCAATCCCGGATCCCGAACAACGATCTGCACTCGAGGAACAGAGGATCGCTTCGCATGTCCCCCATGAAGCTGCTCTTGTAGTACTCGATATCCTTGGCCGTCAGCTCGGTTCGCTCTATCAATTCGCCCAGCAGTCGGTCGCTGTCCTGATCCAGCACGCCCAGTCTGATCAGCTGCTCCACCAGATCCGCCGCGGACACGATGAGGATCGTGGCTTTGTGGGGGGAGGTGATGTTGAGGCTCTGATGCTCCCGGACGGTATCCACGTACAGATCGGGAAAGCTCCACTGTTTCAGCAGGGAAGCGCCGATCTCCCGATGG
Source organism: uncultured Spirochaetaceae bacterium (assembly GCA_964588355.1). Taxonomy (GTDB): domain Bacteria; phylum Spirochaetota; class Spirochaetia; order SZUA-6; family DRHE01; genus JAFGQJ01. Next base: position 19,800 of record CAZPPB010000057.1, on the reverse strand, counting down.
TCGGCGCCGTAGATTTCATACTCGATCTGCTCCACCCGTGTTTTTCCTCCTGCCAGCGCCGCCACCACGGGTTGGTAGCGCTCCTTGCCGGCGTTGTAGAAGGCAGCCTGACCGATGTCGTGCAGAAGCCCCCCTACAAAGCAGTCCTCAGTGGCATCCTTTCGATTGCAGCGAATAGCCATGTGCCTGGCCAGAAACGCGGTCAAAATCGAGTGTTTCCAGAAGTATTGATAGAAGCTGTCGTTGCGATCCCGGGTAAAAGTACCCGATGCGGTGACCAGCAGAACGAGGCTCTTCAGGTTTTTAAAGCCCAGGAGGGTGATGGCCATCTGCAGGCTCTTGATCTCCCGCTGCCGGGCGTACATCGCCGAGTTGGCGATCTTCAGCACCTTGGCGGTCAGGCTTGCGTCCACCTTTATGATGTCCTCCAATTCCTTGAAGGAGATGTCCAGCTTGTCTTCGGCAATGCTGAGGATCTTGATAGCCACATCGGGCATGATAGGCATGGATTTCAGGTATTTTTCGAATACTTCGCTCACGGCATCTTCTCCCTTACTATATATATCCCTTTCTCACCGCGAAACCAGCGCGCCCCCTACAGGCTGTAGCGCAGCGATCTGCGCTGTTCGTGGCGCTCCAGCGCCAGCTCGATCAGGCGGTCGAGCAGTTCAGGGTAGGGAAGCCCGCCGGCCTGGCACAACTTTGGATACATGCTGATGTTGGTGAATCCGGGAATCGTGTTGATCTCGTTGAGGAGGACGGTGTTGCTCGCTCTGTCCAGGAAGAAATCGACCCGAGCCATGCCGGAGCACTCCACCGCCTGAAAGGCGGCCACGGCCAGACTGCGGATTTCCCGGCTGAGGGCATCGGGAAGATCGGCGGGAAGCTTCAAGTCCGCTCCTTCCGGATCGATGTACTTGGCCTCGTAGCTGTAGAACTCGTGGGCGGGCAGGATTTCGCCGGGCGGGAATGCCTGGGCATCCTCATTGCCCAGGACGGCGCATTCGATCTCCCGGGCGTCGACGGCCGGCTCCACCATGACCTTTACGTCGTAGCGAAGGGCCTCGGAGATCGCCCCTTGAAGCTCCTCCCGGCTGTGCACCTTGGTGATCCCCACCGAGGACCCGGCGTTTACCGGCTTCACGAACAGGGGCGGGGAAAAGCGCTGCAGGACCGCGGCCGCGCTCTCAGCCGATCCGTCACGCAGGATCAAATAATCTGCGACGGGCAGCCCGGATTGCTTCCAAATCTCTTTTGTCCTCTGTTTGTCCATGGCCAGGGAGCTTCCCAGCACGCCGGCGCCGACGTAGGCGAGGTCCGCCGTCTCCAGCAGCCCCTGGATCGTTCCGTCTTCGCCGAAGGTGCCGTGGAGAACCGGAAACACGACCTGCGCCTCGATGGCCCCGGACGGCAGCTCCAGACCCTGTCCCGGAACCACCGCTACCGGCTCGGCTTCGGTCGACACCTCGAGCCTCTCACCGTACTCAGCGGATCGAAACAGCGGCTCCCGCTGAAGGTGCCATCGACCGGACTTGTCGATCCCGATCAGCAGCTGCCGGTATTTTTTCGGATCAAGATTCCTGGAAACCGAAGCGGCGGAGCGGCAGGAGACTTCGTGCTCCCCTGATCGGCCGCCGTATAGGATGCAAACCGTACGTTGAGCCATGCAGGTACTATAGGAAATTCCGTCGGGCTTGGCGAGGGGTTGCGCGCGGCAGCGCGGCTGCGGGGTTCGGCAGCTGTCCACTCATTCGGACGGTGGAAGCCGCAGCCTGCCGGCCGGGAAGATCAGAGGCAGGCGGAAGTGCTGAGCCGCCTGCTCGCGATCGTGCTCGTACCTCACCAGGAGGTTGCAGAAGATGAACAGATCCTCACGGCTTGCACCGCCGCCGTCATCCGACACAGCAATACTCAGGAGCACCCTGCCGCCGGCGCGGATCGTTCCCGGGGATGCCTGCCAGCGGGAGGCGGTATAACCGCTGAGACGCGCAAGCACCTCCACCCGCTCCAGGGTGCCGGCGGAGACGTTCGTAAGAGCGATGACCAGCTGTCCCTTTCCATCCACGGCGCCCAGACCATCTGCTGCGACGCCGGCGGTCAGCAGCCCCTCAGCCAAGCGGATCTCCCGCAAGGCGTTTCGCCGCTCGCTCAGCTGCCTGATCGCCTGCGGATAACGGGGGTTGACCGGGTCTAGGCTGCGCAGTTCCCGATAGAGGCTCAAGCTGTGGTTGAAGGCCGACTCCGCCTCGACGTAGCGCAGTTCGTTTTCCAGCTCTTCGGCCAACTCGGCAAGCAGCCCGGCCTGCTTGGCCCGGATACGCTCGAACAGGTCGGTCACCAACGCTTCATCGCCGCTGCTGCGGCGGAAAAAAGCGGCCTGAAGGTACAGCTGCCTCTCCAGACAGAGGCGGACAACCTCGTTCTGACCGAACTGCCCGGTTCCGGAGTTCCGGAAGGCCGCGGCCAGCGCGGCTTCGATCCCGGGTTCGCCCTGCGAATCATCCGGAAGGTCCTCGATAAACTTCAGGATCCGGTTTCCGAGGGGGTCGAGGATGTAGAAGCACCCGCAGCCGGTCTCGCTCCGACCGGCTGCCAGCCGGTAGAAAGCGGGCAGAGCCTGGCGAAAGCCGGCGTTGAACTGAGAAAGTCGCCAGCGCACCGAGCCGTCGGCATCGAAGCACCACAGCTGCCCGGCCGTACCCAGAAAGAAGCCCCCGTCCGGCCGGGCCAGGAACACCTGGGGAAACAGCAGATTTCCCCCCGAGATATCCGGTGTGACGGCGAACAGCTCCTGGCCGCCGGGATCGAATACCCGGACCCGCCGGGCGCTCAGATCATAGACCCAAAGACGGTCCTGCCCGTCGATGCTCAGGCCCGTGGTAAAAGCGGCAGACAGGGCGATCTCCCGGCGGGTGAGGCCGTTGCCCTTGCGGGTGAACAGGCTCAGGCCCTTCCCGTCGGAGAGAACGACCCCCCCGCGCCTGAAACTTCCCGCCTCCACAGCCCCGGGAAATTCCGTTTGAAAACGTTCGGGATCGCCGCCGTAGCGGTGCAGCAGGTCGAGCGATCCGCTGCGGGCGTCGTAGATGATCGGTTCGTACAGGGGATTGAGCAGCAATCTGGCCGGAACAACATCCCGGGGCAGCTGCGGCAGGGTGGTCAGATCCTGGACGGTCCGCCTGGTGATCTCCAGGTTGGGGCCTAGCGAGAGAATCCTGTCGGAAAACAGCAGGACAGGCCCTTGCGGTGTGGCGGTGATATCCAGCGGCTCCGGGGCGTCGCCGGGTCGCTCGCCGCTGGAATCGCCCGCCGGGCCGTCGGCAGGATTTGGCTCTTCGCCCCACAGCAGAGAGAGGGAGCTGAGGTCCACGATTCCCGCCAGGCGGGGAGAGGCTGGTGCCTGCGCGCCGCCGGCGGTTTGCTGGGCTTCCAGGGGGAGGGCCGGAGGGAGCAGGAGGATGAGCAGAATCAGGATCGGCCGTTTCGCTCTCACCGTTTCCAGCCCATCCCTTCCAGGATCTCCCGGGCAACCCGCGCCTCCAGCCAGGGGACAGGACCGGCGGAGTAGATGATGCTCCGTTCGTGGCCTTTGCCCAGAAGCAGCACCGTGTCCCCCCCCTCTGCCAGGCCGAAAGCCCGGCCGATGGCCTCCCGCCGATCCGGGATCTGGATCAGCTGATCCCCGGTTCGCAGTTCCGGCTTCTCCCGCCGGCAGCCTTCGGCGATCTGCTCGAGGATGGCGGTGGGTTCCTCCCCTCTGGGATCCTCGTCGGTGAGGATTACGATGTCGCAGTAGCGGGCGGCCAGCTCGCCCTGGAGGGGACGTTTGGCCAGGTCCCTCTCCCCGGCGGATCCGAACACAGCGATCAGGGCTCCACGGGTATGGGCTCGGATCAGGGGCAGCAGTCCCGCATAGGCCTGGGGTGTGTGGGCGTAGTCCACGATCACCCGGAAGGGTTGGCCCCTGCTGATCGACTCCATCCGTCCCGGCACCCCTTGAAGAGCCGGGATCGCTGCGGCCAGCTCCGGCAACCCGCTCGGATCGAGCCGCAGCACGGTCAGGGAGGCGGCCAACAGGTTCTCGATGTTGTAGCTGCCCGGCAGGTTGAGCCGGGCTGAAAGCGACTGGCCGGCGTAATGGAGCGTGACCTGCGAACCGGACAGGTCGGTTTGGGTGGCCTCGGCCCACAGGTCGGCTTCCGGGTTTGCCAATCCGTAGCCGAGCACCGGCGCGCCCGACCGTTCGCCCAGGTAGTGATGGCTCGGATCGTTGAGGTTGACCACGCCGAAGCCGTGTCGGGGAAGCGCGCGGAACAGGTTGGCCTTGTCCGAGCGGTACCGTTCAAAGCTGCCGTGGAACTCGAGGTGTTCATGGCTGATGTTGGTGCATACCCCGGCTGTAAATTGAACGGCGGAGAGACGGCCGGTTGCAGAGGACAACCCGTGGGAGGTGGCCTCGATCACGGCGTACTCGTTTCCGGCATCGGCCATCCGGCGCAGCAGACGCTGGATATCCGGGGCTTCCGGGGTCGACTGTCGCAGCGGGTTTTCAATGGCTCGATCTTCGGTCCGTATCTGGGCCGTAGAGATGAAGCCGCTGGCTTTGCCGAGCGCTTCCAGCAGCTGGTGGATCAGCCACACGGTCGTGCTCTTGCCGTCGGTACCCGTCACTCCGATGACGGACAGCTCCCGAGAGGGGTGTCCGTAGAAGGCGGCGGCCAGAGCGGACATGCCCCGCCTGGAGTCGGGCACCCGGAGATAGGTGATCCCCTCTTTGTAGCCGTCCAGCTCATCCTGGTGCAGGACCGCCGCCGCACCGCGGCGGATCGCCTGCTCGATGAAGCGGTGCCCGTCGGTGTGCAGTCCCGGAAGCGCCGCAAACAGATCCCCCGTCTCGACGCGGCGGGAGTCGTAGGTCAGGCCGCGCAGGCTGGTCTGCGGGTCGCCCCGCAGGCGCAGATCCTTCCCCAGGGCGGGCAGCAGAGGGGCAAGGGGTTTTGCTTCGGGCATAGGGCGACTATAACCCCGGAAGCCCCCCGTGGTATAGTGGGGTGCTTCATGAGCCCGACCTGCGACGGATTCGTCGTCCATTCCTACGCCCGCAGCCCCAAGGGGCGTACCGCTCTGTACCTGCTCGGCCGCCTGACCGACGGCTCCACCTTTGCGATCGTAGAGAACCGTTATCAGCCCAATTTCTACCTCCGGGAGGGGGACTCCGGCGCTGTGCAGCAGATCGTCGCCTCCATGTCGGCCTCGGGCCAGCTGCACGCCGACGGGGCGGTCCGGCTGTCTCCGTGTCCCCTGCGCACGATGGACGGCGAGCCCTGCCGGCAGGTCGTCTGCGCGACCCGGGAGCTCAAGCGCCGGCTGCGGGACGCCCTGCAGCTGGTCGGTGCCCGCACCTACGAGGCGGATCTGCGAATGGCGGATCAATTCCGTCTGGAACGGCAGATCCACGGTCCCATCCGGATCAGGGGGGAGCCGATAAAGGGGCGCCACGTGACCCACGTATTTGTTGATCCGGAGGTCGAGGCGGGAACCTGGCAGCCCCAACTGTCCGTGTTGTCCATCGATATCGAGACGGACGTGCGAACCCAAGCGGTGCGGGCCGTCGCCCTCAGCCTTCAGGATCCCTTCCGGGACGCCCCCGCAGAGGAGGAGGTGCTGTTCCTCGGCCCCGAGCTCCATGAGCCCGGGGTGAAATGCTTCGACGACGAGAAGGTGCTTCTCAGGGCCTTTCGGGATCGGCTGGTAGCCCTGGATCCCGACGTCATCACCGGCTGGAACGTTATCGATTTCGATCTTCAGGTTCTATCCGATCGCTTCCGGCGCTATCGTCTTCCCTTCACTCTCGGTCGTTCCAGGGAGGCGGCGGTGTACCTGCCCCAGAGCGAGGGCAGGGGAAGCCGGGTGATCGTTCCCGGAAGGCAGGTGTGGGACGGCGTGAGGATAGTGCGGGCCTCCCCCGATGCCTTCGAGGATTACAGCCTGGAGACGGTTGCCGGGGCCATCCTGGGCTACGGTAAACGGATAGAGATCCTGGAGGGGGAGGAGCGGATCGGTGCGATAGATCGGCTTTACCGGGAGCAGCCCGGGGAGCTCTGCGCCTACTGTCTGGAAGATGCCCGGCTGGTGCACAGGATCATGGGACGGACCGGGCTGTTCCAGCTCACCCTGCGGCGCTGTGTCCTCATAGGGGTGGCTCCGGATCTGGCCTGGACCAGCATCGCCGCCTTCGAGCACCTGTACACCGAGGCCCTGCACCAGCGCGGGATGGTTGCCCCTACCTTCGGGGTGGATCCCCTGCCCATGGAGGGAGCCCCCGGCGGCATCATCCTGGCCCCCCGACCGGGGGTGTTCGACGAGGTGCTGGTGTTCGACTTTCAGAGCCTGTACCCGTCGATCATCCGCACCTTCAACATCGATCCGCTGAGCTACCTCGGCGGGCGCAGCGGCGGGCCTTCAGAGGGGCAGCAGCCGATCCGGGCGCCCAACGGAGCCGCGTTTGGTCGAGAGCCCGGTATACTGCCCGAGCTTCTAGACCGGTTCTTCGAAGGCCGGGCGGAAGCCAAGGCGAAAGGAGACGCCGTGGCCTCCTTCGTCTACAAGATCATAATGAACTCCTTTTACGGGGTGCTCGGTGCCCGGCGCTGCCGCTTTGCCGGGTCCGATCTGGCCGGTGCCATCACCAGTTTCGGACAGAGGATCCTGGGCTGGTGCAGGGATTTCCTGGAAGATTTAGGCTACTCGGTTCTGTACGGGGATACGGATTCTCTGTTTGTGACCGTGCTCTGCGCTCCGGCAGAGGCGGATGCACCGGCGGACGCCCAACCCCTCACGCTGGACGGTCAGGAGATCTGCAGCCGGGTGAACCGGGCCCTGGAAGAATATCTGGCCGAAACCTACGGGGTCGAGCCTCGGCTTACCCTGCGGTTCGAAAAACGCTACGATCGCTTCTTCCTGCCCCCCCTGCGGGGAGGTGGCGGCCAGGGGGAGAAGGGGCGGGCCAAGGGCTATGCAGGGCTGCTGGCCGCAGCAACCTCTGCGGGAACAACCTCTGCCGCAGCAACCTCTGCGGGAACAACCTCTGCCGGAACCTCGGATCTGCGCAGGAGGATAGAGGTCAGGGGCATGGAGGCGGTGCGACGGGACTGGACCGATCTGGCCCACGATTTTCAGATCCGCCTGCTCGAGCTGCTATTCTTGAAACGTTCCCTGGAGGAGATCCAGGGCTACATCGGAGAGCTGGTCGAAGCCCTGTATCGGGGGCAGCTGGATGACAAGCTCGTTTACCGCAAAGCTCTGCGTAAATCCATCTCCGCCTACACCCGCAACACCCCTCCCCACGTCAAGGCGGCCGCCCTGCTGCCCCGCGGGAAGCAGCGCGGGCTGATCCGCTACGTGATTACCCGGGACGGGCCCCAGCCGCAGGGGAGGATCAGCGCCCCTATCGACTACGATCACTACCTGGAGCGTCAGCTCATGCCGATCGCCTCGGCCTTCACGGAGGTGCTCAAGACGGAGCTGGAAGCCCTGTTCGGCAGGGGCGGCCAGCTGTGGTTGTTTTAAGCCGGCCGGACATACGCCCTTATTCTGATCGATTGGAAGCGGTTGAAAACAAAGGCCGTAGAAACTTTCCGGCGATAGTGACTGAATCCTTTACAGAGCCTGGGCACCATGAATAAAATGCAGTCATGGAAGCACATCAGCTGACGACCCGTCGGGTTCTGGCGGTATGAACAACAAGGAATTGGGCGCATTCCTCAAACAGATCGCCGTGTACCAGGAGCTGGCCGGGGAGAATCCCTTCAAGTCCCGGGCCTTCGACCGGGCCGCCCGCATCGTGGAGCAGCACCCGGAGAGCTTCACCGCCCTGGTGGCCGAGCACAGGATGAGCGGCATCCCGGGCATCGGCAAGGGAATCGGGGAAGTGCTCGAGGAGCTCGTAACCAGCGGAAAATCCACGCTTCTCGAGGAGCTGAATGCCGGATTTCCCGACGGCCTGGAGGAACTGCTCACCCTGGGCGGTCTGGGGCCCAAGCGGGTTGGCGTGCTGTGGCAGAAGCTGGGCATCTCCAGCATCGGGGAGCTGGAGTACGCCTGCAGGGAAAACCGCCTGCTCGCCCTGGATGGATTCGGAGAGAAGAGCCAGGCAAAAATCCTGAAAGCGATCGCCTTCAAGAAGCAGTTCCAGGAGATGCACCTCTACAGCGAAGCGGAGCAGATCGCCTCCGAGCTGGTCGAACGGCTGAACTCGAGCGGACTGTTTTCCCGCATCCACGTGGCCGGCAGCCTGCGCCGGGGCAAGCGCATCCTCAAAGACGCGGACATCCTGCTCATTCCACAGACCGGGGCCGATCCCGAGGGCATCCGCGCGAGCCTCACCGGGTTGGCCGACAGCGGCCCAGAGGCGCAGGGCGTGCTGGGCGCCGGGCAGACCAAGGTCTCCATCCGCCGGGGAGGGCTTCAGGTGGATTTCCGCATCGTCGAGCCGGAGAGCGAGCCGGCGGCGCTGCAGCATTTCACCGGTTCGAAGGAGCACAACACGATCCTCCGCAGCCGGGCCAAGACCATGGGCCTGAAGATGAACGAATACGGGGTGTTCCGCGGGGAGAAGAGCCTGCCCCTGGAGGATGAGCAGGCCGTGTACCGGAGCCTCGAACTGCCCTGGATAGCGCCGGAACTGCGGGAAGGGGAGGAGGAGGTGGAAGCCGCCGCCGGCGGGCGGCTGCCCCGCCTGGTCGAGGCCGGGGAGATCCGGGGGATGATCCACATGCATTCCAGCTACTCCGATGGTCTGGTGAGCATCGAGGAGATGGCCCGGGCCTGCCGCGAGCTCGGCTACGAGTATCTGTGCCTCAGCGATCATTCCCGCAGCGCCGGCTACGCCGGAGGGCTGTCCGTGGATCGCCTGCGGGAGCAGATGGCCGAGGCCGCCGAGGTCAATGAGAGGCTCGCCCCCTTCCGCGTGTTCTGCGGCATCGAGTCGGATATTCTGGGCAACGGCAGCCTCGACTATCCGGATGATGTTCTGGCGGAGCTGGAGTTCGTGATCGGCTCGGTTCACTCGAATCTCGCCATGGACAGGGAAACCGCCACCGAACGGCTGCTGCGGGCAGTAGACAATCCGTATCTGACGATCCTTGGACATCCCAGCGGCGCCCTGCTGCTGTCCAGGGCGGGCTACGATTACGACGAGGAGCGGCTGTTCGACGCCCTGAAGCGCGGTGGTGTTGTCCTGGAGCATAACTGCAATCCCCACCGTCTGGATCCGGACTGGCCGGCGCTCAAACGGGCCGCCCGGAGGGGGATCCGCATCGCCCTCTGTCCCGACGCCCATTCCCCGGAGGACCTCCTCTACATGCGCTACGGGGTGTTGATGGCCCGCAAGGCCTGGCTGGGGGCGGAGCAGATATTGAACTGTATGAGCGCGGAGGAGATCGATGGATTTTTCCAAGCGAGTAAGGGCTGAGAGAGCGGGCAAGGTGTTCGAGATCCTGCACGGGCAGTACCCTGCGGCAAAGCCTCACCTGCACTTCCGCAATGCCTTCGAACTGCTGGTGGCCACGATCCTGGCGGCCCAGTGCACCGATGAGATGGTGAACAAGGTCACCCCCGATCTGTTCGGCAAGTTTCCGGATGCCGCTGCCCTGGCCGCTGCCGAGCCGGCGGAGCTGGAGCGGATGATCCACAGCACGGGTTTCTACCGGAACAAGGCCAAGAGCCTGCTCAATATGGCTCGGGCGGTTCAGGAGCAGTTCCAGGGTAAGATCCCCCGCAGCGTCGAGCAGCTGGTGAAGCTGCCCGGAGTGGGCAGGAAGACCGCCAACGTGGTGGCGGGCAACTGCTACGGCCTGCCGGCGATCATCGTGGATACCCACTTCAAACGGGTGATCGGACGTCTGGAATTGAGCGACGAGACCAATCCCGACAAGATCGAGCGCAGCCTGTGGGATCTGGTGCCGGAGGCGAAGCGCACGCGCTTCTCGATGGTGGTGAACGAACACGGCCGCAGCATCTGCTCAGCCCGCAGGCCCCTGTGCCCCGACTGCGTGATCACCGATCTATGCCCCTTTGCCGGCAAAACGAAATGAAGCGGTGCATCGACACCCGGTGCATCGGTGCAGTTGACAGAACAAGCCCGCCGACACTAGAATCATTCCATGTTTGATACGTCCCTGGTAAAAGACCTCACCGAGATGTTCGGCAAAAGTCTCACCTTCAAAGACATCGATGCGATTGGGGGCTACATCTTCAAGGATCACGGCTTCAGCACCCACGCGGTCTCCGGAGTGGCCAAGGGTGTGAGTATTTCTCCGCTGAACGCGGCCAAGGCCCTGGTCCAGGAGTGCGAGAAAAAGAAGAAGATCCTCGATCTGTTCACCTTCGCCTTCGAGCTGGAGGGGGTGCCCCTCAACGGCCGAAATGTGAAACTCACCGGACTGGAAAACATCCTCTATCGCCTCTCACGGACCGGGGTGTTCTACGATTATCAGAAGCGCAAGATCATCAATGTCAAGGAGGACAAATCGAGCCTGCTCAACTGGGGAGCGCTGCGCAACGGCAAGGAATACCCCACCGTGATCGCCTCCGTGGATATCTGCCAAAACAGCGAGCTGGTGCGCAAGTACAAGCCCGGCATGATGGAGAAGGTTTACTACCGGCTCTGGGGCTTTCTCAAACACAAGCTCGATCTGTACGAAGGCCGCATCTGGAGCTGGGCCGGGGACGGGGGGCTGTTTGCCTTCCGGAGCGAGAAGAGCATCCCCGACGCGGTCAGCTGCGCCCAGGAGATCCTCTATACCATGCCTGTGTTCAACGTCCAGCCCTACAAACCGATCAAAGACGAGATCTGCCTTCGTATCGGGATGGACTACGGGGCGGTGAAGTTCTTCGAGGATACCGGAAGGATCGTCTCGGACGTGATCAACTACGCCGCTCACCTGGAGAAACAGGTCACAAAACCGAGCGCCCTGAGCATTTCCAATGACATCTACACGCGCCTGCCCGCCTCGATGAAAACCGTCTTCACGGAGAAGCGGGAGTTCGAGGGAAAGACGGCCTGGTCCACCGCCGGTACTTCCTGAGTCTTCCCTGCCCCGGGCGGGACCAGGGCGCGGTCAGGGTACGGCTGCTGTCCTTCTTCTCGTGTACACAGCGAACAGGATCAAAGCAAAAGCGTAGCTGCCGACTCCGACCACGGCCGCACCGATGAAACCCAGAGCGATACTGAGATAGAGCCCGAAGGTGATCCCGAAGGCGGAGGCCAAAGAATTGATCGCCACGAAAATCGGGACTTGTTTTTCCGTGAAAACCCGCTTCACCCGTTCGATCCCGAAGGGAAAGGGAATTCCCATGCAGAATCCCAGGGGAACGACGGTTAGCGAAATCAGGATGTTCTCCACCAGCAGCGAGCTGCCCAAACGATGCAGCAGGTTCCTGCCGAGGAAGATGTGATAAGCGGCAAAGATCACGATGCCGGCGAAGGCCCAGGCGGCCTTTTTCGTAGAGTAGCTCCTCGAGAAGTAGCTGCCCAGGCCCGAGGACAGTAGAAGGCCGGCCAGCACGAATATCAAAGAGTTGGTCGGAGAACCGGTATGGCTCTGATAGAACTTCATCAGGGCGATTTCAATCACGAAGTATCCCACTCCGAGCAGCAGGAAGTACAGGATAAAGGGAATGGAGCTGAGCGCGGGTTTCCCCCGTGGGCTGAAGAAAAACAGCAGCAGGGCCAGACAGAAAACACCCGCACAAACGGCCCCCATTTTCGCGATCAGCTGTTTGATCTCTTTTCGGTCCGTGAAGACGTCAAAGATGTAGGGCTTCATGTCCGTGGTCGGAGTCAGGCGGACCTCGGGTCCGAAGAAGGCAAGTTTATTGTTCCCCTCCATAAACCGGGAGTACTCCGTGGCGGCAGACTCTCCGGGCAGATATTCCAGCTGGGTGTGGTAGGTAAAGGTGAAATCCATGTCCGGGGCCACCTCCTGCTCCAGTACATACTCGATATAATGCCGGGAATCGAGCCATCGCAGGAAATAGGCTCGTTCAGCTTCGGTGATCGGGGTACTTTTCACAACAATAAAGGTGTACCAGCCTAAACGGTATTTCGACTTGCTCGTATTGACGCTGTAGATGAAGAAGTGCTTCTGGGGTTCCCGCCACCCTCTGTCCTGAAGGGCAGAGAAGCAGTTGTTCAACATCTTGAATATCGCGTAGCGGCAGCGTTCGTTTTCATTTCTTTCCTCGAAGAGCAGAAACCCGCCTTCGTTCAGATGATCGAGATAGCGCTCTACTGCGTCGCGGGTGTGAACGAAATCGGGCTCTCCGAAATAGCCGATATTGTGCATCGTATACGTGTTCATCATCGTTATCAGGTCATAGCGTTCACGGGCGTGTTTGAGATGGGCCCTGGCATCGATCCTCTTCACCTCCACGTCTTCATAGGCCCGGCCGCTCAACTCGTACAGCTCATTGCGCATCAGGTCGACGATTGCCGGATTGATCTCCACGGTGTCGATCAGGGAGGGATCCTTCACCAGGAACTTGATGGACTTTATGATACCCTGAGCCGAGGCTCCGATGATGAATACCTTGGGGGGCTCGTCGAAGAGGGTGTGCTGGCTTCCATCCTCGTAGTACATGAAGGGGATCCTGGGATCGTTGCGGAACTGGTAGGGAGGGGCGGAGTCGATTACGTCGTTGCTGTCCCCGTCGAAGCAGGTCCAGTAGATCGTGGAGGTCGAATCGCCCTTGTAGTTTTCAAAGGTCCGATCCGCGGCAGCCCGGTACACCGAAATGCGGGTGACCAGACTGTCCCTGCTGAACAAGAGAGGCATGCCCCTCCTTCTGAAGGATGAGAAGTCTTTCTCCGGTGCGGTTCCCCCGCCTTCGGCCAACCTCTCCAGATCCAGGAAGTGCCACTGGAGGTTTGCGATCATCGTGCCCAGAGCTATCACGAACAGCAGCGAAAGTGCTGCGCGCATGAGCCTGCTCCGGCCGTACTGGCTCGTGAAAACGAACCCGACGATGCAGAGAACGGCGATGCACAAGAACAGGGCATTTTCCGTTTTTAAAAGGGGGATGGTCGCCACTGAGAAAAAGATCCCGCAGGTCGCGCCGGACAGGTCGTAGAAATACATGCGGTTCGAGTTTTCCGCACGCAGGAAGTAGGTGATGATGATGTTGCCCATCATGAAGGGAAAGACCATGAACGGTGACAGGTGGACGAAACGAGGCAGCCGGGTGATGTTCAGGAAGGCCAGAACCGTCGAGATTATGAACAGGAGCACCAGCAGCGGAAAGTGAATGGTCCTGATGCGATATGCCAGATAGGTTACAAGGGATCCGAGGGCGAGTCCCAGCAGGGCGTAGGAGATAACCAGGGTGGCTTCCAGGTTGTCGTGGGTGAAGTGGAGGATGTGAAAGAATGCCGTTTCGATGAAGAAGAAGGCGAATGCTGTGAAAAAAACCTGTATGCCCTGGCGCTTGATCCTCTGCATCGTTTCGGTGCAACGGCCGGTAGCTTGGCACCCAGGGTACCCGATCGGAACCGGCTTGGCAACGCAAAAATTCCCTGCTCTTCGGATTCGCGCGTAAGCGGAGGGCATCGGCAAACACGGCACGCTGTGTTGACGGGTTTGCCAAAGTGTTCGAAAATCTGGAAGAAGCACCGAAGCTTGATCCACTGCAGCTCCAAAGCGCCGCCGCCTCCGGTCGGGGGCGAAGAGCTTCAGGTCCAGAAAGGGTTTGAGAAAATGAAATTCGACAGTTGGCTGGCAGATTCCCGCAAGATCGCAAAGGTCCTTTCCGAGGCGCCATCGATCGACAAGATGCTTGGAGTAGAGAAACAGGAGTTCCTTCATCGACAGAAACGAGTCATCGAGGCGCTGGGGGAAGCGGATATAGAAGCGGCCTTCGTGTACTCCGATGAGCACTACAACGGAGATGTGCCCTACCTGGGGGGGAACACGAATATTTCCGTGGAGCCGGTGGCCGGGGTGATCGGAAAAAACGGCTTTCACATCCTGGCGGGATTGGAGGGCGGGTACGTCGCCGAACAGCTGGCTGCCCGCTCCGGCGCTTGTGTTCACAAAGTGGAAATGCTCAAGCTGGCCGACGAGGATTATCCCATCGAGGCGGAAAGAGTGGAGGAAGTGATCGAAGCAGCTGCCGGCGGAAAACCCAGGCGCATCGGCCTTCTCACACCCAGAGAAGTTTTTCCTCTGAGTATATACGAGTATCTGGCAGGATACCTCGGCAGCAGCCGGGCGGTCGTCGATGCCCAGGAGCTGTACTACAGGATCAAATACGAGAAGTCGGAGCGGGAGATGGCCCTGATCGAGCAGGCCGCTCTCATCTGCGACGTTATGCTCACCGGCATGCTAGCGGTTCTCAAACCCGGGATGCTGGAAACCCAGGTCTCCCAATGGGGGTATGCGATCGCGCAGGAGTTGGGGGCTGAACAGTTCGGCTTCGATATCATGGTCAACGCCGGGGAGGCCAACCGCAGCCTTATCGGCAAGGCTCTGAATCGGCCGATCGCCGAAGGGGACATTGTTCATATTGGCGTGGGGCCCAAGAGGGACGGCCTCACCGCCTGCGAGCGCGCCTCGGTTGTCTGCGTCGGTTCTCCCGACAAGGTCACCGAAGACCAGCGCTACTGGTTCGATTTCGTAGAAGAAGCTTACCGGACGGGCTACGAGGCGTACCTTCGAGTGGCAGAGCAGCGTTTGCCCGCCAAGTACCAGGAACAGGCTTTGGTCGACTATTTCAAGTCGAAGGAAGAAGAGGTCGGCAGACGGATCGGGAAGAAGATCGACCTGGTTCGCCAGAAGCCCTACACCGGCACCCACAACGCGGGCTACACGGAATGCCAGGAGTTCTACGGTGCGATCACTCTGAACTCCGAGCAACCCCTCGGGAAGCGGATCGTAACCATGCTCGATGTAGCGATCCGGGGTGTGGGCAACAGGTGGGATGAGGTGATCATCCCCGGACTGGACTACATAGTGATCGAAAAAACCCTCGGCAAGTACGACCGGCGCGTAGATACCCTCACCAAATTGCCGCTCAATCTGCAGCACCTGGTAGGAGGGTTCAATTCGTGAGGCCCGGCGTCAGCCTCAGTAAACCTCTTCCAGCACGTAGAAGTAGTTGCGGTCCGTGCCGAAGACCATCCACCTGCCGGCGATCACGGGTGCGCTCAGCAGCGCCCCCTCCAGCTCCATCTCCCAGAGCAGGCGGCCGTTCTTGGCGGCCAGGCATACCAGGCGGGGAGGTTGCCCTCCGGGAATGCCGGCCTGATAGGCCTCGTCGCCTTCGATCCCGAAGTACACCCGATTGCCCGCAACCGTCGGTGCGCTGGTGGTGGGCCTGTCGAAGGCGCGGGTCCAGGCCAGGGTGCCGTTTCCGGCCCGGAAGGCCCGCACCAGCGTGTCCCCGCTGGTGTAGATGACGAGGTTCCGCCAGATAGCCGGGGCCAGGTAGTCGAGGAGTCTCATGTTTTCGCTGAACATCCGCTGAGAGTCGACCCGGTACATCTGCCCCCAATCAGACAGATCCGAGTACTGCCAGACCATCTGCCCGGTCTCCCGCTGAAAGGCGTAGTAGCTGAAATCCCAGTACTCTCCGCGGTAGGTGGCGGTGGAGAAGTACAGCAGATCCCCCTTGAGGGCGGGGAAGGAGTACCAGACGGCCTGGAACTGGGAGGTGTCCAGGATCCACAGGTAGGCTCGGTCCTTGAGGTCGAAGGCGCCGAAAGCGTGGGGGCGGGTCGGCGGTCCGGGGGCAAAGTACAGTACATCCTCGTACACCTGGAAGGTGTTGTAGTGCCAGACAGGGTTGGGCAGGGTGAACAGCTGCTCCCCCTGAGGGTTCACGAAGTAGGCGGTGCCGCCGTCGCTGGTGAAGATTATGAAGTCCTCGTAGCCGACGATCGACGACTGCACGGTGGAATCGGTCTGGAAGGACCAGACCTCCCTTCCGTCCTCCTGGGAAACCGCGTAGAGCTTGCCCGCGTTGTTGCCGAAATATACATTCCGGGAATCCGCGAAGGGGATCGAGTTGATCGCTCCCCGGGTTTTGAAGACCCAGTTCATGTAGCCGCTCTCGATATCCAGGGCGTAGAAATTCCCGTCTGTGGAACCGAAGTAGATGGTGTTGCCCTTGACTACCGGGTTGTTGAAGGCGTAGGTTGGTTCGGCTTGCAGCTGCAGCTGGAGCCGCCATTTTGCAGCCAGGGGCGGCCTCAGCGTGTTGGCCGTGTAGCCCCGCCCCTGCTGGCCCCGGAACATCACCCAATCGCTTCGGTGGCGGCAGGCGGAAAGCGCCAGCAGGGCGCAGAGGCCGAGCAGGATCAGGCCGCGGCGGGCGCGGACAGAGGGCAGGCGGACCTGCGGACCGATCGGGGCGGATCTCATGAGTAGTACAATCCCTTCAGGCTGAAGGCGCGCCGCAGGGCGGCGAGCAGGCCGGGGCGCCGGCTCGCCGCCAGAAGCGCCCGGTAGCTGACCCGCAGGGCCGTCCAGGCCTCTTTTCGCTCCGCCGGCTCCAGATTTTCGCGAAAACGGAGCACGGTGTAGATTTCCGCGAAATCCTTCAACTCGGGGTGATCCCCCGCGTACTCCCTAGGGGTGAGGAAGGGCCGTTTCACCTCCCAGCCCCGTTCGGCCAGATGGATGAGGAGGAGGGTGTAAAGGGCCTTGAGGGCGCGAAGGTCCTCCCGGCGGCTCACCCGTCTCAGGTGGGTCTTGCGGGCGAAGCGGAAGACGTAGATCCCCAGCAGGGTCAGCGCCGTCAGGGCCAGGAGAAACTGCAGAGCCAGGAGCCAGGGGAAGCGGAATTCCCGGCGCAGCTGTTCACCCTGAATCAGGGGGATGACCACGTTCATGTCGTTGGGATTGCGCCCGGGGGGAGGGGGAAGCGCGTAGGCGGTGGATTCCAGATCCACCCAGCCGAAGGAGGGGATGTAGACCTGAACCCAGGAATGGCGCTGGGCCGTGGTCACCAGGTACAGATCGCCGAAGGGGTGCTCCTGGAGCTCCGGAATCGCCTCCCGCAGCATGAACAAACCCCGCAGGTGGGCGAAGCTCTGCAGACCCCGGGAGGCGAGGTAGCCGGTCACCACCCGGGCCGGAACACCGGCCAGGCGCAGCAGGATAGCCGAGGTGTTGGAAAACTCCGTGCAGTCCCCCATCCGTTTGTCCACGAGGAATCGTTCCATCCTGGCCACCGAGGTGTCGTCATCGAAGCCGATATCGTACTGGAAGGTGGAAAAGCTCTTCAGGATCGCCTGGATGCGCCCCCAGTAGCCGGTGGTGTCGCCCAGGGCCTGATCGAGATACGAGAGGAAGCTCTGCCGACGTTGCTCGGGCAGCGCAATCTGGAGGAACGGCTCGAGACGGCTGCGCTGCTCCGGGCTCAGGTCGGGAATGGCGGCCCAATCCCGGGGTCCCGAACGGCTGAGCTGGGAGGTGGCGGTGTACGAATACTGGAAGGGATTGTACTGCCGCTTGAGCACCGTAGGCTCGATGCTCAGCGGGCGGAAGGGCAGGTAGCGCTCCGGCAGTGTCGAAAAATAGGTGATTTCCGTGTTCCGGCGCAGCTGCTCCAGCGGCCGGTCCGGGTTGTTCCAGGTCTCCAGGAAGCGCAGATAGGTGAGCTCGTTGAGGGGGTTTCCCCGGGACAGCAGGAAGCCCGCTTCCGGATCGAATTCCCCGAAATAGGCATCCGCCGCGTACACCGGCTGCACCGGGCTGGCCAGGACCATCACGGCGTACTGTTTGCTCTCCGACCCCTGGCCCACTCCCGCCTCGTCCCACTGATCCGAAGGGATCCCCTCCAGGCCATTGCTCCCGCCCTGATCTCCCGGCAGCTCGCCGAGCATCTCCCCCCATTGATCGTCGGAACGCAGGTTTCCACCGGGCCAGCCTTCCCCCCGCTCATCCAGCGGTACCGGTTCGGGCTCGATATCCCGTTCGACCCGGTTCAGGGAGATCGAGTGGCTGACGAAGTCGGGGGGCAGGATGAAGCTCACCACCAGGAACAGCGGCACGGCGACGAGGAGAAAGAGAACCACCTCCCGCAGGCCCCGTCTGCTGCTTCGGGAGTGAAAGACGCTCAGGTACAGCACGATCCCGTGCAGGAGAAAGGCCAGGGGGATGAGAATCAGGATAACCTGAGTGATGCCGCTGGCCTGGCGGGCCAGCTCCTCGGATGCCCTGGAGAAACTCAGGATACGGTAGGCGATCAGGCCCAGGAGGAACGGTTCCAGGACGGCCACCGATCGGCCCAGCCCGTCGGTCTTGAACACCAGCGCGGTGAGCACAAAGACCGCCACCGCGGCCAGGGCGTACAACAGGGTGGACAGCTGGAATCCTGAGATGAAGAGGACGAACAATACGATGGGGACAACGGCTGCCAGCAGCCAGGTGCGGATGCGAAAGCGGGGCGCAGACAGATAGAAGCAGATCAGCATCTCGGCGGGAACGAGCAGGAACGCGAAGATCAAACCCACCCGATCGTAGGGCACGACGATGGCGGGGTGCAGGATCGGCAGAGAAAGTGTGATCAGGTACAGGGCTAACCGGGTAAAGAACAGAAAATGCTTCATCTACAGTACCCTCACGGATAACAGCTGCTCCTCCAGCCTGCCGGAGGCGGGAGAGGATAGGTGGGGCGCCTCGAGTCTCGGTTCCCTGCGCAGGATCCAGGATCCGGGCAGACAGGCACATCCTCCTTGAAACACAACAACTCTGGTTCCCTGTCTCTGCCCCCCATCCTCGGCCACGCCGGTGCGAAAGATGTACTGCCGCGCCTGAACCTGGGAGGAGAGAAAGGCGGGCAAGCCCCGATCGAAAGCCGTGGAGAAGATGAACAGCTCTTCCTCCGGCGAGGTTTGAAAGATCGGACCGGTATCCCTCTGAAAGAAAAGGGCCGGCAGCTCCCAGCCGAAGCGCTCGATATCTTCATCGCTGCGAAGCAGCCAGCTGCCGCCTGCTGAGGTGAGGCGGAACTGCATCTCCGGGTGTTCCTGCTTCATCATCCTCAGGAAAGCCATCAGCCAGCTCTTGATGACGTTCAGGTGGATGATGGATTCGACGCTGTCCGCCTCTCTGTCCCTGAAGTTGCGCAGCACCACGGGCAGAATCGTCGTCTTTTCCTGGGTAACCGGGGAGATGCGGGTTATCAGCTCATCGAGACGGCTGGAGACCTTCCAGTTTATGTCTCTGAAACGGTCTCCCGGCAGGTACTCCCGCATGTAGTACTTCTCCTCATCGGAGCTGCGTTTGCGGCTGGTCTCCTCGAAGCCCACAGAAGGTTCCGGAAGCGGGATGCTCCTCTGAGTGAAAGGGGCCGGCTGCACCACGAGCTTCCGCAACAGCTCCTCCCCGAATCGGGCGCGGCTCAAACCGAAGATGTCCCGCACAGCGAATCGGCCGGTGCAGCTGAAAAGGCCGCAGAGCGGAAAATAGAGGCCGATCGGGTGGCGCCCGCCTTCGGCGAAAGAGATCTCCCGCTGTATCCTCAGGGAAGCCTTTCGACCCACCCTGAGCGGTCCCCTGAGGGCGAAATGAACGCGGAAGAAGGGCAGGGTCCGCAGGGTTTCGGTGATCAGAGCCTGGGACAGACCGGGCCGTCGGGCGTACAGGGGGGCGGAGGAATCCCAGTGCCAGCTGCTCTGCCGCCGCCGATAGAGGTTGGCCTGAAACCTGGCCGTGATGCCGAGGGCGGCCAGAACCGCCAGCGCCGCCAGGGCCAGCAGCACGCCGTAGGGGTTGTCCTGGGCCAGGCTCCGTCCCA
>CAZPPB010000056.1:0-21108 GCA_964588355.1 uncultured Spirochaetaceae bacterium | reverse complement strand
GGAATGGTAATTACCCTGAACTCAATTTAGTGGGGAATAGTCGTTACCCCCGACAAGCAGAGAATTCAAGACTATCTGGTGGACGTTGAGTCTATCTGTCATTACAATAGTACTATGCAAGGGCAGAAGTATATTTTTTGGCAAGATAATAACGTGTGGCTCGGATATCTAGAGGAATATCCTGACTATATGACACAGGGTGTGACTGTCGATGAGCTGGAGAAAAACCTTCGAGATATCTATCTCGACTTATCGAGTGGGGAGATACCAGGAGTTCGTCGGGTCGCTGAACTCCAGTTGTGAAACGCATCGACCTCGTCAAACGTCTTGAGAAAAGCGGATGCATCTTTATTAGGCATGGCAGACGTCACGACTGGTATCGGAATCCGCGCACAGGCGTATCTCAGCCTGTCCCTCGGCATAGAGAGTTAAACGAGTACTTGGCTAAGCACATCCTCCACAAATTATCCGATTCGTAAATTCAATTCGCCGGAACTATCTAAATCAACAATAATAAAGCCCTGCTGAGGATAGGGGTATAGCTAATTCCATACTCAGCAGGACTTTAAAAGCTCCCCCGGACAGACTCGAACTGCCGACCTAGTGGTTAACAGCCACCCGCTCTACCAGCTGAGCTACAGGGGAATGACGATGGTAAAAATAGTAAAAAGCCTGCTGTCTGTCAAGTGGGAGGTTCCACCTGTAAATCGGCCTGAAGCACGTTGCCCGCATCCCTCTTGATGACCGCACCAAAGCGCCGCAGGAGCCGGATCATGGCCAGATTGTCGTCCAGGAGAAAGCCCTGCAGAACTTCGATCCCCCTCTCGTGAGCAGCCTTGATCAGGAGCTCGAACAGAACCGTACCCAGGCCTCGGTTCTGGTACTCGTCAATCACGGTGATGGCAAACTCAGCTGTGCGGGATTTTTCCGCCACGCGGACGAAACGGCCGATGGCGATCCCCGGTTTACCCGGCCGGCCGATGTCTTTCACACCGACCGCTACGTGATTCTTCTGATCCACCTCCATTAATGCGCTGAGCTGGTATCGAGAGAGCTTGTGAATCGGCATCAGAAACCGAAATCGTCGCGAGCCAATCGACAGTTTCTCGAATCCGCGCAGAAGGTCTGCGCGATCTTCCGGCTGGAGAGGGCGGATCAAAATCCTCGTGCCGTCGCGAAGCCTGGCTTTTAGGGGAAATACAAGGGTATTGTTATCTGTCGTTTTGGTCATATTTTTACTCGTTCCATTGTCCATTCAGACAATCTATAACCACTGAGGTTGCGCAACTTGTGATAGCTGTCTGCCCTGTATAGAACTTGCTCACGAGAAAACGTCCGGCAATTCCCGATTAGGTTATGGTTTGTTTTAGCGGTGATCTGATCCGCAAATCGACTAGGGGTTGCCGGTTCGCTTCTTTCTGCGGGGCGGTGCCAGGAGGAACGTGGAGGCCACCAGGAGGGCGAAGAGGATGTAGGTGAGGGTGAACACCCAGGCGGGAAAGTCGTAGAAGATGATTCGCCGAACCAGTCGGGCCATGAAGGGGATCTCCTCCTCGAAAGTCTGCCCGGAAAGGAGCCGCAGCCGGTACTCCCATTCGGTGAGGGGGCAGAGCACTCCGATCAGGGCTTCCACAGCCACCAGGACCACCGCCCCCAGATGAACGACCCGAAAAGCAGGGTTTCGGATCCAGCGCCAGTGCAGCAGCCATCCCAGGAGAATAAGCAGTTCTCCACCCACGGCGAAAAGCACGTAGCAGAAGTGGAATACTACGATGGCGTCGGCGGCTGTACCGTACCCGCGGCTCATCAAACACCCTCGGCGCGCAGAAGCCCCTCGACTCGAGTCAGGGCTCGACCCGCGGGCAGGGCAACAAACACGTCGCTTATCGTATAGGTGAAGTTGCTTTGCTCCGGATTGATTTCCAGGATACGGGCGCCGTTTTCGGCAGCCTGGTAGGGAAGGGAGGCGGCGGGGTAGACCTCTCCGGTAGAACCCACGATCAGAACGGCATCGGCGACCTCGATTTCCCTTCTCGAATCGAGCCAGGCTTCCTGTGGAATCGATTC
This sequence comes from uncultured Spirochaetaceae bacterium, assembly GCA_964588355.1. Classification (GTDB taxonomy): domain Bacteria; phylum Spirochaetota; class Spirochaetia; order SZUA-6; family DRHE01; genus JAFGQJ01. Next base: position 19,041 of record CAZPPB010000056.1, on the reverse strand, counting down.
CCCGAAGAAGATGCAGTCCGGTTTGAGGATTCCCCCACAGCTGCACCTGGGGGGGAGAACCTCGAGTATTTCGGGATCCGCCACAGTGATCTCCCCGCAGCTCAGACAGAGCAGGTCGCTGGTATTTCCGTGGAACTCGATGACTTTTTCGGATCCGGCGAGCTGATGGAGATTGTCGATGTTTTGCGTGATCACCGCCTCGAGCAAACCCTGCTGCTCAAGGCGAGCCAGGACATGGTGTGCGTCGTTGGGCCGGGCAGCGGCGAAGTGTTCGTAGAAGATCTGTTTTAGGATCCGCCAGCATTCGTCGGGATGCCGGCGGAAGTAGGACAGCTCCAGGTACCTGGGATCGAAGCTGGACCACAAGCCGTCGGGGCCGCGAAAGGGCGGTACCCCGCTTTCCACGGAAATGCCGGCGCCCGTGAAGGCGATCAGATGGTTGGCATCCCGGATGATCCGGACCGTCTCTTTGATTTGGTTCTGTGTACATTCCGGGATCTCGAATTCTGTCATCCGAGGTACCAGTTTAGGGTTTGGAAGAACCATGTCAAGCTGTTGGAGAAGGGGCCGAACACGAAAACCCTTTAATCGGCGGTTGGCCAGCTGCCGAAAAGAATAGTGTGATTAAATCCCTAAAATCGTTATTGCTCGCCCCTCTTGAAATCGGAAGGTTTTCCTTCTTCTTCTCCCCCCTGGAGGCGCTGCTTAAGTTTCTCCTGCCCCTTGTTCTACTGTTCGTAGTAGCAAGGGTACTGCTGGTAATCCTGCGGCGGGTTATCCTCAAGCGGCTGAAGATACCCGAGGAAAGCAAAGAGAAGATCTACCGCAATACCCGTTTGGTAATGCGGATCGCGGTCGCGATTGTGCTGCTGTTCATCCTGTTCAGCTTCTTCGGGGCGGAGATCGGCAAATTCCTGTCCCAAGTTTGGTCGGTCTTGACAACCCCCTTTACAACCGCCGGATCATCCCGCATCTCGGTCATTACGATTTTGCTGGCCATCCCGATCGTGTATCTGGCCTCCTGGGTCAGCAAGCTGACCAGGCAGTTCCTCGATGCCACAGTTCTTAAGCAGTTGACCATCAGCGACGCTAGCCGCTTCACCATCTCGAGTCTGGTACGCTACGGGGTACTGATCCTGGCCATCCTGATCGGCCTGTCGATCATAGGCATCAATCTTTCCTCCCTGGCCGTAGTGATCGGTGCCCTGGGTATAGGAATCGGCTTCGGGCTTCAGAACATTGTAGCCAACTACGTGGCCGGACTTGTGATCTTCTTCGAACGGCCGCTCAAGGAGGGGGACCGTATCCTGGTAAACGGTTTGGAAGGGGACGTGGTCCGGATCAAGCTGCGCTCCACGGTGATCAATACCCTGACCAATGAGACGATCATCGTACCGAACAGCCAGCTGGTTGGAAACAGCATCCACAACTACTCCTATGATGACAGGCGCATCGTAATCGTCAACAAGGTGCAGGTGTCGTACAGCACCGATTTGGATCAGGCTCTCAAAGTATTGCTGGAGGTCGCCTCGAGGAATCCTTTCAGTCTGGCCGAACCGGCAGCGGGAGCCCGCGTCTCAGCCTTTCAAGATTCAGGCATAGAGATGGTTTTATGGACCTGGATCGATGAGGCTACAAACAAGCTATCCGCCGTGGCCTGGAACAACCTGGAAATCTGGAGAGCCTTCAAGCAGTCCGGCATCGTGATCCCCTTTCCCCAGGTGGATCTGCACGTCAAGGAACCGATCATCCATCAGGCTTCCGCGGAAAAATAGAGGCTGCCCCGGTTGACACCGGCAACAGCCTCATTCATCAGCAGCCGATCGGGTCGGCTTGTTTGCGTCTGGTTTACTTCGTTTCCAGCTGGAGATCGATCGCTTCGTTCTGCCGGAACACCTTGGTGTCCATTTCACGTCCGCTTGCGCTGTTTATGGCTTGATAGAAGTCGAAGGAGCTTCGAATCGCGCGGCCTTCCACCTCCTGAACCACATCGCCCTGGCGGAATCCCGCCTCCGCGGCGGGAGAACCCTCCTGGACGACAGTGACCAGGACGCCTTCGAGATCTTCGGGAATCGTGAGCTGCTCTCTGAGGTCGGGGCTCAGAGAAGCGATGTACATGCCCGGCCAGAGGTTCTTGCTCTGAGCCGCTATTTCTTTGTCTTCCTCCCGAATGGCCAGACGGATGTCGAAGGTCTTCTCTTCACCCCCCCGAATCACCGAAACATCGTAGCGGTTGCCAGGCGGCAGGTTACCGACGATCCGTGTAAGCGCGCTGGTATCCTTGACGTTGCGACCGCCGATACCCGTTATGTAGTCCCCGGGCAGAATACCCGCATTGTAGGCGGGAGAACCCTTGAAGATGTTCACTACAAAGGAACCGTCAGCCTCGCCGAGCTTGAAAGCCTCCCGGTACTCGGGAAAACGCTCCGGATCCACATCCACGATCTGAACGCCCAACCAGCCGTACTCCACACGGCCTTTGGTGAGGATCTCGTCCACCGTCTTCTTCGCCGTATTGATGGGTACGGCAAATCCCAATCCTGCACTGGATCCGGTACGGGAGGCGATCCAGGTGTTGATGCCTATGACCTCTCCCCGCAGATTGACCAATGCGCCGCCGGAGTTTCCCGGGTTGATCGACGCGTCTGTCTGGATGTAGTCGGTCAGGCTGGCGACGGTAGCCCCTGCCTCGGCCTGCCGACCCAGGGCACTGATTATTCCCATGGTTATCGTGGATTCGAAACCGAAGGGATTGCCCACTGCGAGTACCAGGTCACCGACCTGCATCGTATCCGAGTTGCCGAGTCTGGCTACGGGGATCTCCTCACGGGTTTCGAACATAACCACGGCCAGATCCCTACGGGGATCCGAACCGACCAGTTTGCCCTTGAACTCCCGGCCGTCGTGGAGGCTGATGCTGATCTCTTCAGCCTCGCCGGCCACGTGATTGTTGGTCAGCACGTACACCTTGCCGTTTGTCCGGGCCACGATCACCCCGGAACCGAGCCCGGGCTGCCGGAACTCCCGTTCCTCGGAATCCCCCGGGCTGGGAGAGGGTCCGAAGAAGAAATCCCACGGCGACTGGGTACGGGGAATCCTCTGAGTAATCACGTCGATCGTATTGATCTCCACCACTACCGGGAGCGCTTCCTGAGCCACCTGCTGGAAGGAGTATTGAATCTGCTCGAGACTCGGAACCAGTGGTTCTGATTTCTCAGGCTGGCTCATTATCGAACCCTCTGCCTCCGACTCCCGTTGACCGCCGCTGTAGGCCTGGGAGCAGGAAACGAGAAACAGAAATAGTATCATTAAAGAAAATACAACAAGAAATGCGCGTTTGTTCTGCATCATGTCCTCCTCTATCATTAGCCAGTTCATATCGTGCTTGTCTCTTTTTCAGTTTTTGTTACCGATCCCGGCGGGATCGACCGCACATGTGAACGCTGTGCGATGTACTACGTAATAACAATAAAATAGTAATTTAAGGGCCTGGGGGCAAACACTTTGGCGGTTTCACCTCCAGTGGCAGCCAGCGTGAATCGGGAAATGTGAGAATCGAGCTGTTGAGCGGGTGCGTCGGGTTGAAACTGTACCTAGATCACCGTTCCCGAAGGGACTACCGCGTTTTTCGGGATGACGATAATCCCGTCTCGGATATGGTAGTAGCCGTAGTCTCCGTCGTTTCGCTCCAGTTGATCGGCGCCGATCCGACAGACCTCCCCGATCCTCGCGTTCTTGTCAATGATGGCCCGGCGGATCAGGGTTCCTTTGCCGATGCCGATATCAGGGATCCCCTGCTCCCGGTTCTGTTTTTTCGCCTCTACGGTTTCGTACCAATCCGCTCCCATGCAGACCACGCCGTCCAGGGTAGCTCCTGATTCGATGATCGTGCGGATGCCGATGACCGAGTGCATGATATTGGCGTTGGTGATGATGCAGCCGTCCGCGGTCAGACACTGGGTGATGGTGCAGGAGTTTATCTTCGAGGCCGGCAGATCCCGGCGGCGCGTGTAGATAGGTTGGCTCTCCTTGTAGAAGTCGAAATCCGGGGTGATGCGCGTCAAATTGATCGTGGTATCGTAAAACGACTGTATCGTACCGATATCCTCCCAGAAACCGGTGAAGATGTAGGACTGAACCTTGAAGGATTCGATGCTTTTAGGGATGATCTCCTTGCCGAAATCCGTGTATTCGTTATCAAGGGCTTTTTTCAGGATTCCTTTGGTAAAAATGTAGATTCCCATGGAGGCCAGGTACTCGCGATCCGGGCTGGTCCCGGTAAGTTTGCCCCGCAGAGTGGCGGGGATCTTGAGATCGGCGATCTGCTCAGAGCCTTGAGGCTTTTCCACGAAGCGGACTATTCGGCCCTTCGGATCGACCTCTAGGATGCCGAAGTTCCGGCATTTCTCAGCGCTGACCGGCGTGACGGCCACGCTGATATCCGCGCCGCTTTCCAGGTGGTTTTTAAAAAAATGCGCCAGGTCCATACGGTACAGCTGATCCCCTGAGAGGACCATGTAATAGTCCGGATCCTGGTTGCGGAAGTGGATGAAGTTCTTCCGCACGGCGTCGGCGGTCCCCATGTACCAGCCGGAATGCTCGTAGGTCTGCTCCGCCGCCAGGATCTCTATGAACCCTTGAGAAAAGCTGTCGAAGATGTAGGTGTTGGCGATGTGGTTGTGCAGGGAGGCGGAGTTGAACTGGGTCAGGATGTAGATCTGGCGGAATCCGGAATGGATGCAGCTGGAGATGGGGATGTCAACCAGGCGGTATTTGCCCCCGAAGGGGACCGCGGGCTTGGCCCTTTCCATGGTCAGGGGATAGAGCCGTTCTCCCCGACCTCCACCCAGGATCAAACAAAGTACGCGCGCCATACATATATACTACCCATTGCCTAAAAAAACAGTCAAGATTATGTTAGGGTAAAACGTCGAGTCACGAGGAGGGGAAATGATAGAAAAGGTCATCGAGACCCTGCGCACGGACCGGCGCTTCATGTCCTCAGTGGATCATTGGGAGGTGATCCCCGCCAGAGAGGGGCGTTATGAGGAATTCCCCGAGGAAATCGACGGACGGATCCTGACCGCGGTGCGGGCCAAGGGGATCGAACGGCTGTTCAGCCATCAGGCTCAGGCCTATGCCGAGGTGCGCAGGGGCAACAACATCGTTGTGGTAACCCCCACCGCCTCGGGCAAGACCCTGGCCTACAACCTCCCGGTTCTGCAGACCCTGATCGAGCAGCCCCAGGCCAAGGCCATGTACATGTTTCCCACCAAGGCTCTGTCCCAGGATCAGCAGTCGGAGTTGAATGAGATCCTCCTGGGTGGCGAGATCCCGGTGCGCATCTTCACCTACGACGGCGACACCCCCCGCTCTATCCGCATCTCGGTGCGGGAGGAGGGCAGGGTGGTCATCACCAACCCCGACATGCTGCACACCGGGGTACTGCCCAATCACACGAAGTGGATCAAGTTCTTCCAGTCCCTTCGTTTCATCGTGATCGATGAGATCCACACCTACCGCGGCGTGTTCGGCTCGCACATGACCAACCTGGTCCGCCGCCTGAAACGGGTCTGCGCCTTCTATGGCGCCAAACCCCAGTTCATCTGCTGTTCCGCCACCATCGGGAATCCGAAAGGCCTGGCGGAGAAGATCGTCGAGGAACCGGTGACCCTGATCGCCGACAACGGCGCTCCGGCGGGGGAGCGGCACTTCGTGTTCTACAATCCCCCTCTGGTGGATCCGGTTCAGGGTATCCGCCGCGGGGTGGTCAAAGAATCACAGCGCCTGGCCACGGATCTGCTGAAGTCCAAGGTCAAGACGATCGTCTTCGCCCGTTCCCGGCTGCGTTCGGAGTTGATCGCCGGATACATCCGGCAGTCCCTCAAGAACCTCTACACCGACGACAGCCGCATTACCGTGGCCTCGTATCGCGGCGGCTATCTGCCCAACGAACGGCGCAGCATCGAACGGGGTCTGCGCAGCGGAGAGATCCAGGGGGTGGTTTCCACCAATGCCCTGGAGTTGGGGATCGACATCGGGGGATTGGACGCCTCTATCCTGGCCGGTTTTCCCGGCACCATCGCCTCTACCTGGCAGCAGGCCGGCCGGGCCGGGCGGCGGACCAGCGTCTCCCTGTCGATCCTGGTGGCCTCGGCCTCGCCCATCGATCAGTACATCCTCCGCCATCCCGAATATTTCTTCGGAAGTTCCCCGGAGTCCGGCTGGGTAGACCCGGACAACATCTACATCCTCAGTGACCAGCTGAAATGCGCAGTATTCGAGCTGCCTTTCGAAGAGACCGAAGAGCTGGCTCGGAACTACCGGGAGGTGCTGGACTACCTGGAAGAACACGGGGTGATCCGCTACACCGAGGGCAAGTGGTTCTGGTCGGACCGCTCCTATCCGGCGGAGAAGGTTTCCCTGCGCAGCACCGCTCCCGGCAACATCGTGATCGTGGATACAACTCAGGGAAGACAGGCGGTGATAGGGGAGATGGACAAACCTTCGGCCAAGCTGCTGCTCTACGATGAGGCGATCTATATCCATCAGGGGGACCAGTACATCGTCAAGAAGCTCGATCTGGAGAACCAGCGCTGCTACGTGGAGGTCACGGCTGACAACTACTACACCGATTCCATCGTAAAGACCGATATCAAGGTGCTGGAGCAGGACAGCCGGGAGACCATGACGGGCATGGAGGCGGTGATCGGGGACATCCTGGTGCGAACCCAGGCCACGAAGTTCAAGAAGCTGAAGTTCGGGACCCACGAGAATATCGGCTACGGAGAAATCGATCTGCCTCCGGAGGAGATGCACACCCGCTCGGTGGTGCTGCTGTTCGCCGCCGGCACCGAGGCGGGGCGCGCCTTCGCTCAGGTTGCGGAGCTGGAACAGCCGATCATCATGCAGCGGCTGGGCACGCTGATCCGCAACATCGCTCCGGTTTTCCTGCTCTGCGATCCCCGTGATCTCGGAGTTTCCGAACGGCTCAAGGATCCCGTGTTTCAATGTCCGGCCCTCTACGTCTATGACAGCTACCCCGGCGGCACCGGCCTTTCCGAGGGTTTTCTGGAAAATGCCGCCGCGATCCTGCACGGCGCCCTGGAGCTGGTGGCAGGATGTTCCTGCTCCCAGGGCTGTCCCTCCTGCATAGGCCCGGTCGGAGCGGGACCGGAGGTAGAGGGCGATGGGACGGATCAGGCTGGCCTCCCCCGGCTCGGCAATCCCAAGGAGTCGATCCGGGAGTTTCTCAAGCACTGGCTGGGGAAGGCAAAGTGAAGGCGCCATGTCGCTAGAAAAACGCCTGCGCTATCTCGAGAAAGCCTGGCAGCAGAGGCTCGAGCAGCAGGAGAGCCAGGAGGAGGATCGGGAGAAGGATCCGCAGGAGCAGCAGGAGCAGGAACACCCGCGGCAGCAGCAGCAGCGGAAGGAAACGACACCGACGGTGCAGCCGTTCGCTGCCCGGCAGGGCTGGGAGCAGACGGGTCGGTATACGCTGCTGCGGCGACTGCACTTCCCCGCTTCCCTGGCCGAGGCAGGCATTTCCGAGTACCTGCTGCCGAGCGGGTACACCCCGGCGGATCTGCTGTTCTTCGACACCGAGACCACGGGACTGTCCGGAGGGGCGGGAAACTCGATCTTCCTCATGGGCATGGCCTGGATCGAGGGGACAAAGCTGACCGTGGAGCAGGTGTTTATGAAGGATTTCCCGGGAGAGGCGGAGTTCCTTGGGATTCTGTCTGAACGGTTCGATCGGCACCGGGTGTTCGTTTCCTACAACGGCAGGGCCTTCGATGCCCACGTGCTGCGCACCCGCTTCCTTCTCAACCGGATGAGCTTCGCCCTGGAGCATCAGACGGATCTTCTGTACTGGTCCCGCAGGTTGTGGCGCCGGGTCCTCCCCGACTGCTCCCTCGGCACGGTTGAACGGGAGATCCTCGGCATCCGCCGCGAACTGGATGTACCCGGTTTCGAGGTGCCTGGGATCTATCTCGAGTACCTGCGCAGCGGCCGCGTCGGCCGACTGGATGCTGTGCTGGAGCACAATCTGCAGGATGTCCGCAGCCTGGCCGAACTGCTCACCGTGATCAACTCGATCCTGTCATCGGGGGCGCCCGGGAGGTCGGACCGGACGGCTCTGGGCAGCTTCTTCCTCAGCCGGAATGAACAATGGGGGGTCGAGCTGCTGAAGGAATCCTTCTCCGCCGGCGATGAGGAGGCCGGACGGGCTCTGAGTCTGTACTACAAGCGTGCGGGCGCCTGGGTGGAGGCCGCCGATGTGTGGAAGCAGATGGCCCTGAGGCGCAGGAGTTTGTTTGCCGCTGTCGAACTGGCCAAGTACTTCGAGCACCGGGAGAGGAATGTCGAGCTTGCCCTGGAATGGATCCAGAACATCCTGTCCTGGAGGCTTCCTTTGGAAAGCCGTATCCGCGTGGAGCTGCACCACCGGCGCCGGCGCCTGCTGCGCAAGCTCGAGGGTAGAACCTCTAGATCTTGAAATAGCTGATCTGGTATCCGTCGCCGATTCGGAAGCCGAGTTTTCTGTACAGAGACAGGGCGGGTCCGTTGTCCTTCTTAACGAACAGGCACGCCGTCTGTTTGTCGGCAAAGATCCGGCGCAGCAACTCCTCCATCACGCGAAAGGCTATCCCGCTGTTGCGCACCTCTTCCACTGTAAATACCCCGCCTATCTGATCGGTCGTGAAGCCTCTGGCGTTGGTTCCCGCCTTGGCGACCACCCGGCCGTCCTGCTCGGCCATCAGCACCAGGTGTTGACGAAGTGCTCGCCTGAGGTTCTGTCTGCAGATCTGTTCACTGTGCCGCTGTCTGTTGATCACCACCTCCTCCAGCTCGTAGCGGATCTGCAGCGGCAGCAGCGCCCCGGCATCCCGGGGGTAGGCAGTTCTGACGATCAATCCGGGCGGGGAGGGCACGGACACCCGGGAGGCGCCGGCAAAGGACTCGCGGCTCTGAACCATCAGGTGATAGTCGACCGTGGCGATCGGGGGGATGGGCAGCTGCTCTCTCAGCCAGGTCACTTCCGCCATAGGCCCCATAACCGAATACAGCCGAAACTTCAGGTCGTCCCAACCGGGAAAGGGCGCGGAGGGAAGGTCCCGGGAGCCCGCCGGGTTTCGGGAGAACGCCGGCAGGAGCAGTCCGGCGGAGGTGAGCATCATGGTCCCCCGCAGCTGCGAACCTTCCCGGCAAATCAGAACAGACGCTTCCAGGGGTGTTGGAAAGGCGCTTTTACCCTGTCTGCGCAGGCGAGAGGTGTAGGGGACGGCCCGCCACTCATTGGGGAGCAGAAAGGCGAGAAGCTGAGAAAGTTCCCGCTTGCCGGCTCGCCGCCATTTCATGGAGTTTCCATGGGGTGATCGTCTAAAAAATCGACCGGGATTCGCCCTTCAGGCTCAAAATCACCGGCCAGAGCGGCAAAGCCCGCCCGGAAGGATTCCCTTCCCGTGCCGTAAACAGCCAGGGCGGTCCGCACCCAGGGCGTTTCCCGAAGATAGACGGGGGACAGGGCGGAAAGCACAACCAAAGAGCCGGAGAAGCTGCGCAGCGTTTCCAGGACCTCCAAACTGTTGTAGTTGGCCAGACAGAATATCACCGCCTCATAGCGCGAGGAGATGCGGGGCACCCGCTCCAGGTCCTCCGGGCGAGCGAAGTAGAATGGGCTGTAGGGGAACAGTAGTGTATCGGCCTCGGGATAGCGCAGTCTGCCCTCCTGGAGGAACTCTTCGAACTGACCCACCAGAAGGATCCGCCGGTTAGTAGAATTCTCGAGGGGAATCTCACCATCACGAATCAGGGTCACGCTTCGCAGAGCGCTCTGCTGGAAGAACTCCCAGGCGCCCTCGCTTGGGATCGGCTCAGTGCGGTTGTCCCGCTGAAGCATTGCGTCCGATCCGTCGGACTTGAAATAGGCGATTTTCAGTTCAAGGATTCGCCGAACCGCGCGCTCGAGTCGTTCTTTGAACTCTTGCTGTCCGGTTGTGTGGGATAGGAGCTTCCGCCAGGTTTGCTCCTGGGCACTTGGGGTATGAGACACCAGGATCATATCGTTACCCGCCTGCAGGGCTTCCAAACTGGCCTGGGCCGTATCCACTCCGCCGCTGATGGCGCCGTTCATCTCCATATCATCGGTAATCAGCACGCCTTGAAAAGAGAGCTTGTCCCGCAGCACATCTTCGATGAAGTGTTTGGAACGGGAGGCGGGCAGCAGATTTCCCAGTATTTCCGGGTAGGCGATATGGGCGCTCATGATGGCGGGTATGCCCTCTGGGATGAGGATTCTGTAGGGAACCAGCTCCCGCTGCCACATCTGCTCGAAGGAGATCCGCACGACCGGCAGGGTTCCGTGGGAGTCTTTGTCCGCATGCCCGTGGCCGGGGAAGTGCTTGGCCGTGCAGATGACGCCGCTTTTGGCCATGCCCTGGTAGTACGCCAGAGCCAGTGTGGCCGTAGCCAGCGGGTCGGAGGAGAAGGCCCGCGGGCCGATGACAGCGGCGGACGGATTGGAGTACACGTCGATTGTCGGGGCGAAGTTCATGTTGATGCCCAGGCTCCTGAGCTCCCGGCCTATATAGTAGCCGGTCAGCAGGGCGTCCTGAGGCAGTCCCGAAGCGCCCAGGGCGATGTTCCCCGGGGTTTGAGAGGTTTCCAGCTTGATGTGGCGGACCCATCCTCCCTCCTGATCCGTGGACACGAACAGGGGGATCTGGAACCGTCCGTTGCCGGCAACGCCCTGCATCTCTGCGATGCTCTCCGAGAGTCCTGCAAGGGTATCCACGTTCCGGGTGAATATTTTTACCCCGCCGAGATTGCGGGAACGGATCCAGCTGAGAATGTCAGCGGACGGTCGTTTGCCAATGTAGCCGAGCATGAAGACCTGCCCCAGGAGTTCCTCGTCGGTCATTTCGGCAAGGATGGCTTCGATCAGCTCTTGCGCGGGGCGATCGTCCCAGAAAGAGGGGATGGACGCCGTGGTCTCCCCGTACAGCGCCCCGGTTGTGCCGAACACAAAGACCAGGCAGAGCAGTATCGCCGCAAGCGGTCGTTTCAATACAGCAGGTTCCATTCATCCCCCGAGTACTTGTGCTGCAGAAGCTCTTCGGCTCTTCGGGATTCCCAATCCGTCAGGGTTCCGGTCTGCAAACTTGCTCCCCGAAGCCTCAGGGCGGCATCGAAACCTTCGGCAAAAGCCTTCACCGCCTGGGCCAGGCTGACTGGTTTCCCCAGCTCCGCCGACAAGCAGCTCGGCTCCTCGACCTGCTTTTCGGAGTTCAGGGCGAGGTATCTGTCGATCCGTCGGTATGACATTTCAAGGGGAACAGCGCCGTGCTGCAGGGAGGCTGCCCTGTTGACAACCTGGGCACTGCCGATCAGTTTCTTTGCCGATGAGGAGGCTATCTCGTACTCCCCGGTCGAGCGGAAACAGTCGGGATTGTGCAGATCCCCGCTTCGCTTCCTGCTCGACTGTCCCCGAACGCCCAGACGCACAAGCCCCTCCAGCAGCAGCTCGGCGATGAATCTGTAGATCTCCCTCTTCTGGAAGGGTTGCAGGTGATCCTTGTGCAGGACAACGGCGTAGGTCAGCTCCTGATCGTGGAGCACGGCCTGACCTCCGGTTGGTCTGCGGACCAATGTGATCCCTGCCTCGCGCACCGCCTCCCAGCGGATCTTGTCCTTGATTCGCTGGAATCGCCCGAAACTCAACGTAGGCGGGGCGAACCCGTACAGCCGAACCGTGGCCGGACTGTCGGTGTTTCCCACCGAATCCATCAGGGCTTCGTCTACAGCCATGTTCAGCTGTCCGTCCCCGGGCTCATCAAGAATCAGCCGGAAGCGGGTTCCGGGGGTCAACGTCAATCGTAGGCCTCTCCTCTGAGCTCGTCGATATGCTGGCTCGCGGCATGAGCGGCGATCGCCCCATCCCCGGCGGCAACCACGAGCTGGCGAAACGGCGTGGACCGTACGTCTCCAATGGCGTAGAGTCCGGGTACACTGGTCTCCATGCGCTGGTTGGTAACGATGTACCCGGCCTCATCCATTTGGACTTCCAGGTCCTTCACGATCTCGGTCTGGGGTATGGATCCGATGAAGACGAACACCGCATCCACCTTCTCCGTGTAGTTTTCTTCTTTGTCGTTGCGCCACAGAACAACCTCCTCGACCCGGCTGTTACCCCTTATCACCTTGGCTTCCGTGTTCCAGCGCACCTCGATATTCGGGTTGTTCAAAGTCCGCTCGGCCAGGGCCGGCTGAGCCCGAAAGCGGTCCCGCCGGTGGACCATGATCACCTGATCGGTCAGCTTGGCCAAAAACATGGCCTCATCACAGGCCGCATCTCCCCCCCCGGCAACCAGCATGCGCTTGCCTTTGAAAAAGGGGCCGTCGCAGGTGGCACAGTAGGAGACCCCGCGGCCGGAGAGCTCAGCCTCCCCGGGAATCCCCAGTTTTTTGTGTTTTGCCCCCGTAGCCACGATCACCGCAGGAGTGGTCAGGGGACCATTGTCGGTATCCACCGTGAACAGATTTCCCCGTTTGGAAACGGACTGCACGCTGGAGGTCAGGATCTCCGCGCCGAAGTTGCGGGCCTGTTCTTCGAACTTCTGGCTCAGCTCGATTCCAGGAACTGGATCCGGGAATCCGGGATAGTTTTCCAGGTTGTCGATTATCAGGCACTGACCGCCCGGTGCCAATTCTTCCAGAAGCAGGGTGTTGCGGTTTGACCGCGCCGCATACTGGGCTGCGGTCAGGCCCGCGGCCCCCGCTCCGATGATGATTAGGTCTCTGTCAGCTTTCATGCCTTTCCCTCTGTCTTCGCCTCTACTTGCCGTTTTTACCGGCCAGCGGTTATTTTAATCAACAAGATACTAACATAGCAAGATTTGGAAAAACATGGAACGCCGCTGCATCCTGCTGACCCTTGTGCTGATGGGCATTGCCTTTCCGGCAATGTCACAGAACGCCGCCACAGCCGTCCGGCTGGATCCGATCCCGGAGGTCCGGCAGCTGGCCGACTTAGAAGAACCGTTGGATCCGCAAACCTTCATACGCACGGCCCTGATTTTTTCCGGTGTTTCCGAGGAGCATGTGGCCGAGCTGGAATCGCTGATCCAGACCCACGTAACGGAGCTCCGCCGGCAGCTTGGGGCAGTGACGGATCAGCGGGAACAGGCCGAGGCCGCTCTGGCGTACATGCACGAGGAACTGCTGAGGCGATACGACGAGCGGCAGACAGGGGTGGATACACTGTTGAGCCGGGGGAGCTACAACTGCGTGTCCTCCGGTGTGGTGTACGCAATCCTCCTGAAGGCTCTGAACCTGCGGGTGTGGGGGGTGCGCACCTCGGATCACGCCTTCTGCCGGGTTCAGGCGGGGGAGCAGGCCTTCGATGTGGAGACAACTTCCCCCTTCGGTTTCGATCCGGGAAAACGAAAAGAGTTCACCGACAACTTCGGAAGGGTCACGGGGTATTCCTACGTGCCGCCGTCAAACTACAGGGATCGACGGGATATCGGTGAGAAGGAGCTGCTCGGACTGATCCTCTTCAACCGGACCGCCTTCGCCAGTGAACGGCGGGATTTCCTGGGAGCCGTCCCGCCGGCTGTAGACGCCTACGCCCTGCTCGAGGACGGGGAATCCTACGAGCGGTTGATCACCTCCCTGCTCAATCTGGCCTCCTGGTACGGGATGAGCGGCCGTTTCGGGGAGGCTGTGGAATTCCTGGATCGGGCGGCGGAACGACACGCAAATGACCGGCTCGAGTCCCTACGGGATGATTTGACGCACAACTGGGTACTGAGCCTGATTCAGAACAGCGATTTCGCCGGGGCGGAGCAGCTGCTCGACAGCCAACGCAGCGGTGGCCGGCTGAAGGAGGAGGAGTGGAGGGAACTCACGGTTTATCTGTACCAGGTGAGGGCGCGAAAATCAGCGGCCGGCGATTACAGGGAGGCGGCCCGGTTGATTCTGCAGGGATTGAACAAGGTTGGTGCAGACCAGGGTCTGGCCAAGAGCTATGAGGTGTATGTTCACAACTCCGTGGTGACCCTGGTCCGAAACGCGCTCTATGAACAGGCCCTGACCGTGCTGGAAGAGGCTCTGAGGCAGCTGCCGGACAGCGGTGTGCTCGCGAAAGACAGGTCGATGGTGTTGGAGGCCTCGACCCGATAACGGTCCAGCTGGACCGTACGCCCGTGCTGTTCGAACAGATCTCTGGCGGTCAATCCCATGACCAGAACGAACGCCAGGACAAAGAGTAAAAAGACGGCCGCCGCGATCAGCAGGACCTTGTTGCTGTTTCTCATTTTCGTTTCCTCCTTACTTGAAATGCGAGCTGGACCGCTGGTTCTCCTCTTGAAGAGTGCGAAGATCCTCGCAGGTGAGATTCAGCAGATCCATGGTTCGGAAGATGCGGGGCAGCTCTCGGCGAATAAAGTTCTTCTTCTTCAGCTCCAGGGTTTTCCGGGAGGCATCCTCGGCCACGAAGTAGCCGATTCCCCGCTGATTGTGGATGATTCCCAGATCCTGCAGGTAGGCGTAGGAGCGCATCACGGTATTGGGATTGACCACGATATCCTCAGACAGCTCCCTGATCGAGGGAATCCGTTCGCCCTCGGCCCACGTTCCCGAAAGAATCCGCTCGCTGATGTGATCGGCGATCTGCAGGTAGATGGCTTGATTCTGTCGGAACTCCATAATCAGACCTCGGTTTCTCGCAGGCGCAGGTAGCTGACCACCCAGCACACGGGAGCCATGACGCCCCAGAACAGCACCTTGGCCACCTGCCCGAACTTCTCAGCCATCGGTACGAACACCGCCTGCATCTCCCCGCTTTCTCCCAATCGCTGGAAGTACGGCTCCAGTTTGATGCGGTTGCCGATGGCAAAATCCCGGAAGATGAGCCAGGTGATTACGGCCACCAGGACGGCCAGGACGATTCCAAACAGCCAGATATAGAGATTGGTCTTGATGAAGGCCAGCTTGCGGAAGTACACGGAGCCGACCAGGAACACCGCCTGGGTCACCAGATACACAGCCACGGCGATCAAGGTGTAGCGCTGGAAGGGATTGAAGAATGGGTGCCCATAGCCGAAGATCAGCCTGTTGATTCCCTCGGCCGCAGCGGATATTGCGGTATAGAAGAACAGACTGCCGAAGGCATATCCGACCGAGGTCACCAACAGCTTGCTCAGATACTTCTCTAAGCCGGAACCCGGGAGGGTCAGGTAGAACACGCTCTGCCCGTTGAGGTGCAGCTCTTTGAAGGCCAGACTGGTCACGACGTATCCGCCGATGAACAGCAGGGGGTAGTACATCGTCTTGTGAATCGGTCCGAGTTGCCGACCCAGGGCGGAGACAACCGTCACCAGGAATATAAACCCCCCCACAGCGGCCATGGCGATGATCACTGACTTGTAGCCCGCGCTGAAATCCCGGCGCAGGAGCAGGCCGAAACGTCGCACACTGAACTTGTTCATGCCAAACCTCCTGCAGAATCCCGCTCCGGCACCTTCATGTCCTCTTGGGCAAACAGCTCCCCGATCCGATCCCGATTGGCGATAACGGTGTTGAACAGGGTCTCCAGGTCGAGTTGGGTTTCCTCACCGCTTTCATTCCTGCGCACCACCACGTAACCGCCCAGGGCTTTTTCCGAATACAGCACCCTGTCCCCTGAAGGCTGTTCCATCTGCATCTCCACCTGGAGGCGGCGGGTGACTTCGTACATCGACTGCTGGAAGATGATCTGACCCTCGTCAAGGATGATGATCGGATCTATCAGATTTTCCATGTCCCGGACCTGATGGGTGGAGATCAGGATGATCCTGTCCTCCTGCCCGGCTCCCGCCAGGAGCCTGCGGAACTGGCTCTTCGACGGAATATCCAGCCCGTTGGTCGGCTCGTCCAGCAGGACCAGTCGGCAGCGGGTGGAAAGCCCGAAGGCCAGCAGGAATTTCTTCTTCTGCCCGTAGGACAGCTCGGAGAGCCTTTTTTTAGTCGGAAGGTCGAACTCCCCCAGGTACTCCCGGAAGGCTTCCGCGCTGAAGCGGGGGTAGAAGGGGGCATAGATCTGCCGGTACAGCTCTGCGCTGATCGGCGGGGTGTAGAACTCTTCAGGCAGGAAATAGATATCCTCGAGAAGCGTCGCAGGCCTGTTCTGAGGCTCCCAACCCAGCACGCTGCACGTGCCGGCGTCGGGAAACCGCAGCCCGCAGATCAGTTTGAGCAGAGATGTTTTCCCCGCTCCGTTTTTGCCCAGCAGCCCGTAGATGTTCCCGCCACCGAGAGTCAGATCGAGATTGCTGAACAGGCGTTCCTTTGTGTACCCGAAGGACAGGTTTCTGATTTCGATGCCTGTTTCCGTCAAAGATTCCGTCACAGTGTTCCTCCTGTCTAGTGTACTATCTTACTAATACACTAGAAATGTAACACACCCGGAAAAGTTCGTCAAGCTGTTTTTTGGTTTTTTTAGGGGGGGGGAGTACAACGGGTAAACAGGAACGGGGAAGAGCAACCGGAAAACAGCGACGCCCCACGCGTTTGCTGCCGCCCGCTCAACCTGACAGTTCCCTACGCGCCAGATTCAGCCACCTGCGCTCCAGCTTCAGTACATGTTTCGGAAGCTGGCGGCCTATTTTTACCATCTCCTGGAATTTCGATTTCGCCTCGTGTTCCTTTGACAACTTCTGCAGGAACTTTCCGTGGTTGAACAGTACCTCCAGTCGCGGGTAGGTACCTTCCAGGGCTTGATATTGCTGTTCCGCCTCTTCTTCGAAACCGGTTTCTTCCAAGACTTTCACATATACGAACCAGCTGTTGTAATGCCGCGATAGCTCTCCCTGTTTTTTCAGCCGCTCCAATACTCTCTTTGCACCGGGGAGATCTCGATTGTGATAGTATGCCTCGGCCAGAGACTGTAGAATGTATGTATCTTCTTTATAGATACCCTCGAGACAGCTTTCGTAGAGAGAAATCGCTTTCTCGTAGCTGCCGTTTCGCATAAACTCGTCTGCCAGGCGTTTGCGGTGTTCCATGGTGTCGGCCACGTCGAGCTGCAGCTCCAATTCGGTGATTTTTCTCCCGGGATTGATCGAATCATTTATCTGGTTTTTCAGCTGAGCGGTTTTCGGATTCGAAAGCAGAGCGGGCAGTATTTCCACGAAGAAATAGGCAAGGGGACCTGCAATGGGGATGAAGATGAGGATGTAGATCCAGAATCTGTCCCGGCCGGATTTGATAACATGGATGATGAGCAGCACCTGAACGGCGATCGGTATGATCCCAACTATCCAATACATAAGGCGACTCCCTCCGCCCCCCTTTGCCCGAGAGCCTGAGCATTCCTGACCACATCATAGCGCAAGAGGGTTAAAAAAAAACAGGAAAAAAGTACGGAAACAAGGCCAGCGCCCCCGGCCGGGGCCGGGTGTTTGCTGCCGATACCGCCTTATCTGCGGAACAGACGGGGGAGCAGCGCTGGTACCTGCTGCATATGCTCGACGTATCCGCTCTTGCGGGCGAGCAGGTAACGGTCCATCCAGGGCACGCTGACCCCGAGAAAAAGGGCCGTGATTGCCGCCGGGCCGAGGATAAACCACCAGTGACTCGGATTGGCAGCCAGACCGAACAAATACAGGCCCCACCAGAACGACACCTCTCCGAGATAGTTGGGGTGACGGCAGCGCGACCACAGGCCCTCGCTGAATATCTGCTCAGAGTCGGTCGAACCCTGTTTGTAAGCGTGCAGCTGTCGATCCGCAGTCGCCTCTATGGCGATTGCGGCCAGGGTCACAGCCGCGGCCGCGACGTCGAGCAGTCCGAAAGGTCTTGGGGAGCCCGGATGGACGGACATGACGGGGTAGAGGGAAAGACAGCCCAGGAAAACGATCAGAGTGGGGAACAGGTGGATACCCAGGAAGCTCACCGGCCAGTACAGGGATCTGTAGCGCTTCCGGAATTCCCGATAACGCCAATCCTCGTCCCGGATGCCCTGCCACCTGCGTGCCCAGTTGAAGGTCAGCCTGACGGCCCAAAACAGGATCAGGGCCAGCGCCAGGAGGGATCGGGCCTGCAGTCTCTCCGGAAGCCCGCCGGCCGTGAGCCAGTAGAGGGCGATCAGCGGCGGAGCCACGCTCCAGTAGGGATCATATATACTGGAGTTGTCGAAGACCATGCTGAAGGCGAAAACCACCACAGTGGCGACCAGGTCGGCTGTGAAGGCGACAAACAGGGGATGAGCGCCCCGCAGCAGCCGGCCCGACAGCGCCGCGGCCAGGAGGGCCAGCAAATAGACCCCCAGACAGACAAATAGTGTTCCGTTTTTCCTCAATTCTCGACTCCTCCCGCAAGATTTACAATTAATACATCGTTTGTCAAGGTATGCGGGGCCACCGGGCCACCCTGGCCCGGTTGACAGCCCGCGGCGAGCGACATCGACACCCGGAGATCACCCTTAAGGATATCCTTGCCGGGCGGGGAGAGTTGACGTAAGGGGGTTGATCGTAAACTCTACCGGTCTGGCCGGCGACATGATCGGTGAGTACGATGACGGCCTTCAGGCTGGTCTGGGGATGAAGCTCTGGCTCACCGAGAAGCCTGCCCTTCGGGGGCTGCTCGATTTCGAGTACAATGGTGTAACCTCGACCACGACCTTCGGATTGAGCGCGGCCTACGAGTACCACCTGCTCCAGCGCCGGGTATCCCCCTATCTCGGGGGTTTGGCGGGATTGCGGCTGGAGAGTGCGGCGGCCAACGACTTCGCATTCTACTTCGGCGGTATCCTAGGGGCTGCAGTTCGAGCTGGTCGAGAACCTCAGCCTGTTCGGGGAGTACAGCCTGCTGTTCACGATAGACGAACCGGACTTCTTCGTCGATCTGGGGCTGGGCAACAACACCGCTGTTGGAATCATCGTCTACCTGGGCTAACTGAAGCGGCGTCCGCGCGCCGAACCCTCAAAAACACTAAGCATCCCCTGCGGCATTCCGACAATATCAGAAGAGGAGAATGCCGTTGAAGACTTCTACCCT
>CAZPPB010000055.1:0-21235 GCA_964588355.1 uncultured Spirochaetaceae bacterium | reverse complement strand
GACAGACCGGCAGCGGGAAGACCACCCTCACCCGCCTGATCAACCGCATCTTCGATGCCACCTCCGGTACGGTGCGGGTCGACGGTCGGGATGTGCGGGATTGGAGCCTGGAGGCCCTTCGTTCCCAGATCTCGACGATCGAACAGGACGTGTTCCTCTTCTCCCGCAGCTTGAGGGAAAATATCGCCTTCGGCTGCATGGATGCCGACACCGAGCAGATCGAGCAGGCCGCCCGGGAAGCTCAGGCCGACGGTTTCATCCGTTCCTTCCCCGAGGGCTACGACACGGAGATCGGAGAAAGAGGGGTGGCCCTGTCCGGCGGGCAGAAGCAGAGAATCGCCATCGCCCGGGCGTTCCTGACGGATCCCAGGATTCTGATCCTGGATGATTCCACCAGCGCCATCGACAGCGCAACGGAGGACCAGATCCAACGGGCCATGCACCGCATCTCCAGCAACCGAACGACCTTCATCATCACCCATCGCCTCAGCCAGATCCGCTGGGCCGACCGAATCCTGGTTCTGGACAAGGGCAGGCTGATCGATCAGGGCACGCATGAGGAGCTTCTGAAGCGAAGCAGCGAATACCGGCGGATCTTCTCCCGCTACGAGGAAAGAGAAAACCATGCCCTTCCTGCTTGACGGACTGGACAGCGAAGACTACGACCGCAACTACAAGGACACCGAGCTGATCCGGCGCATCGGCGGATACTTCCGCCCCGCCCGGAGGCAGATGCTGCTGGCCGCGGCTATGCTGGCCCTGTCCTCCGCCGCCGGCACCGGCGGTCCCATCCTGGTCTCCCGATCTCTGGATCTGGTAGTGGAAAATCCATCGACCGGGAATCTCCTGGCGCTGTCCCTGGGCGTTCTGCTGCTGGGTGTGTTCGCCTGGAGCTTCAACTACATACGCCAGGTCTTGTCCGCCAAGGTGGTGGGGAATGTCGTCCTGAATCTGCGCCAGGATGTGTTCCGCTCGGTGCTGGACAACGATCTGTCTTTCTTCGACGAACATCCCTCCGGCAAGATCGTCAGCCGGGTCACCTCTGATACCCAGGACTTCTCCAACGTCGTGAATCTGGTCCTGGACGTGGCCAGCCAGCTGCTTCTGGTGCTGCTGTTGACCGTATGGCTGCTGTTCATCAACGTACGCCTCACCGCCCTGATCTTCGCCATGAGCCCGATCGCCTTCGGGATCGCCCTGGCTTTTCGCCGCATCGCCCGCAAGGTCACCCGAAACGCCAAACGGGTCACGGCGGTAATCAACGCGGAGATCCAGGAGTCGATCAGCGGGATCGTGGTAGCCAAGAGCTTTCGCCAGGAAAAGTCGATCTACGACCGTTTCCTGGGGAACAACAGGAAGGCCTACCGGGTGGGGCTGGTGCGTGGTCTGGTAATGAACAGCATCTTCCCGATCCTCGGGCTCACATCCGGAATGGCCATCGCCCTGCTGGTGTACACAGGCGGTGCAACCGTACGTCTGGGAAACTTCAGCCCGGGTGAATGGTACCTGTTCATGCAGGGGGTGACTCTGTTCTGGTGGCCTCTGATCAGCATCGCGAGCTTCTGGAGCCAGTTCCAGGACGGCCTGTCCGCGGCCGAAAGGGTCTTCGCCCTGATCGACGCCAAACCCAAGGTCCTTCAGACCGGCGGGGTGTCTGTCGATCGACTGGAGGGACGGATCGATTTCCGCGATCTGTCCTTCTCCTACACGGGCCGGGAGCAGGTGCTTTCCGGTTTTTCCCTTGCGATCCCGGCCGGGGAGAACCTGGCTGTGGTCGGGCACACCGGTGCGGGAAAGAGCTCCCTGGTTCGTCTGATCGGGCGATACTACGAGTTCCAGGAGGGGGAGCTCGCCATCGACGGCACGGACATCCGCCGGCTCGATCTGCAGACCTACCGTCGGCAGGTGGGCTTCGTGCCTCAGGATCCGTTTCTGTTTTCCGGGACCGTGCGGGAGAATATCCGCTACGGCCTGCCGGAAGCCACAGATGAACAGGTCTGTGAAGCGGCGATGCGGATCTCAGAGGGCAGCTGGCTGGAAACCCTGGCCGGCGGCCTGGAGACCGAGGTCGGCAGCAGGGGGATGAGCCTGTCCATGGGGCAACGCCAGCTGGTGGCCCTGGCGCGGGTCCTGCTGAAAGATCCCAGGATCCTGATCCTGGATGAAGCTACTGCCAGCATCGACCCCTTTACCGAAGCCCAGATCCAGGAGGGGCTGGAGACCGTCATGCGGGACCGGACCTCGATCGTGATCGCCCATCGCTTGTCCACGGTGCGCCATGCCGATCGGATCATCGTGATCCGTGAAGGCCGGATCATCGAAACCGGGACCCACGACCAGCTGCTGGAGCGGGGCGGACACTACGCCGAGCTGTACAACACCTATTTCCGCCACCAGAGCCTCGAGTACGTGGAGAGTTTCGCCCCTTCGGGGTAGCCCTGGGCGGGCCCCTGCCGCCTGGACGACCCCGTGCTGCCGGCACCTGCGGACTGGGCGGCCTTCCCCGCGGGAGGGGCTCCGTCGCACTCCCTGCTTGACATCTGCACACTCAGCAGGTAGCATAAACATTATCAATAAAATCAGCAATATAAATCAGGCTATGAAACGATACAACAAAACCGCAACCCTTGTTCTAATCTGGCTGATCGGACTCACTTCGGCCGGGCTGCTCGGCTGCACGGAACAGAAGCAGGCCGCGGCGGATTCCGGCACTGGGGAGTCAACTCCATGGGTGTCGGGAATCGGAGGCTCCTACCCCCTGGTCGAAGGCCTGCACGTCACCGGCACACCCGTAGATATCGATATAGAGACATACCGGCTGAAGATCAGTGGGGCCGTAGACACGCCGTTGAACCTCAGTCTGGAGCAGATCAAGGCCATGGAAGCGCATAGGGAGTTCACCACCCTGGTCTGTCCCGGTTTCTTCACGGATGAAGGAAACTGGACCGGAGTACGGATCACCGATCTCCTGGAACGGGCGGGAGTAATGCCGGAAGCAGAACAGCTCAAATTCGTGGCGGCCGACGGAAAGTACAGCGCAAACCTGACGCTCAATGAGGTCAAGGGCGAGGGCATGCTTATCGCCTACGCCTTTGAGGACAAGCCTCTTCCCAAGGTGCACGGCTATCCCCTGCGGGTGGTGGCCAGAGACCAACCGGGCAATCGCTGGGTCAAGTGGCTCGGTGAGATCGTGGTCCAGTAGCTATAGACAGAACGATCGACCGCTTTCAGTGTTCCATCCCGGAGTGCGGTATAGTAAACCCGGGGGAATATGAAGCCGGACCTGTAAAGGCGGTGGTCTCGGTCGAGGTGGCCGGAGGAAGAATCCAGAAGATCGAAATCCTGGAACATCGCACCCTGCTCGGTAAGAAGGCCGAGCGGGAGATCCCATCCAGGGTGTTGAGAGCCCAGTCCGTGCAGGTGGACACGGTAACCCGCGCCACGGCCAGCAGTATGGTGATCCTCAAGGCCATCGAGATCGCCCTCACCCGGAAGCCGTTGTGGGCAACACTCCTTGTTGGAGGCGGATGCGGTGTTTTCAGGCGGGGGCGAATAACTAAGGCATGTCGCCCGGATTCCAGAGATGCTTTTTTAAATTGATCCGGCCCTTCGGATCCACTGCGATCCCCTCAGCCTCCAGCAGCATCCTCTGCTCTTCGAAGCCGCCGCCTACAGGCAGGGAGATGCCGCCCCTGCTGTTGATGACCCGGTGCCAGGGAAGCTTATCCTTTCTGGAGGAGGAGTGCAGCAGCCAGGCGACCTGCCGGGAGGCCCGGTGGTTGCCGGCACAGGCGGCGATCTGTCCGTAGGTGGCCACTTTGCCGCTGGGAATGCCCGCGATCAGCCGCTTGACCCGATCGCTGAAGGAATCATCTCGGTCGGCCATATGCAGATTATAGTGCACCCCGGGCATTCTGCAAGCGCAGAGCTCTTGCCCCGGCCGGGGCGGATCAGCTATTATGGTGCGCGGTTCGGTAATCGGCCAGGGGGAGATCAAGCAACCAAGGACAACAGGAGAGAACGATGCGGCTGAGCGAGTTGGTCAACGACGGCTATATGAAGAAAGAGGATCTGAACTGCGCGGAAACCATCCTGTTCGGCGCCAATAAGGTGTACAACCTCGACCTGAATGCTGAGGCCTTCAAGCTGGCCGCGGGATTCGGCGGGGGAATGGGTGTAGAGGCGACCTGCGGAGCCCTGAGCGGGGCGGTGATGGTATTGGGCAGAATTTTCGCCAAGGAGAAGGGGCATGACACACCCCGGCTCAAGGAGCTGTGCGCCGAGTTCCTCGAGGAGTACCGGCGGCAGATGGGATCAATCGACTGCAAAACCCTCAAAGATCGCTATTGGACCAAGAAGCGCGAGTGCCACAGGGTAGTACTGAAGTCCGCCGAAATCCTGGAGCAGCTGATCGCCAGAGAATCAGCGGGCTGAGACCACCGTATCTCTGCCGGCCTGAAAGGCCCTGCGGTTCGTCTCGACTACCTTTTCCCCCTTGCGGGAGAACAGCTCCTGGATCGCAGCCAACAGATGCTTCTCCTCCACAGGCAGGTATCGCGAAGCGGCGCCGACCATGACCATGTTTGTGGAGCGAGCGAAACCGGCCTCCTGAGCCAGATCGGCCGCTTCGATCAGGCGGCTCGAGGGGAGGGAGCGGATGCGGGTGTAGATTTCCTCCAGATCCGGATAGTTGGAGATGTTCTTCACCGGATCGGAGGATGTGATCAGAACACCCTCCGACTTCAGGTACTCGAGGTAGCGCAGGGATTCGATCGGCTCCATGCTGAGGATCATGTCGGCGCTGGCCTTGCCGATCAGATCGCTTACGATCGTGCGGTCGGAGAGACGGAGGTGAGCCTGGACCGCCCCGCCCCGCTGAGCCATGCCGTGGACCTCGGACTGGCGAACCGAAAGACCACTGTTCTTGGCACCCAGTGCGATGACCGCGGCCACGGATAAAACCCCCTGACCGCCCACGCCGGCCAGGATCACGTCGTACTTCACTGCCCCGCCTCCTTCTTCTTTCTCTCCTTCAGGGTCTGGATGCAGTCCCGCAAGGCGATGATTACCGAAATCCCCTGGTGCTCGATCTCACGGCGGATGATCCCGGCGTTTTCCTCTGTGTGCTTTTTGAGCGGGATGATCAGTTTGATATGATCTGGATCCACCCCCAAACCGTGAACCAGCTTCTCCAATCGGGAGGAGGTCAGGATGGTGCGCTGTCCGCCGGTCATGGCCGTGGTACTGTTGTCCAGGATGAGCAAGGTCATATTTGCCCCGGAGGCGACCGCATCCACGAGGGGTGTGATCCCCGAGTGCAGAAAGGTGCTGTCCCCGATCACCGCCACGGCGGGATGAAATCCGGCCTCCGCCGCTCCCCTGGCCATACCCACGGAGGCGCCCATGCAGAGACAGGTTTCAATGGCCTGGTGCGGCGGGAGATAGCCCAGGGTGTAGCAGCCTATATCGGAGGTCACGAGCTTCGGCTCGAAACCGGTCAGGGCCTGGTTGAGGGCGTCGTAGCTGTCTCTGTGGGGACAACCGGCGCACAGCTGGGGCGGCCGGCCGGGAATCTCCACACCGGTTGTGTCGATCCCCTGTTTGGGCTCCAGGCCGAGGATCCCCCGCACATTGTCGGGAGTCAGCTCTCCGGTGCGGGGCAGTGCCCCATCTTCCCTGCCGGAGATCTTCACCGAAGGGGGAAGAATCCCGAGCATGGCCCGCTCCACGAAGGAGAATCCCTCTTCGATCACCACGATCCGCTTCACGTGCTCGGCCAGCCTGCGGATTTTTTCCACCGGGAGCGGATACACGCTGATGTGGAGGTGAGAAGGCCGCACCGGCAGCTCGTCTCGATTCTCCATGAAGTAATTCCAGCCCAAACCCGCCGTGATCACCCCGAAATCCGTGAACTTTTCGTTCAGCTCCAGGCTGTTGTAGGGGGAGTTTTCGGCGTACTCGAGGAACTGATCCTGCGCAGCCAACAGCTCAGCCCAGAGCTTGCGGGCCGTGGCCGGCAGCAGCATCCAGCCGGCCTTTTCCGTGGATTTGTTCACCGGATTCTGGGCCCGCCGCTGCCCTGTGTGGACCACGGCCCGGGAATGGGCGATCCTGGTGGTCAGGCGCACCATAACCGGGATGTGGAACTGTTCAGACAGGTCGAAGGCCTCCCGGGTCATCTCGTATACCTCGGCTTGAGTCCTCGGCTCCAGGCAGATGATACGGGCGAAGTCGGCGTAGAAACGGCTGTCCTGCTCGTTCTGGGAGGAGTGCATGCCCGGGTCATCGGCCACGGCCAGGACCAGACCCCCGTGGATGGCCAGCAGCGCCGAATTGATGAAAGGGTCGGCGGCCACATTCAGACCGACGTGCTTCATGCTGACCAGAACGCGCCGACCTACCAGGGACACCCCTACCGCCGCCTCATAGGCTGTTTTTTCGTTGGAACACCACTCGGCCACGTAATCGCCGTAGCGCGGAGCGGCTGATTGAAGGTACTCCATGATCTCCGAAGAGGGGGTTCCCGGATAAGCGTAGGCAGCCGAAATCCCGGCATCGATCGCACCCATGGCCATAGCCTCATCTCCCAAGAGGACCATCTCAGGCATCAAAAACTCCTTCTGCGTACAGGAAAAGATAACCCTGGCATCATACACACTCTGCCGGAGGGAATCAATACGGAACGTTCAGCTCACAGCTAAGGATATTTGTTGAACGCACTTGTTATAAAAAGAATCTTTGTTATAATCGCTGTATGGGCAATCTTTATTCGGACAACAGAAATGAAACCCATCGACGAAACGAATCGTAAAATCCTGAACATCCTCCAGGAGCGCGGATCGATTACAAATGCCGAACTGGCCGGCATCATCGGGCTGGCGCCGGCCACTGTGTTCGAACGGGTGAGAAAATTAGAGAAGAGCGGGATCATCAAAAAAACCGTGACCCTGGTGGATCCTCAAGCCGTCGGCAAGTCGATTATCGCCTTCGTCTTCATCACGATGAACGACTACACCCAGCAAACGATTCAACATCTCTCTGATGAGATAAGCAGGATGCCGGAGGTGCTGGAGTGCTACCGCCTGTCGGGGGACAAGGATTACCTGCTGAAGGTGGTGGCCGACGACATCCCCGGCTACGACGCCTTCGTCTTCAACAAACTGGCCCGTCTGCAGAAAGTCGGCAAGTTCAGCAGCATGTTCGTTCTTTCCACCGTGAAGCATCAGACCAAGATCGAGCTGGAAGAGAGCGCTTCCGGCGCAGCCTCGGGCACTTGAGACTCGCTGCGCCGCATGGCCGAGGTGACGATCCGGTCGATCAGCTCTCGGTACCCCATCCCGACGGCCGTGGCTATCATGGGAAGATCCGAATGGGTCGGGTGCAGGCCCGCCAGAGGATTCAATTCCATGATCGCCGGGGCGCCGCCCTCGTCCAGGCGGATGTCGATGCGCCCCGCATCCCGGCAGCCGAGCAGCCGCCAGGCTCGCAGAGCAAGATCCTCCACCGGCTGCATATCCGAAACTCCGAGAAATCGATATTTCACCAGCTCCTCGCTGCTCTCCTTGTTGCGATAGGTGTAGACGCCCTGTTCTCCCTGCTCCCGGATGATGACCTCCAATGTGCCTAGGACCGAGGACCGGTATCCGGTACCCAGGATTGCCACAGTGAACTCGCGGCCGGGGAGGTAGCGCTCCACGAGCACCGGCTGCCGGTGCGTTGCCAGCAGGTCGAGGCAGCACCGCCGCAGGTCAGCGGAATCTTCGATCCGGGACGCTCCGCTGATCCCCTTTCCCGTACCCTCGGCCACGGGTTTGGCAAACAGGGGATAGGGCAGATCGACGCTGTCTATATCCGCGGCCTCCCGGACCAGGGCGAAATCCGGGGTGGATAGGCCCGCATCCCGCAAGATGCTCTTGGTAAAGCCTTTGTGCAGGCTGACAGCCATCACGCAGGGATCGGAGAAGGTGTAGGGGATGCGGTAGGCGTCGAGCAGCGCCGGGATCAGCGCTTCCCTGCCCAATCCGTCCAGGCCTTCGGCGATGTTGAACACCAGGTCCCAGCGCTCCCCGGCGGCGAGACGGCGGGTCAGTTCCCGGACATGCCCGATTTGAATCGGCTCGTGGCCCAACTCGGAGAGAGCGGCAGTGATGGCCTGGATCGTGGCCGGACTGTCGAACTCGGCGGTTTGCTCATCCGTATAGCCGAGACCCAGATAGTGGCTGCGCAGGTCGTAGGTCAGAGCGATTTTCATAGAAGTTCCTTCACGTAGATGATTTTCCCGTCCCCAGGAGCGTAGAACTCCGGAATCAGGGCCTGCTGCAGGTACCCGCTGCGGCTGTAGTAGATACGGGTCGGTTCGTACTGGCTGCGGCTGGAAGTCTCGACGTAGATCCGCCCTCCTCCCATACGCCGGATTATGCCCTCACTTTCGGCGAGCAGCAGTTTTCCCAGGCCGATGCGGCGATAACCGTCTTGGATCGCGATCCAGTAAAGATCAAAAGAGCTTTGCGTGCAGGGGATCGGCCCGAAACAGCTGTAGCCGATGGTCAGGAGGATCGGTGGAGCCGCATCGGCAAAGAGGAAATGGTAGCCGCTGGCCGTACCCTGAGACAGCCGCGCCTGCACCAGTTCCACCGCCACCTCGATCTCCGCTGCCTGAAAAAAACCGCTCGATTCGGTGATTCGCCGAACCGCAACCAGGTCATCCTGTCGAACCTGTTCGCGCAGGCGTACGGAGATTCCGCCGGTCAAATCGTGTGTTGGATCTGTAGATACACTCATGGCCCGCTGCCCACACGTTGGCAGGACTGACCGGCAGCGATCTTCTGCAATACCCGCTGAAGGATTCGCTGCACCAGATCCCGGTGCGACAAGCCGGCGCGGGAGGCGGCAGCGACCAGACCGGCATCCGCCGAGATGCATGGATTGGGATTCGCCTCCAAAACCCAGGGAGTGCCCCGATCGTCGACCCGAAAATCAACTCTGGCGTAGCCGTCCATCTCCAGCTGATCCCAACAGGCACGGGCGATTTCGCTCAGCTTCCCGATCAGCTGCCGATCCTCCTCATCGAAATCGAATCTGCGAACCGTATGGTTATATTCGAATGACGAGGGGTCCCACTTGGCCGCGTAGCCGACGATCCTCGGCATCTCCGGCGGATAGTCGACAAAAAGCATCTCGGCGGGCGGCAGCACTTCGGCCTGCCCGGCGCTGCCAAGGAGGGAGAGGTTGAACTCCCGCCCCCCGATATAGCGTTCCACGAACGTATTGGCAAGACGGTCTGATGGGGCCAGGTCAAAGAGATACTCTTGGAGCTTTTCTCTGCTTTCAAAGAGCCGCCCCAAACCCTGGGAGGCATTGTCCCAAATAGACTTCACCACGTAGGGGGGGCCAAAACAGGGTCCTGTGATCAGCGTCTCCTCCGCCCCACTCCAAGGGGGCGTGGAGATACCCGCTTGGAGGATCAGCCGCTTGGCCAGTACCTTGTTGGAGGCAAGAAACATCCCCTGGCTACCGGTTCCGGTGTAGGGGATGCCCAACAGATCCAGGAGGGATGTAGCCAGATGAAGCAGTCGGTCCTGACCCTCAATGGACTCCACCAGATTGAACACCAACAGGGGCGCCAGCCGGCGCAGCTCATCGGCTGCCGCCTCCAGATTCAGGGACAGAGGCAGGGGGATCGCTTTATAGCCCAGATCGGTCAGGGCGGCGGATACCTGCCGGACCTCCGTCAACACATCCTGCTCATCCGCTCTGGCCTCGGCTCCAACCCGCCCGTGGAGAATTACTATACGGTCAGCTGTGTTCATCGTCGAGCGCAATTCGAAACAGCGGACACCGTGGCGGCCGCGGAATCGGGATAGCTGAAGGTTCGCCCCTGGTAGTTCCGCAGGATCAGATCCTTTCCATCTCGGCCCACCACGTACTCGGGAAGCAGGGGGATCTTTCCTCCGCCGCCGGGGGCGTCGATCACGTAGGTCGGCACGGCGTAACCCGAGGTATGCCCCCTCAATCCTTCGATGATCTCCAGACCCTTTTGCACAGACGTGCGGAAGTGCGCCGATCCCGAGATCGGGTCACACTGGTACAGATAGTAGGGTTTGACCCGCAGGCGCAGCAGCCCGTGAAACAGAGCTTTCATCGTGTCTACGCTGTCGTTGATTCCGGCAAGCAGCACGGTCTGGCTGCCCAGGGGAATCCCCGCATCAGCCAGGCGGGCGCAGGCCGTGGCAGTTTCCTGAGTCAGCTCCCGAGGATGGGTGAAGTGAATGCTCATCCAGAGAGGATGATGAGCCCTGAGCATCCGCACCAGGGCGGGGGTGACCCTCTGGGGCAGAACCACCGGCACCTTGGTCCCGATCCGGATCATCTCCACATGGGGGATCTTACTCAGGCGGCTCAACAGCCACTGGAGCTTCTCATCGCTCAATGTGAGGGGATCTCCTCCGGACAGCAGTACATCCCGAATTCGAGGGGTGTTCTCGATGTACTCGATCGCCCGCTGCCAGCGGCGCTTCATTCCGGCCTGCCCCTGCTCCGAACCCACGATTCTCGAACGGGTACAGTAGCGGCAGTTCGTGGAGCAGAAGTGGGTGACCAGAAACAGGACCCTGTCCGGGTAGCGGTGTATCAGGCCCGGCACGGGGCTGTCATCCTCCTCACCCAGGGGATCCTCAGCCTCGCCGGGAGATAGCAGGTACTCGTCATTCACCGGCACGACCGTGCGCCGCAGCGGCTGGCCGGGATCCGCCGGATCGAGCAGACCGGCGTAGTACGGAGTGATCACCAACGGCAGGCTTCCACGGTGGCGGAGGATGGCGGTCATCTCGTCCATAGTCAGCTCGAGGAAGGCAGTAAGCTGTTCCAGGCGGCGGATCCTGTGACGAAGCTGCCAGTGCCAGTCATTCCATTGCGCTGCGGTGGACTCGGGAAAGAACGCTTTTCGGAACGCTTGCGAATCGGGACTGATCGGAAATTTATGGATAAGATGAGATGAAACGTTAACTACGGCGGGGTAATGTTCATCGAAGGGAAAGCTGGGCTGGTGGAAAACGATGCGCCCCTGCCGGGATCTGCCTTGGGAGCTGCTTTCGATCCGGAGGTCAGACAACGGCTGATCGGATCGATTCGGCTCCACAACGACGACCTCTTTGAGCTTGGGATCAAGGAAGGCGACTTTTGTGGTTTTTGGACGTACGTCCGGAGGCTCGTCCTCCTCGGCGGTACAACCTTGTTTTGTCTCCATTTGCCATGGGACTCCTTTGTTGCTGAAGGGTTCGAGGGAGCCAACTCTCCCTCGAAGTCTTCGAACAACAGGTTACCACCGAGGGGCTTACCGGCATCGTCACACAAACGCAACGCGCCCACTTCTTATCAGCACCTCACAGAATTCTTCGAGCGAAATATATCGCTCCGTGATCTCTTCGCACCCGCAGAAAATCTTGATCAATCGGTATTTTCGGCGGGCACATCATAGTATAATATACGGAAATTACAAGTGGTTGGATCATTAAATTTTGAAAATTTATTTTAGGGTTTCTTGGGTGCCATGATTTCCATTCGTCGGGTGTACAGCGGGGCGCTGGCCAGGGATGCGGAGAAAATCCGTCAGGTCCAGGAGATCTTCCAAAGCAACTTTGCGGCGATTCCCGCCTACGCGGACAAGATACCCGACATGCTCGACAAACCCTTCAGCTTCGGCTACCGCACGATCCTGCTCACCTCCCAAACCGCGGACCGCAGGGTCACCGGCTTCTCTCTGATCCTCCACTTTCCCGAGATCAACGCTTCTCTTCTGGACTATATCGCCATTCGTCCGCAGATCAAGGGGGGCGGGCTGGGCAGCGCCCTCTACGAGGCCAGCCGGGATATGCTCCAGCGTCTCGGCTCCCGGGGTCTGTACCTGGAAGCCCTGCCCGACGATCCGACAGTGGTGAAGGATCCAACGCTCCTGAAGGAGAACCGCAGGCGTCTGAAGTTCTACGAGTACTACGGGGTCTTCCCCATGAGCGGAACCGCCTACGAGACCCCGATCGACGATTCCCCCGCCCCCTATCTGCTGTTCGACCCTCTGGGCAGGACCCATCCCCTCGGCAGGCGAGAATGTCGATCCGCAGTACGGCTGATCCTCCAGCGCAAGTACGGACACATCGTGAGCCAGGACTATATCGAGATGGTGGTGCGCTCGATCAAGGACGATCCGGTGCGCTTCCGCGAGCCCCGCTACAGTCGGGTCGAAACGGTCGAGCCAGAGGTCCGGCCGGATGAACGGCTGCAGAGGGAGATGGCTCTGATAAGCTCGTCGGTTCACCGCATCCACCACGTCCGGGAGCGGGGTTATGTTGAGCGCCCCGCCCGGATCGAGATCCTGGAGCAGGTTCTTTCCGAAACGGGTTACTTCGACCGCGTCTGCCCCGAATCCCACGGCGGCCGGCGCTTGAGGGAGGTACACGATGCGGATTTCGTCACCTATCTGAAAACCGTATGCGAGAAGCTGGCTCCCAGCCGTCCCGTGTATCCCTACGTCTTCCCGATTCGGCGCCCCGAACGCAAGCCCAAGGAGCTGGCCGTGCGGGCCGGCTACTACTGTATCGACACCTTCACCCCTCTGGATCAGAATGCCTATCGGGCCGCCCGGGCGGCGGTGGATGTAGCGCTGAGCGGCGCGGGGGAGCTGTTGGAAGGCCGTCCGGTGGCCTACTCCCTCTGCCGTCCGCCGGGTCACCACGCGGGCCGGCGGGTGTTCGGCGGCTTCTGCTACTTCAACAACGCTGCAGTAGCCGCTCAGGCGCTGTCCGGGGAGGGCAAGGTAGCCGTATTGGATATCGATTTCCACCACGGAAACGGCACCCAGGACATTTTCTGGACCCGCTCCGACGTGCTCACCCTTTCGATCCACGGCCACCCGAATTGCGCCTATCCGTACTTTTCGGGTTTCGCCGACGAGATCGGCGAGGGATTCGGACGAGGCTGGAACAAGAACTTTCCTCTGCCCGAAAACGCGGGGGATGAGCTTTATCTCAACACCCTTGATAAAGCCATCGATATTATCGACCGATTCAAACCGGCATTCCTGGTTATTTCCCTCGGCTATGACACGATGACCGGGGACCCGACCGGTTCCTTCGCCCTGAGCCCGAAGGCTCTCCAGACCATCGGCGCCCGCCTGGCTCGCCTTCGCCGCCCTCTGCTGATCGTTCAGGAGGGCGGCTACAGCCTGCGCAACCTCCGCCGGGGCTCCGTCGCCTTCTTCCGCGGGATCTACGGGGTCCTGCTCCGCTAGTTCAGGTGGATCTGATCTTGCCTTCCGCGCTGCCCTGGCCCGCTGTGGACACCGGCGCCGGCGTTCAACCGCCGACGGTGTGATGCTGGTAAGCGTATAATAGCAGCTGCTCGGTCTTCTCCCAGCTCAGGCAGGGATCGGTGATGGAGACCCCGAACTTGAGCCGGCTTGGGTCGCGGGGTATTTCCTGATTGCCGCCGTACAGATTGCTCTCCATCATGAATCCGATCACATCCCGGCATCCGCTGCCCCTGGATTCCAGAAGGCTCCGCAGGACCTCCTCCTGCCGGTCTGCCTTCTTGTCGGAGTTTCCGTGACTGCAGTCCACCATGATGGAAGGCAAAAATCCCGCCTCTTTCAGCAGCTCGGCGGCATACACGATCTCCGGCTTTCGATAGTTGATGCCGGTGCGGCTTCCTCGCAGGATAACATGGGTGTCCGTGTTGCCATTTGTGCCCAGAACGCTGGTCTTCCCCTCCTGATCTATACCGATGAAGTGATGGGGATGCCGGGCCGCGGCCATGGCGTCGATGGCGATCTGCAGATTTCCGTCGGTCCCGTTTTTGAACCCGACGGGCATGGACAGGCCGCTGACCATATTTCTATGGGTCTGGCTCTCGGTCGTCCTCGCTCCGATGGCGGCCCAGCTGATCAGATCATCGATATATTGGGGAACGATCGGGTCGAGCATCTCCGTGGCAGCGGGCACACCCATCCCGGTGATCTCAATGAGCAGACGGCGGGCCAGGTTCAAACCTTCGGATATCCGGTAGCTACCATCGAGATGAGGATCGACGATCAGGCCCCGCCAGCCAATGGTTGTACGGGGTTTCTCGAAGTATACCCGCATCAGCAGGTAGATCCGCTGCTCTATTCGCTTCTTCAGTTCCGCGAGCCTGGCCGCGTAGTCGACGGCAGCCTTGTAGTCATGAATCGAGCAGGGACCAACCACGGCCAGCAGACGGTCGTCCTTCCTGGCCAGGATTCGCTGGATCACAGCTCGGCTTTCCATCACCGTGTCGGCGGAGTCGTCGGGTAGAGGGAGAGACTCTTTCAGCTCCTTGGGGCTGATCAGGGGGTCGACGAATCGTATTCTAAGATCACTCGTCTTCTTCAAAGGGACACTCCATCTGATTTGGAAGTTCCAAGTATGTCATGTTTGTTCCAGGCTGTACAGAGCGCAAGCCCCGCCAGGGTCTTTCCCGTCCGGCAAATTCCCGTCCTTGACTTTGCTGCCCCTCGTTTCTACTTTTTAAACAGTACAGCCCGAGGAGGAAAAGTAGTGAATTTTCGATCCTCTCTGAACATGAGCGAGAACATTGCCGCCCTGATAGCCTACCTGTTCGGCTGGATATCGGGACTGATCATTTTTCTGCTGGAGAAGGACAGCCGCTTCGTCCGCTTCCATGCGCTGCAATCCCTCGTGTTTTTCGGCGGGATGAGCCTGACCCTCGGAATCCTGATACGAATCCCGTTGATTGGCCGGCTATTCGCCCTGGCCGGATTCATCCTGAGTCTCGTTTACTGGATCATCGGCATGGTCAACGCCTATCGAGGCGAACTGTACCGTTTCCCCATCGCCGGGGATTTTGCAGCCCGGCACATCAGGGACTGATTCCCGGATCTCCATCTGCTTTTTTTACTTTTTTTCAGATTTCCGTTGACAGTCTAACTTAACTATGTTATTTTAACAATGTTAAGATTTAGTTGTTTTTGGCTGAAGGAGAAGCAAAAAGAAGCATGACCAGACTGGCGAATCCCGAGCTTCCCGAAAGGATCTTGGCGGAAGCCGAGCGGATCGTGGCCGCCTCGGGACACGAATCTCTCAACATGAGGGATCTGGCTCGTCGGGTCGGCGTGAGCGCCACCGCCATCTACCACTACTTCGACAGTAAAGAGGCCCTTCTTCTTCAGATCAAACTGGCCGCGGCGGAGAAGCTGAATCGGCGGATCCGTGCCATCGATCCGCAGCTCGACCCCCACGAGAGCTTGCATCGGCTGGGAGCCGAATACATCGAATTCGCCGAAGAGGATCCCAACCTCTACCGCCTGCTGTTCGAAACTCCGATCGGCAGCACCCCCCTTGGGGAGGCGGACCAGCCGGTGCTGTACTACACCTACTACGCGGCTCGCAATGCCCTGGAGCGGATGGCCTCCTCCAAGACCCATCATATCGATCACCGCTACGGCGCCATGATGGGCTGGATCATGCTGCACGGCTTCTCCTCCCTGCTGATGTCCGGAACCCTGCAGCTGGCCGAGGGTATGGACCGGGAGGAGCTCAAAACTCTGTTCCTCCGCTTCTACACCGGCGGCGGGATGGCGGATCACCCCGAGGAGGAGGCGTGAGGGACGCCCGGACGGTTTTATTTTTGCGCCTATATGTAACAAAGTTATATTAACATCGTTATATCAGGAGGAACGAGACATGAAGATTGTTGTGTTGAACGGAAGCCCCAAAGGCCCGGCAAGCGTAACCATGCAGTACGTCACCTACATCGCCAAGCGGCATCCCGAGCATGAGCTCAAGGTGTTCCACGTCGCCCATAGGATCCACGGCCTGGAGAAGGATCCCGGCCGATTCGGGGCGATCATCGAGGAGATACGCAGCGCCGAGGGCGTGCTGTGGGCCTTTCCACTCTACATCCTGCTGGTCAGCTCCCAGTACAAGCGCTTTATCGAACTGATCGGGGAGAGGGGCGCCGGCGGGGCGTTCGCAGGGCGCTATGCCGCGGCGCTTTCCACATCGATCAACTTCTACGACAACGCGGCCCACGCCTACATACGCGGGATCAGTGAAGATCTGGGCATGAGGTACCTTGGTTTCTACTCCGCCAACATGCACGATCTGATGAAAAAACCCGAGCAGGAACGTCTGGAGCTGTTCGCTCAGAGCTTCTTCCGGGGGATCGTGAACGAGGAGAAGCCCCAGCGCCTGTACCCTCCCCTCCAGCACCGGGCTCTTTGCCCGCCCCTGAAGCCGGCGGCTCGCCGGGTTGCGGCTGCAAACAAGCGGGTCGTCGTCCTTACAGATGCCCAACCGCAACACCGGAACCTGCAGGCCATGGTCGAACGGTTTTCCCAGAGCATCGAAGATCCGGTGGAGATCTACAACCTCTACGACCTGGACATCACGGGAGGCTGCCTGGGATGCCTGCGCTGCGGCTTCGACAACCGCTGCGCCTATACGGGCAAAGACGGATTCACCGAGTTTTACAACTCCATCCTGAAATCCGCCGATGTGATCGTTTATGCCGGGACGATCGTGGACCGGCAGCTGTCCTGGAAGTGGCGGCAGTTCTTCGACAGAAGCTTCTTCAACTGCCACACCCCCTCCCTGATAGGCAAACAGATAGCCTTTCTGGTCAGCGGTCCCTTGAGCCAGCTGCCCGAGCTGCGCCAGGTCTACGAGGCCTGGATGGAGATACAGCGGTCCAACCTGGTGGGATTCGTCTCGGATGAACAGATGGGTGCGGACGGGATCGAAGAAAGGATAGATACTCTGGCCGATCAGCTGATCCGGCAGGCCGGAAGCGGCTACATTCGGCCGCAAACCTTTCTCGGCATCGGGGGCATGAAGATCTTTCGGGACGACATTTGGGGGGGGCTGCGCATCGTGTTCCGGGCCGACCACAAGGCCTACAAACAGCTGGGAATATACGATTTTCCGCAACGCAAGATCGGCCGGCAGATCCTGGTGCGCCTGGGCTGGCTCATCACCGGGCTTCCCGGCATCCGCCGGCACTTCCCGAGGATGATCAAACAGCAGATGATTCAGCCGTATCGAAAGATATTGGACAATATATAGCCCTTTCGACTCACAAAGCCGGAGTGCGCTCGGGCCAATCAAATTCTGACAAGCTCGTAATCAGACGGAAACGCCAGCATGTGTACATTAGCGGTGCAACAACACCATCCACTATTTCAGTCGGCTTCACCATAGCCAGTTTTCGATTGCCTGGCAAACGGGCAGGAGAATGACCATTCTCCCCCGCTGCAATGAATCACTGTTACCCGCTAAGAACAATTTGTAGCCCGAATATATTTGGAACGGGATAGGGAACGATTAGCATCGCTTGTGCCGATCCGTCTCCCTGCAGAACCCTCAGCCGGTTGATTGCAGAAACAACAGGACCTGCCGCCGGATCTCATCACGGACCCGGCGCACCTGAGAGAGCTTCTCCTCTTGAGTCCTCATCGCCTTCGATGGATCGTCAAAGGGCCAGTGCAGGCCACTGTTGGTCTGCATGCCGGACAGGTCGATGCCCTCTTCCTTCATCACCGCTACGACCAGCGGGTTGATCGTACCGGGCTCCAGGCCCGCGCTCTCCACGACAAACCGTTTTTCCCCGTACTTCCGAAGGTACGCCTCCGCCATCTGGCTCCGTGCGCTGTTATGCACACAAACGAACAACACTCTTTCCATTTTCCCTGAAACCTTGATTCTTGGAATTCGACTGCTGCTTTTCGCAATATAGTCCCCATCTCGAGCAATGAACATGGAGATTCGGTTAAACCGAAATACGCTTGTCCATCTTACCAGACTCTGCCAAAATGCGGGCAAAGAGGGAGAGTCCCATGAATACCAAATCGGCTGCGGGGTCGATCGCTTTCACACTGTCCAACGTCCGTTTCAAAGATGTGCTGAACATCGAGAGCCTGCAGATAGATGCTTGCAAGGTTTCGGCCATTGTCGGGCCGAGCGGAGGCGGGAAAACCACCCTGCTGCGCATCTTGAACAGGATGACCACACCGGACTCCGGCAGGGTATTTTTTTTCGGAGAATCCGTTGAGCAGATGGATCCGGTGCAACTTCGGCGCAGGGTGGTAATGCTGACCCAGATGCCGGTGATCTTCGCCGGGACGGTGCGGGAAAACCTGCTGATCGGCAGCCGCCTGGCGGAGAAGGAGGAACCGTCGCCGGATGCCGTTCAAGCCATCATGATCCGGGTCGGTCTGGACAAAGAGCTTTCCGCCGACGCCGCCCGGCTGTCCGGCGGGGAGAAGCAGCGCATGGCCCTGGCCAGGGTCATGCTGATGGACCCGGAGGTCATGCTCCTGGACGAACCTTCGGCGTCCCTGGACGAAGAGACGGAGGTCCTGATCTTCGATCTGGTCACCGAGTTCTGTCGGGAACGCTGCAAAACCCTGATCATGGTTACCCATTCGGAGAAAGGCTTCACCGGGTACTACGATACACTGGTGCGGATCCGGGACGGACAGGTGCAGCAGGTCACCCACGAGGGCGGCACACAAGGGGGATTTGTGTAATGGAAGGAATCATACAAATAGAGATCCTCTATCTGGCCTTGGGCTACATCATGATTCTCCTGCTGCTGCTCCTGGTGCGACTCAAACGGCTGGGAAAGGAGTGGGAGATCACCCTGGCATCCCTGCGCATGACCGCCCAGCTGGTCCTGACCGGTTTCGTGCTGACCTACGTGTTCTCCTGGGAGAAACTATGGATCACCCTGATCATCTTCGCCGTGATGGAGGCTTTCGCCATATACACGGTGTTCGGACGGATAAAGAAAAGCCTGTTTCCCGCCCTGCGCATCGTGATCGCCGGCTCCATGATCCTCGGAACAACTTCGGCCCTGGCCTATTTCCTCTTCGTCATCGTCCGGGTCAGTCCCTGGTTCGCCTCCCGCTACTTCATCCCCGTGGCCGGGATGATCATCGGCAACTCGATGAACGGAATCTCCATAGGCATCGACCGGTTGTCCAGCGGCATCCGCTCCCAGCTGGATCGCATGGAGGGTGCCCTGATGCTGGGAGCCACGCCCAAGGAAGCAGCCCGGCCCTTCGTCAAAGAGGCCTTCTCCGCCGGCATCATGCCGATCATCAACAACATGATGGGTATGGGCATCGTCTTCCTGCCCGGCATGATGACCGGCCAGATCCTGGCGGGAGTCTCCCCCCTCGATGCTATCAAATACCAGATCGCCATCATGCTGGGTATCGGCGGCTCGGTGACAATCACCGTATTTCTGGTAACCGAGTTCGGCTACCGCCGCTTCTTCAACAGGCACAGCCAGGTGTGCCAGGAGGTCCTGGACCTGAGATTGTAGAGGCTTCATAGAGCTTCAAACCCGGGGAGAACCGAAATGGCCAGAATAAAGACGAGACAGAGAGTACGAAACGGTGTGCTTCTGTTGTTCTTCCTCCTCTTTCCGGTAGTCCTGAACTACCTCTCCCCATTCCTGAGCGTGCACGGCGCTTCCCGGGGGATCATCAGCGGCAGCCTGTTGTTCTTCGCGCTGCTATTTTTCTCCTCCCTGCTTCTCGGACGGGCCTACTGCGGTTGGGCCTGCCCAGGGGGCGCGGCGCAGGAGATGTGCAAGCTGGTGAACGACCGCCGGGTCAGGCGCAGGCGCCTGGACTGGATCAAATACCTGATCTGGGTTCCCTGGTTTGCCGCGATCCTGTTCCTTCTGATTCGTGCGGGCGGCACTCTGAAGGTGCAGCCCCTCTACAACATGGATTCCTTCGTGTCGGTGAGCTCCGCTCCGATGTACATCGTCTACTTCATCGTTTTGACGGCGATCATAGTCCCCGCGATAGCCGTTGGCCGCCGGACCATGTGCCACTCGATCTGCTGGATGGCACCCTTCATGATCCTGGGCCGCAAACTCCGCAACCTGATTCGCTGGCCGGCTTTGCGCCTGAGAACGGAAACGGACGAGTGCACCGGCTGCGGTACCTGCACCAAGAACTGCCCGATGAGCCTGGAGGTGCAGGAGATGGTCGAGAAAGCACGGATGGAAAACAGCGAATGCATCCTATGCGGACAGTGCGTAGATTCCTGCCCTCAGGGGGTTATTCGTTACAGCTTCAGCAGGGGAGTGTAAGGCATGAAGGTTTACTGTAGCGGCGGTCAACTCTGACGCTTCTACGCCCCCGGTCATTGCCAGCTGGTGGGTGTTTCGCAGGCGCAGCCCGCTTATCCCGGAGGTATAGATCTTGAGGGTGCAGCCGCCCTCCACACCGGCCTCATAGCTCGCCGCAGTGACGATGTATTCTCCTTGAACCGGAGCGAACAGCTCTACTCGGGATACGTAGGTCTGATCATTGTAGTCGTCGTTTTCCGTATAGAAACCTTCCGGCCCCTCGACCATGAGCAGGGTATCGAGCTCATCGGAAGTCATCTCCAGGATGATACGCTGCCCCTGCTCGAGATACAGGGGATGGGATTCGAAGAAGCCGTACTCCTCCAGCTCCGGATCGTCAAAGTCCAGATAACCCTCGATCTCCTGCAGGTTCATCCGCTCTCCCAGCAGTATCCGAAGGGAGTACTGTCCCTGCTCGCCGCCCGCGTAGGAGGTGGCGAATATCTCATGCTGCCCGCTTGCCTCGGCGATGAAATCGATCCGGCTCTCGGTCTCTGACTGGTAGTCGTCATTGAGCATCCGCCGCCCCCGGAGCGGTTTAAGCACCAGGAAGGGGTCGAACTGCTCGGAAAGCATCGAAATCACAACCCGCTGATTCCGTTCCAGGAAAACCTTGTAGCTGTCGTAGTACTCTCCCTTGACCGAAATCGGATCCCCTTCATCCAGAATCCCTGTAAAGCTGTCCAGCTCCTGCAGCCGCTCCCTGACCACACTCAGCAGATACTCCCCCTGCTCGCCTTCTTCGTAGGAGCTTACCTTCACCTTCCAGGTTCCGGGGGCATCGATCAGTGCGTCGATCCGGGCATCACTTCATCGCTGTAGTCGTCATTTTCGATCTCCCGGCCGTCCGGAGATTCCAGAATCAGATAGGCGTCAAAGTCGTAGGAGCTCAAGGTGGCCACGATCCGCTCGCCGGCGGTGAGCTGAAGCGGATAAGTATCGAAATAGCGACCTAACTTTGTGTCCCCTGGCCCCAGCTCACCCGGGAAGCTCATCGACTGGGAGAACACCACGGATGCGACCAACAGACCCGCAGCGATCAGGAACGAACGAAAAACACTAG
>CAZPPB010000054.1:0-21237 GCA_964588355.1 uncultured Spirochaetaceae bacterium | reverse complement strand
CTGGGTGAAGACGATGCAGCTGGAGATGGTGGTGGGCAGAACCGCCACGGCGAAGATTCCCGCGTACAACTGATGGTCCCAGAGAGAGCGGAAGGGGAGAGTGGTGAGCAGGAAGAATCCGGGGATAAACAGGAAGACGAACATCTGCACGTAGAGGTGCAGCCGATAATCCCTCAGTCCGCTGGTAATGGCCTCTGTGGGCAGGGTGAATCCGGAAATCAAGAACAGCAGTACGATCAGCAGTGTACGGGCAAAGCCGCCGCGATTCAGCACCGATCCGAGACCGGGCAGTAAAAAACCCAGCAGTAGAGCTGCCAGGATCCCCAGGAGAAACCAGTTGCGCCTCAACCACGGCAGTGCCACAGCGGGCATCGTATCAGGTTTCTTCTTTCCTATAAACATGCTAATGTCCTTTGCTGTTGGGAGGTTATAAAATGTCACGGAGTGTCTTCAAATCCATAGCTCTCTGGATTCAGGCCTCCAGGGCATTATATACAATCACCGTTCTGCTTCCCTGCTGCCTGGGAGCTATCATCGCCTGGTGGTCAGGCTATCCCTTCAACTGGGGCCTGCTCGTGGCGATCCTCGTGGCTATGATGTTCGCCAACATCGGCACCAACTTCACGAACGACTTTTTCGACTACAAGTCCGGCGTGGACAGGCTGGACGAGGGACGGATCTACAAGAAGGGCTCCGAGGTCCTTTACGACAATCCGCTGGCCGAAAGCGGCTCGGTGGACGGCTACGCCCTGTACTTGTTCTCACCACGCACGATCCTGGTTTCGGCGTTGGTGAGCCTGGCCATTACCGCAGGGGTAGGCCTCTACCTGGTCCTGCGGGTGGATTGGCGCATCCTGCCGATAGGCCTGGTGGGTATCCTGATGGGCTTCTTCTACACAGCCCCCCCGGTCAAGTTCGGCTACCGGGGCTGGGGGGATCTGATCTGCTTCCTGGGAAGCGGTCCCTTTCCGGTGGTCGGCACCTTCTTCCTGTTCAGCGGGCGGGTTACCTGGGCCGCGGTTTTAGCCGGGATCGTTGCCGGCCTGTGGGTGGACGCCATACTCTACATCGGGAACGTACCGGACGCGCAGGCCGATCGCGCCGTTGGCAAGCGCACCTTGAGCACGATCCTGGGCCGTAAAGCGGTGCGAACCCTGGCGCCGTTGTACTACGGCACGGCATTCGCTCTGGTGGTCCTCAGCGTTGCTCTGGGGTTGTTTCCCCTCTGGGCCCTTCTCTCCCTGCTCACCCTGCCGATCTTGGTCCGGGTACTGGTGATCACACGCAAGCACTACGACCGTATCCCGAAGTTCGCTCCGGCGATCCTGATGACGGTTCAGGTTTTCACCATCTCGACAGTGCTGCTGGGAGCCGGCTTTATCCTGTCTAAAACGGTGGGATAATTGCACGGATCCTATCCTTTCTACGAAAAAACTCTCGCCCTTCTCAGGACCCGGCTGCTGGGGGCGGTGTTGATGCCCGCCCTGATCGGCGCCGCCCTGGCAGCACGCGGGGGAACATTCCTCTGGCTGCGCTTCCTGCTGGTTCTGGTCGGCCTGGCGGCTGCAGAGATGCTGAACCTGCTCGGCTCGGACTACCGGATGCTTCGCCAGCCGGAGCGCAAGGAGCCCCGGCTGCCCGGCAATCCCGTGTTTCCTCCTGAACGGCTGCCGGTCTCCCGCATTCCTCTGGTTCTTGCCCCGGTCGCCCTCATCGGTTTGGCCGCGGCGCTGTACTTCACGTTCACCGCAGGCATCGGTGTTCTCATATTCCTGGCGGCCGCTGCAGTCATCGGAGCCCTGTACGTCTTCTCACCCTTTCAATACGCTTTCTTGTACACGGCGTTCATTCCCCCGCTGATAAGCGCAGGTGCGTACCTGGCCATAACGGGCAGGATCGAAGGTCTGGCTTTTGCCGCCGGGATCCCGATCACCCTGATTTCACTGGCCGTGATCGTGGGCTATCGGGTGATGTACGGGCAGTCAGGATCGGCACGACGGCGCTCCCGGGCTGTGGTTCTGGCCCTCTACTGCCTGGCCGGGATCAACGTCGTGCTGTACGTTCCAGCCGATATCTATCCATGGACCGGACTGGCCGCGCTGGTGCCGATCGCAGTATTTCTATGCTTGCTCGGGAGGGTGAGCACCCGGGAGAGAGAGGATCCGGTTCCGGTAACTGCGCTGGGTGTGATGATGCACACGAGCACCTGCCTGGTAATCGCTGCGGCTGTGCTCTTCGGATAGCTCGGCGCCTATCCGGAGTTCTGCTCCTTGTCGGAGGAGGATTCCCGTCGCGAACCTTTATCCGGGGACGGCGGTTCGA
This sequence comes from uncultured Spirochaetaceae bacterium, assembly GCA_964588355.1. Taxonomy (GTDB): domain Bacteria; phylum Spirochaetota; class Spirochaetia; order SZUA-6; family DRHE01; genus JAFGQJ01. The sequence continues at coordinate 18,915 of CAZPPB010000054.1, read as the reverse complement.
AGCGGACGGTGCGGACCCTCACCTGCCAATCCTTCACATCGATCAGATTGAATCCCGGCTGCTCCGCGGAAAGCTCCGACTTGGAGGCGTCGGCATTTCCGGAGTACTGAAAACTCACCGCCGGAGTGCTGGCCACCAGTACCCCTCTGAACACTGTCGAGATCTGGATATGCAGATGGGCGAAGAAGACCCCCAAGATGTTTTTCGAATAGGGTGGAATGATTTCCCAGAACGAATCGGCGTTCTGCAGCTTCATTTTGTCGAGCCAGGGGATGAGACTGTCGATCGGATGGTGATGCATGAATATGAGTACGGGTTTGTCTTGATTGCTCCACAGGTCCTTGCTCAACCAGAGCAGTTGATCCTCCTCTAGGTTGCCGTATGTCTTTGCGGTTACGGAGGTATTGAGGAAGATCAGATGCAGCTTGCCGTGATCAAAGGATCCGAATCCCCTGTAGCTGTTCCCCGTTTCCGCCAGAGAGCTCTTCTTCAGCGCTTTCAGATCGTCGTGATTGCCGACCACGGCGTGGAGGGGAACCTGAACGTCTTTGAACAGTTCCGCGATGGCCTCGTAGTTGCCCTTCTGCCCGTCCTCCAGCAAGTCGCCGCCTAAAACGATCAGATCCGCTTTGGGAGCCTGCCGTTTCAGTATCGCCACCGCTTCGATCAGGTTTGCATCGGGGAGCGCACCGTTCACACCCTGACCCGGTTTCGTGGGCAGATGAAAATCGGAAATGTGGGCTATACGCATCGTCTTGCCTCCCCCTGGGTTGTGCCTGCTTTGTCTATACCTGCGTTTCCCCGATAGAATAGCCGGGAAGTTACCGCGGGGGCAAGGTCCGGCCTGTAGTGCTGCTGCCGTGTCGGGTTGGGGGCGGTTTACAGCAGCGAGGGAGAGTCTGTATACTCTGGACTCACCATGCAGCCTGAATCGATGGAGCACGCCCGCGCACCAAGGCGATTATACTACGGTTGGGTCGTAGTAGCTCTCTCTTTTTTCTCGATAACGTTGAGCGCCACGGTCCAACAGTCCTTCATCGTGGTTTTCCCCGTCATGCTGAAGGAGTTCGATTGGAGCCGTACTGTGTTCTCGCTGGCCCCGGCGATGTTCGGTCTGGTCCAGTCCTGCAACGCCTTCCTCATCGGCCTGCTCTCGGACAGGGTGGATGTCAAGCGGTTGATCCCCTTCGGGGCCGCCAGCGCCGCAGCAGGGCTGGTCTTGTGCTTCTTCATCCGGGAGCTCTGGCAGATAATCGTGTTTTTCGGCGTCGTATGCGCCATGGGGACAAGTGCGATCAGTCTCCTGCCCAACACGATCATTATCTCGAACTGGTTCGTAAGGTTTCGCGGCACGGCGATCGGGATCATCGCCAGCGGCTCCGGAGCAGGCACCCTTGCCTTTATCCCGCTGCTGCAGCTGGTGATCAACGCCTGGGGTTGGCGAAGGGGATACCTCGCTCTGGCTCTGGCCGTCGGGCCGCTCCTGATCCCCCTGATTGTCCTTTTCCAGAAGTCCCACCCCGCACAGAAGGGATTGAAACCTCTGGAGGAGCAGGCTCCAACTCCGCCGGCCAACGCCCCCCGCATCTCCTCGGCGCTTCCCGTCTCGGCGCCGGGGGGCAAAACACTGCGCTCCCGGGAGGTCGTTTCCGCGCTGCTTCGCAACCGGCGCTTCTGGTTGTGTGTTTTCCAGTACATCCTCGGACCTCTGTCCACCATGCCGATCATCACCCATCAGGCGGCGCTGCTGCAGGCAAAGGGCCTGAGCAGCATGGGATCGGCGGTGATCGTGGGGGTCTACGGCTTTTCTGTTTTCTGCGGAATGATCATCGGCGGAGCGCTTTCCGATCGGATCGGGCGGGAGTGGAGCTACACAGCGGGAACGGTCAGCATCCTGGCGGGAACCCTGCTTCTGCTCTCCCTTCCAGACGGGGCGCGGCTGGGCCTGCCTCTGTTGTACGCCCTGTTCTTCGGCCTGGGGTTCGGCACCCGCCCTTCCATGGACACAGCCACGGTCGCGGACATCTTCAAGGGCCGCTACTTCGGGTTGATCTACGGTATACTTCAGCTGGCTCTGGGGATCGGCCTTTTCGGCGGGCCAATCCTGGGCGGCTTCATCTACGACCGCAGCGGCAGCTATTCAGCTGCAATCGTGTTCTGCATATTCGCCGTCGTGGTGGCCACGATCTGCATCTGGGCCGTCGCGCCCAGGCACGGCCGGGAGGAGGGCTTGGTATAGTCCCGAACTCAAGCCAGGACCCGGACCATCGCCTCCAGAGCCTTCTCCAGGGTGCTGCGGGGGCAGGCCAGGTTGATCCGCTGGAAACCCTCCCCGCCGCTGCCGAACATCGGCCCGTCATCCAGCCAGACCCGCGCCTGCCGGAGGATGCGTTCCTTGAGCTGCTCGTCACTCAGGCCCAGAGCCCTCAGATCCACCCAGGCCAGATAGGTTCCTTCCAGGGGGATGAGGCGAGCTTCAGGCAGACGCTCGGCCAGGAAAGTGGAGAGAAACTCGTAGTTGCCCTGCACATAGGCTATCACCTGCTCGAGCCAGCTCCGGCCGTGACGATAGGCGGTTTCCGTGGCCACGGTACTGAAGGCATTGGCCAAACCCGTCCAGGTGCGCTTCTGGGCTGCCAGGTACCGTTCCCGCAGCTGTTCGTTCGAGGCGATTACCAGGGAGCAGCCCAGGCCGGCCAGGTTGAAGGTTTTGGTTGCGGAGGTGAGGGTCAGCGTGATGGAGGCCGCCTCTTCAGAAAGGGCGGCGGTGGGCGTGTGCCGGTGTCCCTTCAGGATCAGATCGTGGTGGATCTCGTCGGAGAGGATGGTGATCCTGCGGCGCAGGCAGATCTCCACCAGTCTTTCCAGCTCCGGGCGGCTCCACACCCGGGAGACCGGGTTGTGGGGGCTGCAGAGAACCAGCAGCCGGGTGCGACCGTCGATCGCCGCCTCCAGCTGGGATAGATCCATGGTGTAGCGCTGTCCCTCGAGCCGCAGGGGATTCTCCACGACCCGGCGGTCGTTGTTGATGATCGATTCCCTGAATGGATAGTACACCGGCGGCTGGATGACGATCCCGTCTCCCGGCTGCGAAAAGGCCGCGAAGGCCAGGTTCAGGGAGGGTACCACCCCGGGAGCGGAAACCATCCAACCGCGCCGGATCGACCAATTGTGACGCCGCCCCATCCAGTCGATAACAGCCTGGAAGTAGGATTCGGGTTCCAGGGTGTAGCCGAAAACACCGTGCTCGGCTCGGCGCTTGAGCGAGGCGATGACCTCGCTGCAGGCCGGGAAATCCATGTCCGCAACCCAGAGGGGAAGCGCATCCTCCATTCCGGTGTAGCGTTTGCCGTAGTCCCACTTGACCGAAGCGGTGCCCCGTCTGTCTACAGGCGTGTCGAAATCGTAGCCCATGGCTGTGATCTTCCTTGCAATGGTGGTACTCGCCGACAGGTGTCGGGATCCCGGGCTCAGGACAGCTGAACCGGTTTGCCCTTCTTCGCGCTGGCGTAGATCGCCTGGATGATCTCCACTGCTTTCTTGGCTTCCGCTCCGTCCACCAGCGGGGGGCGGCCTTCATCCAAAGCGCTGATGAACTCCTCGAACTGGCGGCGGTGGCCCTGAAAGCTGATGGCCGCCGGATCGGCCGCCCCGCCGCCGGTTTCTGCCCCGCCGCCGTATTTCTTCCGGATCTCCTCATCCCCGGGAGCGCTTTCGGCGAATTCCCAGCTCTTGAGGGTTTCTTCCTCCAATACCACGCTCCCTGTGGTCCCCGAGATCTCGATACGCTTGAGAAACCCCGGGTACACGGAGGTGGAGCCCTCGATCACCCCGAAGGCTCCGTTACGGAAACGGAGGGCCGCCACGGCGTTGTCCTCCACCTCGATGCGTTCATGGCCGACCGTGCCGATAAAGGCCTGGACCGATTCTACGGGACCCATGAACCACTGCAGAAGGTCGATGGCGTGGATCGACTGGTTGATCAGGGCCCCGCCGCCGTCCAGAGCCCGGGTGCCGTGCCAGAGCCCGCCGTCGTAGTACTGCTGAGTGCGGAACCACTTCACGTAGGCGTCACCCAGGACCAGCCTTCCGAAGCGGCCCTGCTCCAGGGTGCTCTTCACCAACCCGGCAACCTCGGAGAAGCGGGACTGAAAGATGCCGGCCAGGCTGACCCTTGCCCTGCTGCAGGCCGCGATGATGCGGTCGCAGCGTTCCGGGGTGATCTCCAGGGGCTTCTCCACGATCACGTGTTTTCCCGCCTCGGCCGCGGCCAGGGCCGTGTCCAAATGCGCCCCAGAGGGGCTGCAGATGCTCACGATGTCGAGTCCCGGATGGGCGAGGAATTCCTTGAGATTCGCATATCCCCGGCAGTTGTACTTCTCAGCAAATGCTTTGGCCTTCTCCGCGCTGCGGGAGCAGCAGGCCACCAGCGTGCCTTTTGCACCGGAGATGGCCTGGATAGCCTTGGCGTGGAAATCCGCGATCAGTCCGAGTCCGATAATCCCAAATCCGTAGCTCATTCTCACTCCTCCTCCCCGTCATTCTACACAGCCTGCCCGGTCGTGGGCTACCGGTTTTCTTTTTTTTTCTCCGGTTCCCGGCTCGGGCCGGTTTCGAGTTTCAGGAACAGAGGAAGTGCCGCCGAGGCGCTCAGGAGGGCGCCGTAAAAGAGAAAACCGAAGGAGAAGGACAGACGGTCCCCCAAGAAACCGAGGAAGAGAGGAACCAGGCCCGATCCCACGGCGTAGCCTATAGGGGACATGAAGGAGATAGTGAGGTTGTGCATCTGCCGGGGGGCGATCCTTGAGACCACGGTGAAACCCGCAGGGAAGAAGCAGGCGGTGACAATAGGCTGTATGAATACCGCTGCGATCAGAAACGGCCGGTACGCCAAACCCATGGCGGCGGTAGCCAGACCGGCGGTCAGCATCACGACGGTTATGACCCGTCGGGCCCCGAATCGGTCCACCAGATAGCCGGCCACGAAGATAATCCCCAGGCTCGAGAGGCGGGAGAGGCTGACCAGGGTGTTAACCAACTCCTGGTTCATGCCCCGTTCGGTGGCCAGATAGATGGGGGTCATGGAGAAGACTCCCACGGCGGCCCCGGCGCCGAGTGCGAAGAGGGCGGCCATGACCCAGAAGGAGGGTTTGCTCAGGATAATCCGGGCGTTGGCCAGGTGGGGCGGCTTGCCGCGGAATCTGCCGCCCCGGGCGAAGATGGAAAACAGAACCCCCGCCACGGCGCCGATGCAGGCGACTGCGAACGCAACCGCCTGCCAATTCAGGTATCGCAGGGCGAAGAGAGCTCCGATCGGGGTCAGGACAAAACCGAGATTTGGTCCGACCTCGTGGATGGCCAGGGCTTTTCCCTCGTCCCTGTCATCCGCCAAAGCGGTAAGGGTGGGGATTCCAGACGGGAAGTACAATCCTGCTCCCACGCCGACCAGGATTAGAGAGGCTCGCATCCGCCAGAGGGTTGAACTGAGGGACAGGGCGATCAGCCCCAGAACGGCGATCAGGACGGCCAGAACGATCGTGTTGCGATGGCCGATCGCCGCAGCCACGAAACCGCTGAAGATCATCATCCCCGCGTATCCGACGGTGATGAACAGAAAGAAAGAGGCCGCCTGGGCGTGCCCGAGTCCCAGGCTCTCTTCGATGTCGAGCAGCAGGGGGGAGTAGATAATGCGGGCGGTAAAGAGAAAAAAGAGAACGAAAACCAGGAGCATAATGGTTGGGAAATTGGCCCGGATGCCCCGGGCGGTGCCGGATGATTGTTTTGCTGGCATTGCGCTTTGGCTCAATCCGGCCAGGCCGTCCCCGCTTCGCTCCGGCCGCCGCGGGAACGATCCTGCAGGTACTCCCGGTAAATCGCCTCTTTGCGCTTCAGCATCACGTAGGGGACTTCGAAGGCCTCTTCGATGTTGCCCCGGTTGTACAGCTGGCTCGTCGCTCCCAGCTCGATCCTGCCGTTCTTGTGGAACAGCAGCAGGTAGTCGGAGTACTTCTCCGATATGTCCAGCTCGTGAACCGAGTAGTAGAGGCTGAGGTCCCGTGATTTTGCGTACTCGACCAGATACTTCATGATGCGGTGTTTCTGGTAATCCTCCAGGGCGAAGATCGGCTCGTCGAACATGAGGATCTTCGATCCGTAGAGCAGACTGAAGGCGATAATCGTGCGCTGCAGCTCGCCCTTACTCACCTCCTGGGTCTTCCTGCTCAGCACCTTGTTCAGCTCGCAGACCTCTACCAGCTCGGTGACCAAGCCGGGATCCTTGGTTTCATGAAAACCGTTTTCGTGGACATCCTGAAGCAGGTCTCCGATGCTCTCCTCCGTTTCGAACTCGATGTTCTGCTCCACTAAGGATACGTGGCGATACCGCTCCTGATTTTCCCGGAGGGTGCGGGTGTCGATTCCCCGCAGAAGGACCGATCCTTGAACGGGCAGCAGGACCCCTGCTGCCAGCCGCAGCAGGGTCGATTTGCCGGTTCCGTTTTGGCCCACCAGGGTCGTGATCCCTCTGGGAAGGTTGATGCTCAGGTCACTGAACACGAGCCGGGCGGTATCCGGGTAGTAGAAAGAGACATTTTCCAGAGTGATTTCGATGTCGTGGTCGGGGTTGTCAGGCATATCCGGTCTCTGCGTCCTCAGACCGCCGTTCGCAGCGCCCTCCGGAAAACATCGGCGCCCCGGCGGATCTCCTCCATGATCGATAGCTTATAGGGGCATTTCTCCTCGCACTCCCCGCACTCGATGCATTCAGCGACGGATTCAGCCGCTCCGGCGATCCACTTCTCCGAAAGCCGGTCGACGGGAAAGCGTTTCACCAGGGTTTCCATGGTCATCAGCGAAACGATCTGAACTCCCTGCGGGCAGGGCTGACAGTAGCCGCAGCGGCGGCAGAAGCGCGTGCCCAGTTCCCTGCGTATTCGTTCGATGCTCCGCCGGTTCTCCTCTGAAAGGCCGGCTCCTTCTTTCCAGAGGGAGAGAACCTCCTCCACCTCCTCGATGTGTTCGAATCCCGGGTCCGCCGCGATACCCGGTACGGCAAGCAGGTAGCGGATGCAGGCCGAAGCGTCCTGCAGCGCCCCACCGCCGAGAGGTTTCATGGCGATGAAGCCGATATCCTTTGCCCGGCAGGTCTCTACGAGTTGCCTGCCCTCATCCTCTACGATGAAGTTGAAGGGGAACTGGAGAACCTCGATCTCCGGGTGCTCGATAACCACCCGGGCTGCCGCCCGGCTGTGTGCCGAGGCGCCGATGTGGCGGATCCTGCCTTTTTCGCGATATTCGCGAACCAGGTCGAAGGCGCCGTTGTCCAGCATGGTCCGCCAGGTCTCCTGATCGGGAACGATATGGAACTGATAGAGGTCGACGTAGTCGGTCTGCAGTCGCTCAAAGGACAGTTCGATCTGCTCTCGAAGTGCTTTGGGATCCCGTCCCGTTCCCTTGGTGAACACCAGCACCTCGGAGCGGGGGTATTTCTTGATCGCCTTGCCGATCCGCTGCTCCGAGTTTCCGTAGTCGTTGGCCGTGTCGATCCAGTTGAGCCCCCCGTCTATGGCCCGCCTGATGACCTTGACGGCCTGCTGTTCGCTGAGCCGCTGGATGGGGATCCCGCCGAAGCCGATGCGGGTGACCTCCAGTCCGCTCTTTCCCAGTCTGATCGTTTTGCCGCTCTTCATCCGGCCATTCTACCGCAGAGGCGGGGAGTTGGCCAACCGATCAAAGATGAGGATTCGATGGACAAAGAAGGTGATCAGCGCTTGAGGGGGCTGGTCTCCCGGGCCATAGTGCCGGTCTCCAGGATCTCCTGGATCTTGTAGGTGCCGTACTTCCGGGCTTTGAGGAATCCGTCCCAGGCGCTTTCGGCCAGGCGGCCCTCCCGCCACAGATCGAAGAGCCACTCTCTTGTATACTCGGGATCCTCCTGGGGGATTCCAGCCTGGATCTCCAGCAGCCAACGGCGGTTGAACACCTCCTGGGCGCCGATGGACGGAGACATGATGATCGGGATCCCCAATCCGCAGTAGAAGCTGAGCTCGCTCGGTTTGGTCCAAAGGATGTCTGTGGATCGAATCGTCTGACTGAAAAGCTGGAAGTACTCGTCTTTGAGGGGACTGTAGATGATCCGCAGATGAGGGCAGTCGGGCAGTAGCTCTTTTTTGACGTGCTGGAAGTACTGATGGACCTCCTCGCGAACGCCCGCCACCAGGTTGAGGGCGACCTCTCCGGATTCCAGTTTGTCCCGAAGACTCCTGGCGATGGAAAAACCGAATTCCCTCTGAGCACCGGCCCCGCCGACGGCGTACGTGATCGTCAGGCGGCGCAGTTTTTTGAAGCGGCAGTTGCCCTTGCCCAGGAAGTGAACCGCATTTCGACCGTGCAGTGGCCAGAAGCGGTCGTTCGGGTCGAGGTAGAACAGGCGCTGGGCCGTGTCGGAGCGCAGCACATCCAGGTTGGCGTTTCCCAGGATCGACAGGGGAAAGGGGAAGCCGGTCAGGAAGATGCGCTCATCCGGTACCCCGTAGCTCTTCAGACGCATCACGGCCCGGCCGCAGGGCGCCAGATAGTGAATGCGGCTGCTGCGGGGGTCTTCCGCCACCCAGGCCCGGCTGATCTCCGCGTCGCAGATGATGCAGTAGATTCGGCCGTAGCCGGACTTGTCCGCGGCGATGGCCGGCGCCAGATAGGAGGTGATCAGAGGCAGGGGTTTGCTTTTGATCTGCTCGAGCATCCCTTTGCACAGGCCGCGGTCAACGAAGCGGCCGAGAAGCTTGACCTGGTAGGAGGGGGAGGACATATCCCGAACCGGGTAGAAGGAGGGGATGCTCTGCAGGGCATCGAGTATGCCGAAAAGCGGTTTGCCGACAATGGGGGTTTTGCGGACCCGGGAGAGGAACTCGTACATGTTGCGCATTCGGTCCCAGAGCTTCTTCTCCGCCGGATCGGCGGCGACGGAACCGCCGACCGTGATGATCCCGCCCTCGGCCAGATAGCGCAGGGGATAGGTGGCCCGTTGATGGCCAAGCCCCATATCCACCGTGGCCACCCAGGCTTTCTGCATTTCCTGTTCATGTACCATAACGCTGTCTCCTTATTTCTCTGGCTAGCCAATCGCAATCTTCAATCAGCATCTGAAATGAGGATTGCGATATCCTCTTCCAGCCGATTTTCGGCTGTCATCGTAATATCGGCAGCCGCGGGGATTGAGTACATTACAATTGCCAATTGCCGCGGCGGCGCTTCAGGGGATCAGTCCGGCTACGAAGCGGGCCGTTGCCTTAGGCAGATCCGGCAGTTCGGCGCTCTGGTGGATGAAATCCACGATCCGGGTTCCAACGATCACGCCATCGGCCCAGCGGGTGAGGGTTTGGGCGTCCTCTCGTGTCTTTACGCCGATGCCGATGCAGATCGGGGTGTCGGTAAGGGAACGGATCAGCCTGATGCGCTCCTCCAAAGCCCGGTTCGCGGTCAACTCCAGTCCGGTGATCCCCAGCTGGGGCACGTAGTACAGGAAGCCGGAGGCGGTGGCCGCGATCCGCTCGAGGCGATCCTCCGGAGTCAGCTCGGAGGCCAGCAATATCGTGCACAGGTCCTTCATTCGGGCAAGGTCGAAGAAATCCGGGTCCGCCTCCGGGGGCAGATCCGGGATGATGAAGCCGTCCACGCCGGCCGATCGGGCCGCCTCCAGACAGTGCTCCCGGCCGTACTGGAGGAATACGTTCCAGTAACCCATGAGCAGGATCGGCATCCGAGTGCGCTTGCGCAGCGCAGACACCCGCTCGAAGATCTGCTCCAGAGTGACCCCTGCGGCCAGGGCGCGGTTGGCCGCGGCCTGGATGACCGGCCCGTCGGCTATAGGATCGGAGAAGGGCACTCCCAGTTCCACGGCGCTCACGCCGATGCGCTCCAGCTCGCAGATGATACTTTCTGCCCGGTCCCAGGTGGGCTGTCCGGCCATGATGTAGGCGATAAAAGCCTTTGCACCTTGTTTCTTCAATTGATCCATCCGGTGTGTCAGCCGGTTCATGATCTGCCTCCCGCCTCGGGATGAGCTTCGAGGAAGCGGGCCACCTGCTGGCAGTCCTTGTCTCCGCGCCCTGATAGATTGACCACGATGATCCGGTCCCCGCCCATGCCGCCGGCCTCCTTGCGCGCCTGGACCAGCGCGTGGGCGCTCTCGAGGGCGGGCAGGATACCCTCCAGGCGGGCCAGCTCCTGGAAGGCGGCTACCGCCTCGGCGTCCGTGGCGCTGAAGTAGCGGGCCCGCCCCGAATCCTTCAAAGCGCAGTGTTCCGGCCCTACACCGGGGTAGTCGAGACCCGCGGAGATCGAATGGGTGGGGTGCACCTGACCGTCCCGGTCCTGCAGCAGGTACATGTGGCTGCCGTGAAACACACCGCGGGTGCCCAGGGTCAGGGTGGCGGCGTGGCGGGGTGTGTCGGTTCCGTCCCCCGCCGCCTCCACGCCGATCAGAGCGACATCCCGGTCCTCGAGAAACTCGTAGAAAAGACCGATGGCGTTGCTGCCTCCGTTGACGCAGGCTACGCACAGATCCGGAAGGCGTCCCTCCTTCTCGAGGATCTGACGCTTCGTCTCCCGGCCGATCACCCGCTGGAAATCCCTCACGAGCGTGGGATAGGGATGAGGTCCCACGGTGGAGCCGAAGATGTAGTAGGTGCTTTTGAGATTCGTGACCCAATCGCGGAATGCCTCGTTGATGGCATCCTTGAGGGTGCGGCTGCCGCTTGCCACCGGTACCACCTCCGTTCCCAGCAGCCGCATGCGGAATACGTTGAGGGACTGCCGCTCGACATCCTCCTCCCCCATATAGACGACGCACTCCATGCCGAACAGCGCCGCCACGGTGGCGGTAGCTACACCGTGCTGTCCGGCCCCGGTTTCGGCGATGATCCGTGTTTTGCCCATTCGCTGGGCCAGGAGGATCTGGCCGACCGTGTTGTTGATTTTGTGGGCTCCGGTATGATTCAGGTCCTCCCGCTTCAGATAGATCCGGGCTCCTCCCCAGGCCTCGGTCAGGCGGGCGGCAAAGGTCAGGGGCGTGGGACGCCCGTCGTACTCCGCCAGGTATTGTTCGTATCGGTCCTGAAAGTCAGGGTCCCTTACGGCTGCTTCATACTCCGCCTCCAGCTGCCGGAGGGCCGGAATGATCATCTCCGGGACGTACTGGCCTCCGTAATCACCGAAATATCCGATTCGGAGATCCTCTGTTATTCTGTTCATCTGTTCCTCACTGCTTCGATAAATTCTTTCATCTTTTTTCGATCCTTGATGCCGGGACGGCTCTCCAGGGCACTGGAGGCGTCCACGGCATAGGGCTGCACTGCTGCTATTGCCGCACCCACATTAGCCGGTCCCAGCCCCCCGGCCAGAAAGAAGCGCTTGTCCGGGAAGGCCCGGACCAGCTCGGCGGCCAGCTTCCAGTCGGCCTGCACCCCAGTGCCCCCTTGTTTGCCCGGGACGTGCGGTTCCAGGAGGATGTAGGGGGTGGGATAGCCGGCGACCAGCTGGAAAATGCTCCGATCCCGGACGTGCAGGGCCTTGATCACGGGTAGCCCGAATCCGCTGCAGCCTTCCGGGTTCTCATCCCCATGAAGCTGCAACATGGTCAAGCCCGCCGTTAGGGCCGTCCCATCGATGAAGCCTCTGTCGGCGTTGACAAACACCCCCACCCGCGCCACGCCGGCCAGTCCCCCGGGGTGCTCCTCCTCGAGGCTGCGCAGGATCGCTCCGACTGTTTCCGGGGCCACCTGCCTGGGGCTGGGGGCGAAGATGAAGCCCAGGTAATCGGCTCCCAGGCTAACGGCCAGCCGGGCGTCTTCGAAGCGGGTGAGTCCGCAGATCTTGATTCGCAACCGGGACGGTACGTCCGCTTCAGGGGTTCTCGATTCCACTTCTACGAAGCCTCCTTGAGCCGGCTCAGCTCGAGCCCCGGGTCTGCGGCCCGTATCAGATGCTCTCCCACCAGGAAAGCGCGGATTCCGGCGCTGCGCAGGCGGCGGATGTCCTGCGGGCCCGAGATGCCGGACTCGCTCACTGCGGTAACCCGCCCCGGCAGGCTGCGGGCCAGATCCAGGCTGACGGCCAGATCCACCCGGAAGCTGTGAAGATCCCGGTTGTTGATGCCCACCGTGCCGGCGCCGCACGCCAGAGCACGGCTGAGCTCCGCAGCGCTATGAACCTCCACCAGGGCTTCCATTGACAGCTCCCGGCTCAGCGCGATGAGATCGCTCAACTTCCGGTCATCCAGGGCGGCCACGATCAGCAGCAGGGCATCCGCACCTGACGCCCGGCTCTCGTAGATCTGGTAGGGATCGAAGAGAAAGTCTTTCCGCAGCAGGGGAACCTTCGCCATTTTTCGCAGAGCCTTCAGATCCTCCAGGGAGCCGCCGAAGTGATCCTCCTCGGTGAGCACCGAATAGGCGTCTGCCCCTCCTCTGCGGTACGCCCGATGGATCTGCGCCAGATCGAATTGCGGCCGGATCACCCCCCGGCTGGGCGAACGGCGTTTGAACTCGGCGATGATCGCAACGGCGTTGCCCGGGTTGGCGCCGCCCGCAGCGGCTGCTTGGGTATTGTTGGGGACGGCGGGGATGCTGAACCCCGGATCCAGGACCGCCCTGAAGCGCCGGGGCGGCGGAAGATCCCGGCAGACCCGCTTGAGCTCGCTTTCAGGCACCCTGCGCTTGCTCTCCCGCAGCCGGGCCGTCTTGTCGGTGATTATGGTCTCGAGGATCGAGGGCAGCGCTGCAGACTGGGACTCAGGCATTGCTCAGCTTCCTCAGCGCTTCCAGCTTGATCAGGGCTTTTCCGCAAGCCAGGGAATCCCTGGCCAGTTCGAGGGCCTGGGCCAGGTTTGCAGCCCCGCCGCCGACGTAGATTACCGCGGCGGCGTTGAGCAGGGACACGTCCCGTCGGGGACCGCTGTCTTTTCGGTCGAGTATGTCGAGGAGGATGCGGGCGTTCTCCTCGACCGTGCCCCCGACCAGGTCCTCGCTCCGGCAGGGGGTCAGTCCCAGCTCACCTGGATCGAGAGTCCACTCGCTGAGCTTGCCTTCCTTGAGCTCGCTTATGAACGTCGGTCCGGTGAGGGTGATCTCGTCCAAGCCGTCCGATCCGTGAACCACCAAAGCCCTCTCTACGCCGACGTTTTTGAGGGCTCCGGCCATGATCGGAAGCAGTTTCCTGTCGAACACGCCGAGAACCTGGGCCTGGGCGAAGGCGGGGTTGGAGAGGGGCCCGAGAATGTTGAAGATGCTGCGGATGCCGATCTCCCTGCGGGGACCGATCACGTGGCGCATGGCGCTGTGAAGGGTGGGGGCGAAGAGAAATCCGATTCCCGCCTGGCTGACGCAGTGGGCTATCTTTCTGGCCTCGATTCCCGTGTTCACTCCCAGTTCCCGCAGCACATCGGCTGAGCCGCAGCGGCTGGACACCGAGCGGTTTCCGTGCTTGGCGATGAGGACACCGGCTCCGGAGGCGATCAGGGCGGCGGCCGTAGAGATATTGAAGGTATGAGCACCGTCCCCTCCGGTGCCGCAGGTATCAACAACTCTGAGCCCCGGGGGGATCGGCACATGGGTGGCCTTGTCGCGCATCACCTCTGAAGCCGCGCTGATCTCCTCCACGGTCTCCCCCTTGATGCTCATGGCGGCCAGAAACGCTCCGGTCTGAGCCGGCGTTGCCTCCCCGTCCATGAGGATACGCATTACCGTAGTCATCTCTCCCCGGCTCAGGTTCTCGGCGCGGACCAGCCTGGCGATCGCCTGCTTCATGTCGATCGCCGGCCCCTCCTTGACCCGCTCGAGGAAGTTCTGGATGATACGCCTGCCCACGGCCGTGGCTACCGATTCGGGGTGGAACTGCACCCCCTCGACCTCGAACTCCCTGTGGCGGACGGCCATGATCTCCCCCTCGGCGGTCCAGGCGCTCACCTCGAGGATCTCAGGAAGACTCTTGGGTTCGACGATCAGGCTGTGGTAGCGCACCGCCGAAAAAACCGGGGGCAGACTGGAGAACAGGGTGTGTGAGTCGTGGAGGATGTCACTGGGCTTGCCGTGCATCAGCCGGTCGGCTTGGACGATCCGAGCTCCGAAGGCCGCACCCACGGCCTGGTGCCCCAGGCAAACGCCCAGTACCGGTATCTTCCCGGCGAAATGGCGGATCATCTCCACTGAAATACCCGCCTCTTGCGGTGCGCCCGGTCCCGGGGAAACCACCAGGTAGTCCGGTCCCAGACGCTCGGCCTCTTCGGGAGTGAGCGCATCATTGCGGAAAACCCGAACCTCCTGACCCAGCTCTCCGAAAAGCTGTACAAGGTTGTAGGTGAAGGAGTCGTAGTTGTCGATCATGAGGGTCACAGCGTTCCTCCTCTGGCCATTTGTATGGCTCGAAACAGTGCTTTGGCCTTGTTCAGGGTCTCCTCGTATTCGGTTTCCGGGACCGAGTCGGCCACGATCCCGGCCCCGGCTTGAACATAGACTCTGTTTCCACTGACCAGCATCGTGCGGATGGTAATGCAGGAATCGAAGTTGCCGTTGAAGCTGAAGTAGCCCACCAGACCGGCGTAGGGTCCGCGCCGGGTCGGCTCCAACTCCTCGATGATCTCCATAGCCCGTATCTTCGGGGCCCCGCTTACCGTGCCGGCGGGAAAGGTGGCGGCGATCAGGTCGAAGGCATCCCTGTCCTCCTCCAGGGCGCCGCCCACATCGCTGACGATGTGCATCACATGGGAGTATCGCTCCACCACCATGAACTCGGTGACCCGCACGCTGCCGTAGCGGCAGACCCTGCCGATGTCGTTGCGGGCCAGATCGACCAGCATCAGATGCTCGGCCCGTTCTTTTTCATCAGCCAGAAGCTCCTTTTCCAGCCGCACGTCCTCCTCTACGGTGGCTCCCCGGCCACGGGTGCCGGCGATGGGCCGGATGGTGACATCCCCGCCAAAGGAGCGGACGTGAATCTCCGGGGAGGCTCCCACCAGTTTGATATCCCCGAAATGCAGGTAGAACATGTAGGGAGAGGGATTCACGATGCGCAGGGCCCGGTACAGGCTGAACGCATCCCCTTCAAAGGCCGTATCCAGCCGTTGGGACAGCACCGCCTGGATGATGTCCCCCCGCTGAATATAGTCTTTGCAGGCTTTCACGGCTTCCAGATAATCCTGCCGCTCGAAGTTGGAGTTGGGGTTCTCCTCTCCCCGGACTTGCCCGTTTTCTCTTTGAGCTTCAGACAGCGGGCGCCGAAGATCGGCGAGAATCTGCCGGAGCACCCCCGCGGCCTGATCGTAGAGCAGATCGAGGTTGTCACCGGGCCGGGCCTGCAGGTTGTGCATTACCGTGAGTTTATGGCTCACGTTATCGAAGGCCACGATCGTGTCGGTGAACATGAAAAGCATATCCGGGACGTCCAGGTCATCGGGGTTGGTTTCGGGCAGCCTCTCGAGCCGCCGCACCGTGTCATAGGCCATGTAGCCCACCGCTCCCCCGGCAAAGGGGGGAAGAGACGGATCAGACACGGGCACAAACTCTTTGGTCAGCTTTTTGAGCTCAGCCAACGGGTCCGCCGATTCAACGGTGGTGACCCGGGAACCTCTTCGGATCTTTACCTGGGCTCCCCGGGCCTCGAAGATGATGCTCGGATCTCGCCCCAGGAAGCTGTACCGGCCCACCTGGGTTCCCCCTTCTACGGATTCGAGTAGAAAGGTGTTCTCTCCCCGTCTCAATTTGAGGTAGGCGGAAACGGGTGTTTCCAGATCTGCATACACCTCTGTATAGATGGGAATCAGGTTTCCTTCTCCGGCCTTGTCTTTGAACTCCTGCCGGCTCGGTAGTATCCTCATCGTCTCCTCCAAATCCCGCTCGCTCCTGCTTCCTCCCCCAGAAGCGCGCCCCGACTCTGCTTTTCGTTCCGCCACAGCCTGGGGGCTTTGAGCCGCGGTTGCGGTGACCGGAATGCCTCTGCCCCGCGGATGCCCCGGGGGCGCTGCTAGTGAGGCCAAAAAAAAAGCCATGCGTCGCATGGCTTGTGCTTGTTTCCCGCTTGTAGCTTACAAGCAAACAGCCGGGCGACCCGAAATCATCGAACCGTCCCGGCTCGGACCTGAATATGCAAAGCGTCAGGCTAACCGGACGGTCCATGGGGGAAGGGCCACCACAACCAAACGCGCAGCATTTCGTTTCTGTTCATAGTAACGCCAGGATAATAGCAGGATCGAGATATTTTGGCAATAGGTTCCGGCAAAAAAATTTTACCCTTTTCGCATGCCAACCGTGGGAGATCGGCTACAGCAACCCGACCTCGGTCCCGACTTTGGTAAAGGCTTCCAGGGCTCGATCCATATCAGTCCGTTCCAGGGCCGCGGAAGCCTGGACCCTCAACCTGGCCGTTCCCTCCGGCACCACCGGAAAGCCGAAACCGGTGACGAAGACCCCCTCGGCCAGCAGCCTTTCGCTCATGCGTATGGCAAAGGAGGTCTCACCCACAAGGATCGGGATGATCGCAGAAGGCGCGTCCAACGGCTGAAAACCCCGCTCCCCCAGTCCCTTTCGCAGGTAGGCGGCATTATCGTGAAGTTTTTCAACAATAGATGGATTCGCTTCCAGGATCTCCACAGCCTTCAAGGAGCTGGCGGCGATTGTTGCCGGAAGGGCATTGGAAAAGATCTGCGGTCGGGAGGACTGGGTGAGCAGTTCGATGACCTGGGCGCTGGAAGCCGCGAATCCCCCGGCCGCTCCGCCCAGGGCTTTGCCCAGAGTACCGGTGATCACATCGACCTGGCCGAGAAGACCGAAATGCTCGACAACTCCCCGTCCTCTCCGGCCCATGACACCGGTTCCATGGGAATCGTCGACCAGAGTCACGGCTCTGTACTTGTGCGCCAGATCGACGATCTCCGGCAGGGGGGCCAGGTCCCCCTCCATGCTGAACACGCCGTCGGTTACGACCAGGCGGGTTCCTGCATCCTGAGAGTCCTGCAGCCGCTGTTCCAGTTCCTCCATATCGGCGTGCTTGTAGACTAGACGCCGAGCCTTGCTGAGACGGACGCCGTCGATGATGCTGGCGTGGTTCAGTGCATCGGAGATGATTGCATCCCCCTCGCCGGCCAGGACCGGAATGGCCCCTGTATTGGCGTTCCAGCAGGAGACATAGCTCAAAGAAGCCTCGGTACCCATGAAGGCTGCCAGTTTCTGCTCCAGCTCACGGTGAATGGAAAAAGTGCCGCAGATGAAGCGAACCGAAGCGGTGCCGGCTCCGTAGCGTTCCAGCGCTTCTTGTCCGGCCCGAATCACCTCGGGGTTGTTGGCCATGCCAAGGTAGTTGTTTGAGGAGAGAATAATGATATCTCCCTTTCCCTCCATCTGTACCCGGGCATCCATCGGGCTTTGCAGGTAGCGCAGGTGTTTCAGAGTTCCCTGATTTTTCATATCCTCGATCATGAGTCCGATGGATCTGTGGTAATCGTGATTCATGTTTCCATGATAGTACCACTGAGACCGGCGCGTCCAGGCGGTGTTCGCCCTTTGCGCGGGAATAGAACCAGTGCTTTATGAGCAGCAGCTTCAGCGGGAAAGCCCGACGAGGAGAGAAAAGACCGCAGCGCTTGGCGCACAGGCGTGCTTGACGAGACACCCCCGGTACGGATACGCTTTTTTTCAATATGAGTGAGTTCATCATCAGCGGGATTCAGCAGATCGGCGCCGGGATCCCGGACCTGGACGCCGCCTTTCGGTGGTACCGCAAAAAACTAGGATTCGACATTCGGGTATTCGAAGATAAGGGCGAAGCAGCCCTGATGCTTCCGTACACCGGAGGCAAGCCCAGAGCCCGGCACGCCATCCTCGCGCTGAATCTGCAGGGCGGGGGGGGGCTGGAGGTTTGGCAGTCGAAAAGCAGGAAGACCGAGCCTCCGGATTTTCAGGTGCAATTGGGAGATTTGGGAATCTTCTCAACCCGGATCAAGGCGCGGGATGTGAGGGCGGCCTTTGCTCACCTGAAAACCGAAGAGGCGCAGCTGCTGGGTGGTATCTCAGCCGACCCCCAGGGAGCGGCGCACTTCTTCGTAAGGGATCCTTTCGGATTGATCTTTCAGGTCGTGGAAGGCAATGGTTGGTTCACGAAAACCAGATATCCCACCGGGGGCGCAGCGGGCTGTTTGATCGGCACCGCGGAAGTGGAAAAGGCTAAAGCTTTCTACGGCGGGGTGCTGGGCTACGACAGAGTGCTCTACGACGAAACCGCAACGTTCCAGGATCTCGAGCCTCTTCCCGGTGGAAGCGGTAAGTTCCGCCGGGTGCTGCTGACCCACGGCCAGCCCCGTCGGGGGGCTTTTGCGCCTGTTCTGGGACCGACGAAGATCGAACTGATCCAGGCGCTGGAACGGCAACCCAGGAAGATATTCGCCGACCGCCAATGGGGTGATTTGGGTTTCATCCACATCTGCTTCGACGTGAGAGGCATGGACGATCTGAAAGCTCACTGCGATCAGCTCGGCTTCCCCTTCACTGTGGACAGCGGACGCGGGTTCGATATGGGGGACTCCGCGGGACGCTTCACCTATACAGAAGACCCGGACGGGACACTCATCGAGTTCGTGGAAGCCCACAAACTGGAGATCGTAAAAAAGTGGGGCTGGTATCTGGATCTCGGCAAACGGCGCCCGGACAAGGCGCTGCCCCGCTGGGTGTTGAGGAGCCTGGCCTTCAACCGGGTCAAGGATTGACCGGCGGTACCAGCCGATAGATCTGCGCTCTGCCCGCAGTGCTGTCTTCTCTCATTCTCAGAAAGGATGCGGATGGCAGGCGGCGGCCTGCAGTCCGGGGGGGGGCGGCACCTTTTAGCTCCGGGGGGGGCGGAAGAAACTAATATAGTAACTATTTGAAGATCCGA
>CAZPPB010000053.1:0-21527 GCA_964588355.1 uncultured Spirochaetaceae bacterium | reverse complement strand
AAGGGCATCGAGACCTCCAACCACCTTTTCTATGTGGTAGAAGATGACAGCGCGGGGAGCGTCGGGTATATTTGGTGCGGGCAGGATCCCGACAGGGAAACGAGGGTCTTCCTGTTCACCATTCTGATATTCGAGGAACATCAAAATCGTGGAATCGGGTATCAGGCTATGCAACTGTACCGCAAAATGGGGTACCGGGAAACGGACCTGGTGATGAGCAAAGAGCTACAGGAATAGCGATGGCCGAACCGAAACCGATCGCCCAGATCCCGGTGTCCCTCTGCCGGGGGCTGAGGATCCTGTTCTGCGACATCGACGACACAATCACATCGAGGGGGATGCTGACCTCCGAGTCCTTCAGCGCCCTCTGGAGGCTTCACGACGCGGGAATCGAAGTGGTTCCGGTCACCGGGCGTCCGGCGGGCTGGTGCGACCACATCGCCCGCATGTGGCCGGTGGCGGCGGTGATCGGGGAGAACGGTGCTTTCTACTACAGCTACGATCGGGAAAGGCGGAAGATGCGTCGGGTATCTCTCATCGCCGAAGAGGAACGGAGGAAAGGGCGGGAAAAGCTCGAACGGGTGCGGAAACGGGTGCTGCAGGAGGTGCCGGCCAGCCGCATCGCGGCGGATCAACAATTCCGCATCACCGACCTGGCTATCGACTTCTGCGAGGATGTGCTCCCGCCTCTGAGCGAGGATGAGATCGACAGGATCTGCTCGATCATCGAAGAGGAGGGGGCAACCTACAAGATCTCCAGCATCCACATAAACTGCTGGTACGGAAGCTTTGACAAGGTGAGCGGGGTCAGCCGTTTCCTGGCCGAGCGAGGGCAGAATCTGGACAGCGACGAGGTCCAGGACAGCACCGCCTTCATCGGGGACTCCCCGAACGACGAGCCGATGTTCCGAGCCGTTCGTCACTCGATCGCCGTGGCCAACATCCGCACCTTCCTCGGTCGTCTGGGGCACCTACCCGCCTACATCACCGGGGGGGATTCGGCTGCGGGGTTCAGCGAAGCTGTACAGGTTATTTTGAAGCGTAAAGGCGGTCGAGTCGGGGAAGACGATGCCCCGCCGACAAACCTCCGGCCTCATCCCTCCCAGTAGGTGGGATCGAGCTCTACATCCCGGGCAACGGTCTGGAAGCCCAGCTGCTCGAAGAATCCGGCCAGCTGCAGACCCGTTCCGCTCAGCTCGCCCCTCAGGCGGTGGTAGCCCCGATCCCGGGCCTCCGCCATCAGCCGCCGCAGCAGCATCGATCCCAGTCCCACACCCTGATAGCGCTGAACCACGGCCAGCTGCTGCACCCGGAGTATGCGGCCGGCAATCAGGGGATCGGTCTGCTCGACGGCCCAGACGAATCCGGCAAAATCCTCCTCCGGTGTTTCCGCTGCGAAAGCCAGACTGCCACCGGAGGCCGGATCCGGAAGGTCCCCGCGGGATTCCCGGTACAAGTCGGAAACCCGCCCCGGCTCCGCCTCGGGAAATCTGGCCGAAAAAGCGCTTTCATCCAACTTCCGCAGCGCCTCCAGGTGGCGGGATTGTACGGGCACAATCGCGAAATCGCTTGTCAGAAGATCCTCCAGATCCTCCGTTGGCTCCGGCTCCTCTTCCAATCGCTCCAGACCGACCAGCTCCCGGTTGTCGTTGTACCACTGCCAGACGATGTTGCGCAGCTCCCGCTCTTTGAAGACAAACCAGATGCGCTCGACCTCCGGGCTGGCTTTCAGGATGTCTTTGAACTTTCGAAACACTCCCCGGCCGGAGGCCAGGGCGTCCTTGAGCTGGTCCCGCAGCAGCGGATTCCTCAGCCGGGCCACGAATTTCTCCATCATCAGGAAACCGTCGACGGGGTGCCACTCGGGAATGGGAAGGAAAGGATCTTCCCCTTCCTCCGGCGTTTGCTCCTGCTCGATCTCATCCTCCCGCAGAAGCTCACCACTGTCCCGGCGCACGCGGTAGTCGTTGTGCTGATCCTCCATGGCAAAGATGATCTGCTCGACAAGCTCGCTGTTGAGAGTGAACTCCATGACCTTACCCCCGGCCGCTTCCCGCTGCGCCCTGCGGCCTCGCCGACAGATCGTCCAGGGCTCGGGCGACCTGATCCAGCGCCACCAGATGAATAGCCCCGCTGCCGCGCTCTTTGATCTCCACCTTACCCTCCCCCAGGTGCTTGGCTCCGACCACGATCCGCAGGGGCACACCGATCAGATCGGCATCGTTGAACTTCACCCCCGGTGAATCGCTGCGGTCGTCGTAGAGGGCCCGATCCCCGAGCTCCAGATGCAGCTCTTCCGCCGCTTTTTTCACGCTCAAAGATTTGCCCACACTCATCAGATACGCCTGGAACGGCGCCAGGGCCGCAGGCCAGAGGATGCCCCTCTCATCACGATTCGATCGCACCACCGCATCCATCAGCCTCCCCAGGCCGACACCGTAGCAGCCCATGTGAGGGTACGTCGAGGCGCCCCGCTCATCCTGGTAGGTCAGATTCATCGTCCGGGTGTAGTAGTCCCCCAATTTGAAGATGTGGCCGACCTCGAGAGCCTGTATTTCCCGCAGAGTCCCGCCGCACTGAAGACAGATCTTCTCCTCCCGGGTCAGGGCGATATCCGTTACATCCGGGGTGTAGAAATCCCTTCCGAAATTCCCATTGACCAGATGGTGGTCTGCCTGGTTGGCTCCAAACACGAGGTTGTTGGATTTAGCCACCCCGTCGTCCACCACCACCCTGATGCGCTGATCCGCGTGGATGGGGGACAGGTACCCCGGTATCAGTCCCGCTTCTGCAAGCTCCTCGTCGGTGGCCGGGCTGTAGGCGGGAACCTTCAGATACCCGGACAGCTTCTCCAATGCCAGCTCATAGTCACCCCGGACCACCGCCATGACCAGCCCCTGGGGAGTGTTGTAGACCAGAGTCTTGGCGGTTCGTTCTTTCGGTATATCAAAAAACTCCGTAAGCTCTTCGATGGTGGTGCATCCCGGCGTATGGACCGTCTCGAGGGCTTTCTCCTCCTCCCGAAGGTATCTTTTCCCCGCCACGGCGATCTCTTTGCTGGCACAGTACTTGCAATTGTCGCAGAGGATGATGGCGTGATCCGCCGAATCGGTGGGCATGAGAAACTCGTAGGATTTCTCTCCGCCGATATAGCCGACCCCCGCCTCGCCGGCGAAGGTTTCGATCCCGCAGCGATCGAAGACCCTCTTGTAAGCGGTGAAAGTCTTGGGGAAGAAGTTGTTGAGGTCCTGGTAGGAACGGTGAAACGAGTAGGCGTCGTGCATGTAGATCTCTTTGGTGCGCACCAGCCCGTCCTTGGTCCGCTCCTCGTCCCGGAACTTGATTTGAAACTGATAGAGAAACAACGGCATCTCCCGGTAGGAGCTCAACGCCACCCGCACCAGCTCGACGAAGGCCTCCTCGTGGGTGGGTGAAAGCACCAGCTGCCTTCCGTTTCGGTCGCGGAAATGGATGAGCTCACTGATCCAGTTCAGCCGCCCGCTGCGTCGCCAGATGTCGGAAGGTGTGACCACGGGAACGTAGATCTCCTGACCACCCAGAGCCCCCATCTCCTCGGCAATGATCCGCTGAATATTCTGCAGCACCCGCATGCCCAGGGGCAGAAACGAGTACAAGCCCTGGCCCATCTGCCGCACAAAGCCCCCGCGGTGCAGGAGAGCGTGGCTGGGGGACCGGATTGACTGCGGTGTTTCTCTGAGCGTTTTTCCGAATATATCGCTGTAGCGCATTATCGCTTTCCCGCCTGTCCCTGTATTCTAAGTTTTGAGCTACTGCAGGGTCAAGAAAGAATCTCTGCATCGCCGCATCGGCCTTCGATGCCGGCTATCGGATTTCCCGCCGCTTCGCGGACCTCCGTCTGCCGAGCAGACACCGCAACCGAAGCGCGACGAATGCCGCGCAACTCCCTTGACAGTTCAGCGGGGCTGTTACCATATTACAGCTATACCCCTATTCCAAGAAAAGAACAGGAGAGATCGATGAGCATAATTGAATGGGTCGAAGCCCGAGAGATCCTCGACTCCCGGGGAAACCCGACGGTGGAAGCGGAAGTCCATCTGGAGAGCGGCTGCATGGGCAGGGCTGCTGTACCCTCCGGAGCCTCCACGGGCGAGCATGAAGCTGTCGAGCTGAGAGACGGGGACAAGGGCCGCTATCTCGGCAAGGGTGTTTTGAAGGCGGTCGAGAACGTAAACAATGTGATCGCCGCCGAAATCGTGGGTTTGGATGCCCTGAATCAGGTGGATGTGGACCGCACCATGATCGCCAAGGACGGCACGGAGAATAAGGGAAGGCTGGGCGCCAATGCGATCCTGGGTGTTTCCCTGGCCACGGCTCGGGCTGCCGCCGAATACCTCGATCTGCCCCTGTTCAAATACCTGGGAACCTACCACGCCTCGGTTCTGCCGGTTCCCATGGCCAATATCATCAACGGCGGGGCCCACGCGGACAACTCGGTGGACTTCCAGGAGTTCATGGTCATGCCAGTGGGCGCCTCCTCCTTCAAAGAGGCGATCCGGACCCTGTCGGAGATCTTTCATAACCTCAAGGCGGTGCTCAAGGGCAAGGGCTACTCCACGGCCGTGGGAGACGAGGGCGGGTTCGCTCCCAACTTGAAATCCAACGAAGAGGCGATCGAAGTCATTCTCCAGGCCCTGGACCAGGCAGGATACAAAACAGGGGAGGATGTGCTCATCGCTTTAGATCCGGCGGCCTCCGAGTTCTACGACAAGTCGAAGAAGAAATACGTGTTCAAGAAATCGGACAAGCGGGAGCTGTCCTCCGAACAGATGGTGGATTTCTGGGCCGAGTGGGCTGAGAAATACCCGATTCTTTCCATGGAAGACGCCATGGCAGAGGACGACTGGCAGGGTTGGAAGCTGCTGACCGACCGCCTTGGAGCCAAGATACAGTTGGTGGGGGATGATCTCTTTGTTACCAACACCACCCGATTGAAGCGGGGCATCGAACAGGGAGTGGCCAACTCGATTCTCATCAAAGTCAATCAGATCGGAACCCTGACCGAGACCTACGAAGCTGTAGAGATGGCCAAATGCGCCGGTTATACGGCGGTGGTTTCCCACAGAAGTGGAGAGACCGAGGATGCCTTTATCGCGGATCTGGTGGTGGCCCTGGAGACGGGCCAGATCAAGACCGGGTCGCTCTCCCGCTCCGATCGGCTGGCTAAGTACAACCAGCTTCTGCGGATCGAAGATCATCTCGGTTCGATCGCCAGCTACCCGGGAATGGATGCCTTCTATTCAATTCGCGGCTGAACTCAGTGCTCGAGGCCGAAAGAACGATAGACCCCCTGATAGGCAGCGTAGTGGCTGTCCACACGGCGGACAACCGCCCCGGGCGGTCCCCGGTGCAGCCAGCGCTCGAGCTGCCGAAGCTGCTGCTGCGGACCCTCCGCCACAACCTCCACGGTTCCGTCCCATAGATTGCGCACGTACCCGCAAAGGCCCAGACGGCGCGCCTGGTGCAGGGTCGAATAGCGGAAACCGACTCCCTGCACAACCCCCTCGATTCGGGCATGGAGGGTTTTACGGGGACTTCGACTGTCAGGATTCTTGTCTTTCCGCATCACCGGTTACCCGATCGCAACCGATCTCCCTGGCCTGTAGTTGGATGGACGCCCCCGGCTGAGCTCTATCCCAGATCGGCAAATGCGGTGGAAACCATCTGCTCCAGCTCGGAATAGTCAAAGGGTTTGTACAGTACGGGAAAGGGTATCGGAAACTCCGGTTTGAGGAAACCGCTGGTGATGATGACCTTTTTGTCGGTACAGTATTCCCTTAGGAAACGGATCCAGTAGTCCCCGCCGAGGATATCCATCCGATAATCCGACACGATGACGCCGACCGAATTGTCTAGAAGCTGTTTGATCGCCCCTACACCGTCAGAGGCCACGACCACCTCATATCCCTTGTTCTGCAGGTAGTCCCGCAGGGTCAACCGGATCGAGTCTTCATCCTCTACGATCAGGACGTAGTTCTTCTCATTCTGTTCCATGTCGACTTCCCTTTTCCCCTTGTTCTTGCTACCATATATTACTTTTTGCCGCCAGGTCAACGGCAGATGAGTTTCAAGATAGCCATAGAGGATTTCCGCTACCTCAAAAATCGCAACTATCCCGACAAAGCCGCGCTCAAACTGGTCAGCGATCATCATCGCCTGAACGCCATCCAGAGAAACTGCCTGTTTCGAGCGGTATTCTCCGCCTCCGACAGCATGCTGCGCAGGGCCAAGCTTGCCGCAGCCGAAGATGTCAAGGCGCAACTGCTCGGCGTGGACTGGTACAATGTCCTGATCACCGTGGAGAGCTACTTGAAAGGTTACCCCGTATTCATCTCCGACGACCGGCTGGTTCGAGATTCCTCCGGGGTTCACGGCAGCTACAAAGCCGGCAAGATAACCGAACGCGGAATTACCGAGATCCTCTCGGTGATCGCCTCCTTGAAGCCGAAGCGGGTCGAAATTTTTCTCGATTCTCCGATTTCTCATTCCGGAGATCTGGCCGAACAGCTGCGGTCCAGCCTCTCCCGAACCGTCTCGATGCCTCACCGGGTATCCTTGTTCCCCTCGGCGGATTATCCCCTGAAATCCTTCAGCGGAATCGTCGCCACTTCCGATTCCAGCATCATCGACAGGCGGCAGGTGAAGCAGGTCTTCGATCTAGCGAGATTCGTCATCGAGAGCAGTTTCCATGCCCGAATCCGCACGATAGATATGCTGGATCAGAACAGCCTGTGACGGTTGGGTTACCCTCCGCCATCCATTACCCGGCGAATCAGGGGAAAGGAAAATCCTCGAGCTCTGAGCTTGCGTTTCAGTGCAGCCGGATCGTTCTCTCCCGAGCGTTTCAATTTCTCCAGCGCCCTGAACGCATTTTCCCATTCCAGGGCGGGAGTAAGATATCGATTCACCGCCCCTTCGGCGATCTCCCGGGAAACCCCCTTACGCCTAAGGCCGGCGACCAGCACGGCCCGGCCCTCCGGCCGTCGTTCGATCCGGCTGCGCACCCAGTCCTCGGAGAAAGCTCTGTCGTCCAGATACCCCTCACGCTTCAGATACTGCAGTACCTCTCCCACCGCCCGGGATTCAAAGCCGCGCTTGAGCAGCTTCATTCGCAGAGAGAAAGTAGTGTGGGGCGCCCGGCCCAGCAGATCCAGAGCCTTCTCCCGGATCTGACCAAGAAGCGCGCTGTGCTTCAGGCGTTGGATCACGGCTCCGGGAAGCTCCAAAGCGGGCGTCAGCTCCGCAGCGGATATGCCCTGCTCCCGCAGATCCGAGTCAGAGATAAAAAAACAGGAACCATCGGAGAACTGGAGCTTGATGCGCTCCCCGCCGGTTCCTGTTCGCTCAGCCTGTACGAGCTTCAGTTTATCGCTTGGAGAACTGGAATCTTCTTCTTGCACCCCTCTGCCCATACTTCTTGCGTTCGACCATGCGGCTGTCCCGGGTCAGAAAACCATTCGCCCTTAGAGCCGGTCGATTGCTCTCGTCATGGGCTACCAAAGCCCTGGCGATTCCGTGCTTGCAGGCATCTGATTGACCGGCCGGCCCTCCGCCGGAAACGGTGATCAGGAGATCGAACCGGGAAAGGTTATCGGTAACCTCCAGCGGTCTCTTCATGCTCTGTGCCAGAAGTTCCGTCGGATAGTACTCCTCCGGTGTCTTGCCGTTAACCGTGATTTTTCCGTTGCCGTCCCGAAGGAAAACTCGGGCAACCGCGGTTTTTCTTCGTCCTGTCCCATAGGCTAGATTTTTAACCAAACTTCAACTCCTACAATTCCAGCTTTTCCGGCTTCTGAGCCCCGTGAGGATGCTCCTCGCCTGCGTAGATCTTTACATTTTTGGATATCTTTCGTCCCATTTTCCCCCGGGGCAGCATTCCTTTGATCGCGTGTTCCAGGGCAAATGTCGGCTTCGTCCTCATCAACTTGCCGAGTACTTCGGTCTTCAATCCGCCGGGGTATCCGGAATGACGATGGTACACCTTCTGAGTGCGCTTGTTCCCCGTGATCTTGACCTTCTCGGCGTTCACCACGACCACGTAATCTCCCGTCTCCATGTGGGGCGCGTAGATCGGCTTGTGTTTCCCCCTCAGGACGGTGGTAATTCTGCTGGCCAAACGCCCCAGGGTTTGTCCCTCCGCGTCGACAAGCCACCACTTCCGTTCTACATCCTTGGGTTTCACGAATATCGTTTTCATTGCTCAATTATCCTTACTAAAGAGGCAATACTTGCACGGTTTGAGGTACTTTGTCAATCCTGTGTCTGCTACTTGCTTTCGCCCTCTTCCTCTTCTTCCTCTTCTTCTTCCTCTTTCTTGCTTTCGATCTTGTCTTTGATGTCCGCCACGCCTACGAAGAAAGAGATGAGACCGATGAATACTGCGATCAGAGGCACGCCACCCTTGAGAAATTGGATCACATCGGACCACCAGTTCAAAGACCAGGAGAAGGGAAGCACCGAGTACACGGCGAACAGGATCAGTAGAATTCCTATCAAGAGCGCGATCATTTCAACCTCCAACAGACAAAGCTAATACAGAAAGATAATAAATTGTCAGATTCTGTCAAGGCTATATAGAGCAAAAAAAAGGTCTTGAAGTAAGGGGGAGTTTATATTACCCTGTCGTGCGTAGAAAACCACATATTTAAGGAGTTTTCAGATGAAGGTACGGATTGATCCTGATCTGTGTACGGGATGCGGACTGTGCTCCGACAGCGTTCCCGATGTCTTCAAGATGGGCGATGATATCGCCGAAGTGATTGCAGCGGACGTACCCGCCAATCTGGAAAGCGCCGTGCAGGAAGCTGCCGACGATTGCCCGGCGGAGGCCATTCTGGTCGAATAACTCGAGCAAACGCTCAAAGAAGACAGCAACAAACCCGGTTTGCATCCGCATGACCGGGTTTTTATTTGGCTCCTACGGTCATTTGTCTGGAAGCGGTCATTTGTCCGGATACAGAATCCGGCGGTGTGATGGCGCCATCCAGGATAAAACAACCCGTCTTGACAGGGGGCGTCTTTTTTAGTTCTTTATCAGTATAGAAGGTGCGTGCGCTCGGTTTGAACTGAAACGGGGCCCATAGCTCAGTTGGTTAGAGCGGCGGACTCATAATCCGTTGGTCCGGGGTTCAAGTCCCTGTGGGCCCAATTAGGTATTGAATATGCTCACCGGCGGTATGCCGGGAGCCTGACTAATCCCGCGCCAGAACAAGTTTGATAGAACTGGACTCGAAGTAGCTTCTGAACTGATCGGGGATATCACCGTCGGTAATCAGGTAGTCGATTTGCCCGACCTCACAGTACTTGGCCAGGGCAATTTTTCCGAACTTCGACGAGTCAGTCAGCACAATCACTTCACTGGCCCTGGCGACAACCTCCTGATTGATCTCGGCGCGCATCATGTCCCGCCCGGTAAAACCGTTCTCCATAGTGAATCCGTCCACGCCGATGAACACCTTGCTGAAGTTGATATTGGCCAGGCACAGCCTGGCGAGATTGCCCACCACGCTCTGACTTTCTCTCTGATAGATTCCGCCCAGGAGGATGACGTTGCTGGAAGCCTGCTCCGCCGCCTGCCTGGCGATGAAGGCATTGCAGGTGGCGATGGTCAGGTTGGCCACAGCCCCCACCTCCTTGGCGAGCAGGGCGTTGACCGATCCCGCCTCGATGAAGATCGTCTCGCCCTCCTGCACCAGCTTCTTCGCCTCCCTGGCGATGCTCAGTTTCTTATCGTAGTTGACCGCCATCCGATGGGAAATATCGTCGCTTTCGTCGATGACCGCACCGCCGTGCACGCGCCGCAGGAATCCCTGTTTCTCGAGTCCCGTCAGATCCTGCCGCACCGTGGCCGGCGAGACTTCCAGTCTTTCGGACAGTTCGTTCACGGAAGCCCGGCGTCCGTCGGACAGGACGGTCAGAAGCTGTCTTTGACGCGCGTTCATTCCTGCTCCAGTATCAGCGCCGCCGCTCCGATCAGCCCGGAATCAGCCCCCAATTCGGCAAGGAGAATCTCCATGGGATCGTACATCATGTTTCTGACGTAGGCATGGAAGGTTCTACGAACCTCGGCCATGTACTCCTCCCCCAGATTCATCAGTCCCCCGCCGATGATGACCGCCTCGGGATTGAGCATCTGAAAGATGTTGTAAACCCCGATTCCGATCATGTGCGCGGAATCGTAGAATATCTCGGTGCAGATCTCATCGCCCCGCCGGGATCCTTCGGCGATCGTCCGGCCGTTCACGGTGGACACATCCCTGATCTCCATCACGGTGCTCTTTCCCTGGTCGAGCTTTTTCAGAAAGAGGGAGGGGAAGAAGATCCCCGATGCCTGGGCCATGAGGCATCCCCGGTTGCCGCAGGTACATCGCTGATCCGACTCGAACTGGGTGATGGTATGTCCGATCTCCCCGGCTGTTCCGGTCATTCCGCGCAGCAGTTTCCCGTCGATGATAATCCCCGAGCCGATGCCCGAACTCACGGTCAAGAACACTATGTTCTTCCGCCCTCGGCCTGCACCAAAGATGAGCTCACCGTACGCCTGAGCATTGGCGTCGTTGTCCAGGATCACCGGTACGTCGAATCGGGCCTGGACCTTCTGCCGCATCGGATAGTTCTTGAAAGGCACCTTGAAGTTGCTGGAGGTGATGACCAGCCCTTCGGCAAAGCGGATGTGAGCGGCCACACCGATGCCGATTCCGAGAAGGTCGGGGTCCTGAATCTCGTTCTTCGACTGGATTTTCTTCACCAGGCCAACGATCGCCTCGGTCACACCGTCATTGTTCTTGTCGACGTGATCGTTGATCTCCAGCCTGTCAATCTGCCGGCCCTTCCGGGAGAAAAGTCCGACGGCCAACTTGGTGCCGCCCAGATCCACGCCGCACAGCAGCTTTTCCACCGTTTCCGTTGTCCCTACAGCTGCTGTTCGGTCCGGGCGATTATGTCATCCTGTGTATCCGGCGACAGGGTCGTAAAGAAGGCGGAGTATCCGGCCACCCGCACAACCAGATCCCTATACTCCTCCGGTTTCGCCTGCGCCCTGAGCAGGGTCTCCCGGTCCACGATGTTGTACTGCACGTGCCATCCCTTGAGATCGTCGAAGAAGCCGCGCAGCAGCGCGGCTAGCTTCCGCTTGTTTTCGATCGGGCCAATCATATCAGGGGTGAGTTTCTGATTCAGAAGAACGCCCCCCAGGATCTTGTCGGTGGGAAGTCGGGCTACCGAATGGAAAACAGCGGTAGGTCCGTTTACGTCCGTTCCCGAAGCGGGAGAGCTTCCCTCGGCCAGGGGCACCCAGGCCTTGCGTCCGTCCGGAGTGGCCGGAACCACCGCCCCCGAGGGAACATTCGCCGATATGCTAGAGGTTCCGCCGTAGTACCTGCAGCCGATCGGACCGCGGCCGTGGCGGATGGTCCGGTACTTCTCGATCTCATCCAGGTAGCACTGGTAAGCTTCGCGGATCAGAGAGTCCACGTACTCATCGTCGTTCCCATATTTCGGGGCGGCGTTTACCAGTTTCAGCCTGATCTTCTCTCCCTCTTCACCCTCGAAATTGTTCTCCATTTGATGCAGCAGCTGTTCGGCGCTCAGCACCTCGTCCTCGAAGACGAGCTTCTTGATGGCTGCCAGGGAGTTGCCCAGATTGGCGATTCCGACCTGGAGGCCGGAGACAAAATCGTAAACCGACCCTCCCTCATGGATCGTCTTGCCTCGCTTCAGGCAGTCATCCACGAATACCGAACAGACCACATCCGGCGCGTTCTCCTCCAGCACCACGTCGATGGCCGCATCGATGGCGATGCCGGCCTTGGCATAATAGCGGATCTGCCTCTCCCATGCCTGCATCACCTCCCCGAAGCTTTCGAAATCCTGGAGATGACCCGTTCCAGGGCAGAAACGCTTTCCCGATACCGGATCGACCCCGTCGTTCAGTGCGGCCAGAAATACCCGCATGAAGTTGATGAAGTGTTTGCCGGTGCAGCGATAACCCCACTTGCCGGGAACGGCGACCTCGATACAGCCGATGGCGGAATAGTTGTGAGCATCCTCCGCAGCAACCCCGAGCTTGATGAACTCCGGAACGACGATCTCGTCATTGTTGAAGGCGGGCATGCCGAAACCCTTCTCGATCACCTCCAAACAGCGCAGCAGGAAATCCTGGCTCATGTTCCTGTGATAGCGCACCGAGAGATTTGGTTGGGTAAGCTGCACCCGCGCCACGGATTCGAGAATCAGATAGCTCAAGGGATTGACGGCGTCGTTTCCCTCCGCATCGGTTCCCCCGATGGTCACGTTTTGATACAGCGGACCGCCGGCGGAGAAGCGGGTGTGGGACCAGGGCCGGATCTTGTTGATCGACAGCAGCTTGACCCAGGTGTTCTCCAGCAACTCCAGGGCAAAATCATCGGAAACAACCCCCTGTTCCCGGTCTCGCATGTAGAAGGGGAACAGATACTGGTCCAGCCTTCCCAGAGAAACCGAGTGGCCGTTGCTTTCGATCTGCAGAACCAGCTGTAGAAAGTAGGTCAGTTGAAGTGCCTGATAGAAGCTCTCAGGCGGTTTGCGGGTGATGTGCTCGCAGTTGTCGGCAACCAGGACCAGCTCCCGCTTTCGAGCCTGGTCCGTCTCCTCGATCGACAAAGCCCGGGCCAGGCGGGAAAAACGGAGGATGAAATCCGAAAGCCCGGTTACAGCGATCTCCGCAGCCTGGTAGAACCGCCTCTGCTTGATCTGTTCCAAAGACGTATCGAAATCTTCATGAAGATGTCCCCGAATCTCTGCCAGATATCCATCCAGGCCGATCTGGAGCACCCTTTCCATGTTGACGGCGATGTGGGCGTCCCCAGAGGTGAGATTGCCCTCGGCCTTGATGATCGTGGTTTTATGGATTTCCTGCAGGGTTTCACCCATGAGGTAGCGTCCCCGGCGGAGGGTGGTCTTCCCCCGCCAGTACGAACACAGCTCCTGGAGTTCCGGTTTCTGATCCTCCTCGATGAAGAACTTGTCTCCAGGACGTTTATCGAACTCGCCGATCTCCTTTTCGATCCATTCCACGGCATACTCGGGAAATATCGGCGCTGCGCGGAGCTTCGAGGCCTGATTGCCGACGATCAGGGCGCCCGGTTCGATGAAGATCGACATCTCCTCGAGGGTTTTGCGGATGGCCAGAGCCCGTTTGATAATGACCGGCTTGTCCTCGTTTTGCCTGTACACCTCTGTGTAGAAGCGGGCCCGTTCCAGGCAAACCGTGAAGCGGGCGTTGATAACTTCCTCCCGGAGCGTGCGTATACGATCGGTTAGTTTTTCATTTAAACTAGTTTTAGCTATCATATAACAGTATTTTAATTTCAATCGAAAGAATTGTCAAGCAAGTGATCGGCAACCCGCAAAGCCTGAGCGGCGATTGTCAGGGCGGGGTTTACCGCCCCGGAACTGGGAAAGAAGCTTCCGTCGACGACGCGGAGGTTCGGAATATCGTGGCTTCTGCAAAACGGATCGAGAACCGAACTCCCCGGATCTGTACCCATCCTGGCCGTGCCGCTCTGATGCTGCACCGATTCCAATCCCCTCTCCACGGGGATGACAAAGGGAAATCCCGCCCGCTTCAGGATCCCGGTGAAGCTCGCCACCAGATCGTGATGAGCGTCGATGTTTCTCGGTATTCTCTCCAGACGGATCCTCGATTGCCCGTCACGGAAGATGCGGTTGCCCGGATCGGGCAGATCCTCGCTCATGATCCAGAAGTCGGCACTCCGGCCGGCTATGAAGCGGCGCAGCAGCCGAAGGTACATACTCGGGCTGCCGCGGAGGTTCTCCGGCTGGACCTTGCCCCGTAACTGAATGTTGCCCGCGGGTGCGTCCGCGGGTCCACCCCCGGTACCCCCGGCGGTTGGCCCGGAGGCCGCGCCGGGCAGATAGAAATCGTTGCAGCTGAGGGTCTTCTGCATGATCGTCCGGTTCCTGCGGCAGGGATGAAAGGCCATGAGCACCGTGTTGTTGTGGCACATGTAATTACGGCCGACCAGACCGCTGGAGTTGGCCAGGCCGTCGGGATGGAACCGGTTTCGGGAGTCCAGGAGGATCAGGGCGGAGTTCAGGGCTCCGGCGCAGAGCACGAAACTGTTTCCCTCCACCTCGTGGCGAGAACCTTCCTTTTCGTAGAGGGCCGATCGCACTGCCGCTGCGCTGTGGTCGGTGAGCAGGCGCAGGACCCGAGCCTCGGTGATGAGGCTGAGGTTGTCCGGTTTTTTCAGCAGCAGCGGCCGCAGGATCCGGTTCTCCGCCTCGCCCTTGGCCCGTACCATGCAGGGGAAGCCGTCGCAGGGACTTCCCTTGCGGCAGCGCCCGCCGGGACCGAAATCGATGGCCAGAGGTGTATGAAAGGGCCTCAAGCCCCGCTTTTTCAGCCGGTCGGCCAGGTCGGCCACGAAGGGTTCATGTTCGATCGGCGGATTGGGATACGCCCTGCCCCCCGGGTCCGTCGGATCCTCTCCCCTCAGGCCCCGCACACCGAGCAGATTTTCAGCCCGATCGTAATACGGCTCCAGTTCCTCGTAGGGGAAAGGCCAGCCCGGGGATATTCCGTCGGCATAGCGCTGCTCCTGGAAATCCCGACGCCGGAGCCTGTAGGCGGCCGCCCCGTAGAAACGGGAGCTTCCCCCCACGTTGTAGTAGACCCTGGGGTGGAAGGGCCTGCCCTGCAGATCGTACCAGGTCTCTTCGGCCTGGTACCTCCGCTTCACCACGACCTCTTCTACGTCCCAGTTCGCCTTCTCCTGCTTCACGAATCCGCCCCGTTCGAGAAGGCAGACGGTGGCGCCGCTTTCCACGAGGCGTCGGGTGAGCACGCTTCCGCCCATACCGGAGCCGATGATTACGTAGTCGAAGGGTTTACTCACTCTCCAGCCTCACCGTGGCACCGGTACGGGAAACCGTCCGCCTGAGCTGCTCCATCCTTTCGGCGGATACGACCGAATCGATCCGCTTCAGGGGGTAGTCTTCACCGAGGACGACGTACTTGTCCCGGGCC
Organism: uncultured Spirochaetaceae bacterium; assembly: GCA_964588355.1. Taxonomy (GTDB): domain Bacteria; phylum Spirochaetota; class Spirochaetia; order SZUA-6; family DRHE01; genus JAFGQJ01. The sequence continues at coordinate 6,460 of CAZPPB010000053.1, read as the reverse complement.
AGGGGATTGAAGTTCACCAGTTCGATCGGGATATCCGGATCCAGTCCAGCCACGTAGCTTCCGATCGCCCGCAGGTTCTCCTCTGTATCGGTGTACCCGGGAATGATCGGGATACGCACCACCACGGCCCCGTGCTGCTTGACCAGCCAGGCGAAGTTCTCCTTGATCCTTTCATTGGAGGCGCCGGTGTACTCCGCGTGTTTTGCCGGGTCATCGACTTTCAAATCCACCAGGAACAGATCGACGTAGGGGACAAGCGACTCCAGCTCCTCCCTGCTGGCCAGCAGGCAGGTCTCGACGGCGGTGTGGATGCCGCTCTTTTTCATTTCCTGGAGGATTGCCCGGCTGAAGGCGGTCTGGGCAAAGGGATCTCCCCCGGTCAGGGTAATGCCCCCTTCCGAGGATTTGTAGAAGGTCCTGTCCTTGCGCAGCTCTTCGGCCACCTCCAGATGCTCCATGCTCCTGCCGGCAAAGGACAGCGCCGTGGAGGGACAAACCTCCACGCAGGCGCCGCAGCTGGTGCAGAGGCTGCGGTCGATGCGGATATAGTGGCTGCCCTGCGCATGCGCCGACAGGGCGTTTTCCGGACAGGAGGGAATGCAGTCGCCGCAGCGGATACAGCGGGAATGAAAGTACCAGAGAGTGATCCCCCTCGAGATCCCTTCGGGGTTTTGACACCAGATACAGTTCAAGGGGCAGCCCTTTAGGAACACCGAGGTTCGGATGCCCGGGCCGTCATGGATGGCGAATCGCTTGATGTCGAATACAACTCCCTGCACGTTATACTCCCTGATTACCGGATTGACCTGAGCCTGATCTGCCTTTACACCTAGTCCGTATTCAGCCGGCGCTTCTCGGCCAGTTTTTCACCTTCGCCCACGCCCCGGTTTCGGCGCTCTCATAGGCGGCCTCCAGCACGGCCTGGGCTTCGTAGCCGTCGAGTTCGTTCGGTGAAAAGGACGCCCCATCCTTCACGGAGCGGATAAAGCGGTGAAGGTTTTCGGCATGAAAGCGGGTCCAGCCGACGATGGAACGCGGATTGGGTATCTTGGCGCCCGGATAGCCCTGCCCGGTCTCGAGTCTCTGCCAGCCGAGCATCCCGGGATCGGGGGAGCGCACGCTGCTGTCGAACCAGTACAGGAAGTTGGCATCCATCAGGCTGAAGCGCAGGGCTCCTTTATCCCCGTACACCGCAAGATTCAGATCATCCAGGGTGCCGGTGGCGAATCGGGACACCTCGATGCTGCCCATGGCGCCGTTTTTCATCCGTACATTCATCCAGGCCGCATCGTCTACGGTGACCTTCCCGGTCTGTTTCGAACCCTTTTCCAGAGGCCGTTCGCTGATGTAGGTCTCCGTGACCGCCTGCACCGAGTCAAAATCCCCCAGGAGGTAACGGGCAAGATCTATTACGTGCACCCCCATGTCTACCAGGGCGCCCCCGCCGGACTTGGAGAAGTCCATCCTCCAGGTCAGCGGCCTTGCGGGATTCTGATAACCGGTGTGGTAGTACTCTCCCCGGAAGTTGTAGATCCGCCCCAGCAGGCCCCTGTCCATCATCTCTTTGGCCTTGAGCAGCGCCGGGACAAAACGGTAGTTGAAGATCATGCCCAGGGATGTCCGGGAACTCTGCACCGCCTCGACGATGGCTTCGGCTTCACCCCGGGTCACGCTCAGCGGTTTCTCGCAGAGCACGTGCTTGCCGGCCCGCAGCGCTTGCTCGATCATCCCCAGATGGAGATGATTCGGGGTGACCAGATCCACGATGTCCACCTCCTCATCGCCTAGAACCTCTTCGTAGTTGCCGTACGCCTTGGGACAGCCCGCCTCATCCGCGGCGCGCCGGGCTTTCTCCTCGGAACGCATGCAGACACCGACCAGCTGGAAATCGGAGGAGCTGTCCGGATAGATCACGGGAAGCTGCCGCAGCGCCAATATATGGATTCTCCCTATGCCGCCGTAGCCGGCAAGGACGATACCGATTCTCTTCATCTCATCCCCCTCGTGGTGATTAATGTCGAGTCGAGCAGATGCTGAACCATCCGCCCGGCAGCCCTCAGGTTTTCAGGAGACCCTCCTGGCTTCTATACAGATCGGCCGCCTCCTGAAGAGCCGCCTGGAGTTTGCCCACCGCCGCTGTGATCCGCCCCGACCCTGGTGCGTAGCGGCCGCCGGGGCCCTCCCCGTCCGGACCTTTGAGCAGGGCAGAAGAGTACTCCCCTACGGTCATGCCCGCCTGCACGAAAGGGCCTGAGTTCGAATCGCCGATTCCTCCGTCCTCCATCAGATCGACCTCCGTCTCACGGCCGGCCGCCACAATCATATCATGCATGCGTCTCAGGCTGCTGACCATTATATCATCCAGCACGTGGGGGGTCCGTCCTTTCTCGGTACTCCAGAACCTGGCCCTGCTCTCGTACTCGATGATATCGACAAAGGGGAGGTACTGTTCGAAAAACAGGACCGGCAGGCCCTGCCATGCCCAGACGCCGACCTTCAGCTCGAGCTTGTCCTTGATGAAGGTGATGTCCTGTATGAGGTTTTCCATCGTGGTCTCGATCGGCAGGCTGATCAGATCCGCCCCATTGTCTTTGAGCTGTCGGTACAGGTCGAAGGTGGGACGCAGCATCTGAAGCTGCACCTCGATCTCCAGATCCGTGTGCGGTCTGATGCCCATCAGCACGTCCAGTCCACCCCGGGGGGCGTTGAAGTTCATGTAGCGCCCGTCCCTCATCTCCAGATGGATCCAATCGACCCCGGCTTCCGTCAGCTCCCGGACCTGAGCCCCGAGGTTGCCGTAATCCGCCCAGAACAGCCCGGCCGCGATTTTTACCTTCTTGTCGATCTTTCCGATTGCCTCCGTCTTCATTCTTTCCTCCAAGAACCACAGCACTGTTTTCATATGAAGAATATTTCTTTTCACTCGAAAAAGTCAACCGGGCGTGGTGGAAAGCGCCTCCTTTCAGATGTAATTCGTATCCTTTCGGGACGAGGCGGTAGGCTTCGCCACGGTGTCGCTGTTCGACGACAGAGCCTTCCGCGGCTCTACATCGGAGCGGAATAAACCACCCCGCCGTTATGGTTTACAGGCCCTCGAAAACTGATATATGCTGGTGCTCATGATTACCACAAGCTCCAAAAAGCCCGCGAGAGGACAACTCCTGCCGGTCCTGGCTGCGATCCTGTTTCTGTCAAGCGCCGCCGGTTTTGCAGTCGACATCGACGGAACGGTCGACCAGGGCGAGTACGCCAATCAGCTTTCCCTGGCCGGGGAGGATTTCCTCCTCTACTGGGCAGTAGCCGGTGATACCGTCCATTTCGCCATGCAGGCCCGCACAACGGGCTGGGTGTCCCTGGGCATCGAGCCGACCCAGGCCATGGCCGAGGCCGATATGATCTTCGGCTGGGTGGATGCCGGCGGGGCAGCCGGAGCCCTGGACTGCTACTCCACCGGGCTGTTCGGGCCGCATCCCACGGATGAACAGTTGGGGGGGCAGCATCACATCCTCGCCTTCGCCGGCAATGAGCATGACGGAGTGACCACCTTCGAGTTCAGCCGGGCGCTGGAAACAGGGGATGCCTACGATAAACCGCTCTCCACGGAAGGGGAGATCAAGATCATCTGGGCGACCGGTAACTCCGATGACCATCTTGATCCCCACACCCGCAGGGGTTCGGCTACGATCGATTTGACCGCGGGAAGAACAGCAGGGGGAGAGACCGCGGCTGCGGGAGTGCAGGTGGATCTTTACGGGATCCTGTACCGGGTTCACGGGACACTGATGAGCATATCCTTCGCGCTGCTGTTTGTCGGGATGTTCTTTCCCCGCTATCTCAAGAAGAAGAAGTGGTGGCTCAAGGCCCACCGCCGCATCGGCATCGGCGGGGTTGTGATCGGGGTGGTGGGAATCGGCATCACCACCTACATGGTCTCCCAAACCACCGGGGTGCACCTGCGGGTGCCTCACTCCTGGATCGGACTGGTGACCATCATCCTGATGATCTTCACCCCCTTTCTGGGGCATTTCATGCTCAAGATCAGAAAAGTCCCGGCCAGGGCCAAAAAGGCCCGGGCCGTTCACCGCTGGACCGGCAGGATCGCCCTGCTGTTCATGGCCGCCACGATCGTTCTGGGACTGCTGCAGGCAGGGATCATCTAGGGCTGGTTTTCGCAAAACGCCCGGGGAGCACTCTCTACTCTCCGCTTCAACACTTCGTTCATCTTAGTGCATCCCTCCTCAGTCCCGTGAAGAGGAACATACGACACGGAGAGTACGGTGAATACTTCGTCGTGCACGACTCTGGAATATGGCGAACCGGCATCCCCTCCGACTCTACGGAGCCCATGTGGAGCGGTGTAGGGGATCCCGAGGCTTGCCCTATTTTCTCTCCACCCGTTCTTCCAGCAGGAAGCGCAGTATGGTGCTGCCGATAACGATCCGGTCCCCGTAGTACAGGGAGGCGCGCCTGGACAGAGCTTTGCGGTTCAACACGGTGCCGTTTTTCGAGCCGAGGTCTCGAAGAAAGTAGCTGCCGTCGTATTCGATCAGACAGTGCTCCCTGCTGATCAACGGGTCTTTGACGACGATATCGCAGTTGTTTCCCCGCCCGATCAGGCTTCTCGCTTTGGACAGCACGAACGTCTTGCCGAAGAGATTTTCCGACAGGACGACCAGCAGCGCCCGGCTGGTGAGCATTCCGGCGGGACGGATCTTGCCGTCGTTGGGATTGATGATGGTGCTGTCCTCGAGTTCCCGGCGAGTGGGAGCGCTGTCCTTGTCCATGCAAGCTGGCCCTAGTTACCACCATTATGTCCACAAACAACCGGTTTGTAAATCGGCTGCCAAACGCCAAATCCAACGATTTCCTTGACCGTACCTTTCTGAAGGAAAACGACATCGCTTCAGTTGTTTCGGTCAGCGATACCTGCACAACCGATGGCTCGGGAGCGACGATCGGCATCGTCCGTATGATTGCCTATGAAAACTGAGGGATTCAGATCTGCTCACAAGTGTACTGATGGTGAGAACCTATATAGCCCTTTTCGATTGAAGCCGTAATAGTTAAAAGAGGAATAACAACCAGCATTGATGATGGGGTGAGTACACCAAGCCTCGGCACAGCTGTTTTCGCAAAGGCACCCCACCCTTACAAGGCGACATTAGGCAGGTACGAGGGTTTTTATTTTCTCCCAATCTCCAGACTTTCGTGATGCAATCCAAAGATCAAAAGTGGTCTGTAGATTCAACCACAGTTCCGCAGATGTGTTGAAAGCTTTCGAAAGCCTAAGAGCCATATCCGGAGTGATAGATCCCCTCTCGTTGATTATTTTCGATAGCGTCTTTCTTGATACTCCTAAGTCGTCAGCTACCTCTGTAATAGACAAAGACAGCGGCTCCAAATAATGTCTTTTCAGGATCCCACCCGAATGGGTCGGTTGTCTTTTTCTCACCGACATATCGTTCCCCCTAATGGTAGTCCTCGTAATCGACTACGTAGGCGTTGCCTTCCATGAACTTGATAGTTATCCGCCAATTACCGGATACTCTGACGCTCCATATACCTTTCAATCTGCCTTTCAGTTGATGAAGATTTGACCCTTTCGAATAAAAATAGAAAATCTTCCCTGTTGACTGATTACAATTGATACTATAAATTAGTATCATAATATCCTGTGAATAAGAAAAACAAAACCACATTAGCGGCGATATTTGAAAATCCGGTTCGATCGGACATCTTGTGGACTGATATCGAAAACCTTCTATATGCTTTGGGCGCAGATATTACCGAAGGTAGAGGGTCTCGTGTCCGTGTCGCACTAAAGGACGTCCGCGCTGTATTTCACAGACCCCATCCACAAAAAGTGACAGATAGAGGATCTGTGAAATCAATGCGAAGATTGCTTATCGCTGCGGGAGCGAAAGATGCTGAAATATAAAGGATACACGGGTTACGTCGAATTCGACGATGAGGCTGAATTACTCCATGGTGAAGTCTTGGATACCAGAGATGTAATTACTTTTCAGGGAAAGACTGTTGAAGAGGTGAGAAAGGCATTTCGGGATTCGATCGATGATTACCTGGAGTTTTGCGCCGAAAAGAACGAGAAGCCCGAGAAGCCCTTCTCCGGCAAGTTTGTAGTCAGACTTCCCTCAGAGCTCCATCACCGTGTCTATATCAAGGCTATGGAGAAGGGCCAAAGCCTAAACCAATTTGTGGTAGAATCATTAGAAACAGTCATCTAACGTCCCCCACATGCCTACGCTGGATTCCGAAATTTCCCACATGCGCGGGCGTATGCCGCACAAGGCCGGGGTGCCTTTGCGAAAACAGCTGTGCCGTGCGAGATCAGTCCGAGAAGGAATAACAACAAGCACTGATGAGGGGGTGAGTACACCAGGCGCAGGCACAGCGCGGCGCGGTGCGGTGCCCGTCGAATCACGCTGCGAATCAGCGCTCC
>CAZPPB010000052.1:0-21586 GCA_964588355.1 uncultured Spirochaetaceae bacterium | reverse complement strand
GCTGCCTGATGGATGCTTGTCAAGCGGGTGCTGCCGGTTTTCGAATTCCCACCCCCAGCTTATGTAGCAGCATTTTTGTTGTCGGGGTACGCGCCGAAAGGCTGAGTGGTTCATCCTGCGGTTGCCGGCACGGCGCCTCAGCATCACTCTGCGGCCAGCTCACACAGCACCCCGACGTGGTCGCTGGCCCACAGCCAGCCGGTCGAACCGTCGGCCGGGGGATCCACCTGCATGACGACGGATCAATCCCGTTCGAGCTTCTTTTCTAGCTCCCCGATCTGCTCCTCCAGCTCTTCGATCTCGATCAGCTGATGTGGCCGGATGCTGTGGATGGGTATGGAACGTTTGCGCTCCTCCAGCTCGGCCTGCAGCCGGGTCTTCAATGAATCGACATGGTACATTTCGATTCCGGCTACCAGGTCGACGTCGATCGCGGCTCGCGCTATACCATAGACGGAGCTGGCAAGGGAACCACCGATATAATAGGGTATGCTGGACTGTTCAAATGCACGAATAATCGGAGACAGGGCTCGTATCAGATCAGGATCGGTCACGGCTATTTGTCTGAAGGTATCGCTTCAGTCGGTTCGCCAGTTCCGAGCCATAGTGCAGTTCGACAAATAGCAGGCTCGCCTCTACCTCACTCGCCGGTTTTCTTGCCCTGGCAATCGCTCTTCTGGACAGTCCCATAACCATACCGGAGAGTGAGCGGACCTGGTCGAGTTTCTGGGATACACTTTTTTTTCTCTGCAGGCAGATCAACATCTGCTCCGCGCTGCCGGCCGTGTCGAAAGACTGCGTTTTCATGCGCCTCTACTGTCCACCCTCTGTTCTAACAATAGCGCAGGCGGCGCTTCGCATCAATCGCCCGCGGAGGCATGCCGAAAGAGCCTCACCTTCAACTAATGCTGTGCGCCGGCTGTGCAGGGACCCTTGTTACCTCACATAATATTCCAACCATAGGTCTTGTTAGTTCATCGTGGTTCTGTTTCCGCAACGGGAGTCCGCTTGACCTCGGCGGTGACAGGATGTACAAACGGTTATCGCTCTGGAAAAACAAGAGCAACCCCCGTGGGTGGGCCGTACGGGATACGGCTCGCAGACAACGACACACAGCGCTACCAGTGTGCTCTGCGACAAAACAAGGAACTAAACGGAGGAGGACAAATTGATCGCGGCTAAAAATATCCGAATAACGACGATCGTGGAAAACTCTACATCGGTTGGAGGCGTGCTGGCCGAATGGGGGATCAGCGTGTTCATCGAAGTAGGTGAGAACTGCTTCCTGCTCGACACCGGAACAAGCGGCATTATGGTCCCCAACGCCGACAGACTCGGCATCGACCTTAAAAAGACCGAAGTGCTTGTATTGAGTCACGGGCACTATGATCACACCGGGGGACTCGAGGCCGTGATGCAGCGGATCCACAGACCGGAGGTCCGGGTCGTTGCCCACCCGGAGGTGTTCGGCAGAAAGTACTCGCACAACAAAAAGAAGAACACCTACAGATACGCCGGCATCCCCTTCTGCAGGGACAGACTGGAAAGCCTGGGGGCACGGTTCGAGCTCGGCAACGCTCCGGTCTGGCTCACCGAGGACATTGCGGCAAGCGGAGAGGAACCGATGACAACGGACTTCGAAGCGGTTGCGGACAATCTGTGTCTGAAACAGAACGGGCGGTTCGTCCAGGACCCGATGGCGGATGACCAGTCTTTGTACATCCGGACGGACCTCGGGCTGATCATCATCCTGGGATGCGCCCACCGGGGGATGATCAATACCATCCGCCATGCCAGGCAGCTGATGGATACCGACCGGGTCTACATGGTCATCGGGGGCACCCACTTGGGACCCGCTGCGAAGGATCAGGTGGACAAGACCGTACAGGCGCTGCGGGAGATGGACGTTGCCTGGCTTGGGGTATCCCACTGTACCGGGCTCCCCGTGGCAGCCCGGCTGGCCCGCGAGTTCGAAGGCAGGTTTTTCTTCAACTCCGCCGGAGCGGTCATTCGCTTCCCGTATATACCTTCACCACACTGAAGTTCCTTGACCGTGGGCTCCAGCACCGATATGCCGGGTCGATCCGGGTGGAGGCAGGAGTGTGAAAGGGTCTGTCGAAAAGAGATAAACCGATAGGGAAACGAATCGAACCTCCCGTTGAATCTCAGCCCGGGGCACTCCCAATGAGTTCAACACTGAACTCCAGGATCGCCTCGGCAACCTCGGGAACCCCGGACAGAAGTTTTCCGGAACCATCAACTACTGTCCCAGAAGGCGGGATAGATGAGGCAACGCCTATGGTAAAGGAAGATTTTCCGATGAGGCAATAGGGCGTTCAGGCACTTGGAGTCGAGAACAGGCAGCCGATGCGCACCTTCGGGCTGTCGGTCGGATCGGGGATATCCCCCAAACCAGGAGGTCGGACCGCCTGCGGAAAACCGGCACCTCCTGCAACCAGATCACACCCGGGGCCAGGCGCTGGAACTCCGCCGGAATCAGTCCTGTTCGAGCTTCTTCGCCAGCTCCTCGATCTCCTCCTCCAGCTCTTCGATCGCGATAAGCTGATGGGGCCGGATGCTGTGGATTGGGATGGAAGAGTTCCTCTCCTCCAACTCGGCCCGCAGTTTGCGGAGTCTTTCCTCCATCGTCTTGCGGGTTTCATCGCTCATTTCCGTCTCCTTTATTGATAATACTGCCTGGAACCGAAATGAGCCAACCCGGTACGGCCTGTGGGGAGCACCGAGGGAATACCCATGTCGCATGCGCTGCAGAGAGACTGCATTGAGGGAAGCTCCGATTCCGGATAGAATTCGAAGCGGCACGGTGACCCCACGGGCAGCGGAGGATGCGGAGGCGACGGATGAAACAGAAGAGCAGAGGATTGTCCCTGAACGGGTTTTCGAAGTACTACGACCTGGTAACGCCGGCCGAACGAAGCCGATTCCGACGGAAACAGATCGAGTTGAGCGGGATCCGTCCCGGTGAGAGGGTGCTGGATGTCGGCTGCGGAACCGGGTCCCTGCCCGTTCTGGCCAAGATCGCAGTGGGAGACAACGGGGAAGCGGCTGGGATCGACATCTCGGCCAACATGATCTCGACGGCCCGGGCCAAGGCGAAGCGGGCGGGACTGGACATAGATTTCCGGGTCGCCTCGATCGACAACCTGCCCTACCCCGACGGCTGTTTCGACGTGGTAACCAGCACGATGATGTTTCACCATCTGCCTGTCGAGATCAAAACAAAGGGGCTGAGGGAGATTCACCGCGTGCTCAAAGCGGAGGGCCGGTTCTTTTTGTGCGATTTCCTCACCCCCCATCCTCTGACCGCCCCTTTGATGTTTCCGGTATTCGTTTGGGTGCCCTCGACCCGGTTCCAGCTGTTCGGAAAGCTTCCCAACCTGATCAGAGAGTGCGGCTTCGCCGCTGCGCAGCTCGTCGGACGAGGAGCTTTCCTTACGTGTTATCTGGTCGGCAAGCTGTAGAAGGCAGCCTGTAGAAGCTTTCCGCCCGGACTTACGAGCGCCGGCCGCGGCAGCCATCCGCCTACAACAGCAGCCGCGCAGGGGCTTGCCCGCCCCGTCCGGATGTAGCAAACTACCGGGAGAAAGAGAAAAGGATGAAGGTCAAATATCTTGTAGCGCTTCTCCTGCTGTGCTGCTGTACCCTGCCGCTGGCCGCGCTGGAGGTACCGCCGCTCTCCGCGCCTGTTATCGATCAGGCGGGGCTGTTGAGCGCCGATGAGGCCCAGCAGCTGAACGACCTGCTGCTGAACTATGAAACCGAGACGAGCAATCAGTTCGCCGTGCTCATCATTCCATCGTTGGATGGGGAAGATCTGGAGTCCTACTCGATCCTGGTCGCCGAAGCTTGGGCTTTGGGGGAGGCTGACAAGGACAACGGTCTTCTGCTTCTGGTCGCCCTGGCCGAACGGCGGCTGCGCATAGAGGTGGGCTTCGGGCTGGAAGGGGTCCTGACCGACGCTTTCTGCGGCCGGATCATCGACCACACCATCGTACCCTACTTCAAGAGCGAACAGTACTTCCAGGGGATCAGCGCGGGCTTGCTGGAGCTGATCCGCCAGACCGGAGACGAGTTCAGCCCCGATCCGGCGCTGGAAATGGCGGCGGCCAGGCGCAGCAGCCGGGTCGGAGCCTACCTGTTTCTGACCCTGCCGTTTCTCATGATTCTGGTCATATCGATCTTCCTCGGCCGCAACCGGGCTTTCAGCCGCCTGTTCAACAGCAGGTACGCCGATCTGAAAGGGCAGCAGATCCGCTCCGCCGGCATGGAGCCGCGCCTGTACCACGTGTGGAAAAAGCGGGCCCGATTGCAGCTCAAAGCGCGGGTGGTTGGCCTGGCCGTGGCTGGAGCCATTCCCATCCTGCCCTCTCTGGCCATGATCCCCATAACGCCGGTAGCACTGCTGATTCCCGGCGTGTGCCTGTTCGCCATGTTGATCGTGCCCCTCATCTGGCGACCGGAGGAGCTTCCCAACTCTCTGTCCTACAAACGGATCGAAGACGACTACGGGAAACTAAAGGAGCTGATGAAGGAGGTGTCTTCCGAAGAGGAACGCCAGGAGATGCTCAAGCTGTTTCTGGCCGGGTACCTCAGCATCGCCCTGATGCGGACAGTGATCCGGAAGAAGGGGCATTTCGACAGGCAGTACTACATGTCCAGCTACCGCTCCTCCTCCGGCGGCTCCAGCTCGGGTTCCTCTTTCAGCGGGGGCGGCGGGTCCTTCGGCGGAGGTGGGGCATCGGGCAGCTGGTAGGCCTACCACCTCCCGGATAAAAACAGACGCCAGACGCCGTACAGAAGTGCTGCCGTGAGAACCACTGCGCCTGCGATCAGCCAGGGCAGTGCCCGGCTGTGGCGTGGCTGGTAGGAGATGTCGTCGGGCAGCTCATCCACGTCTCCCTTCTCATAGGGGAAGTGCTCCGCCAGGACCGCTTCCACCCGGTCCAGGATCTCCAGAAGCCCCTCGCAGTACTGTCCGGCTGCGAAGCGCCGGGCCAGCGCATCCCTTAGACCGTCCCAGTACTCCGGCGGGGTCACCCGATCGATCCCCTCGTCCCCGACAATCGCAAACCTGCGGGAGGGCAGGGACAGAAACACCAGCACCCCGTTTCTGCGCCTGGTAGCGGCCATTCCGAGGTCGGTGAAGGTCCTGCGCGCCGTCTCCAGGGGATCTTTTACCCGCCGGTCCGTCACGTGGATGCGCACCTCCCCGGAGCTGCGTTTTTCGATCCTCGCGATTTTGTCCAGCAGCCGGTTTTGCTCCTCCGGCGGAATGAGCCGATCCAGGGATCCCTTGTCCTTCATGCAGAAAAACTATCCTTCATCCCTTCGGCCTGTCAATGCGCTCCTGGACGGGTTGTCGGGCCCAAGGGTTGTCGGGCTCGAATGAAGCTTACCATCGGCGCGGTGGCCTGTGCACGGAGGCCTGTGCTTGACTGCGCTGAGCGCTTGAAGAAGGGTTTTCAACGTTGTGATGACCCACGGCCGAGCCGCCTGGGCGCCGCCCTGATCCGCCTGGTAAAGAAGAGCATTCCGCCCAGCTACCGCTACGATAGAGGGGGAAAACTGCGGCTGATCAGCAGCTCCTTCCGCTTCGAGGGGGTGCTGGACCGTTCGTTCAACCAGATCCGTCAGGCAGCGGCGTCGGAGGTGGCGGTGACCATTAGATTGCTCGAGACCCTGGCCACCATCGCCGGGGTGGTGGAAAGACCTGAACGGAAGGAGGCCATCCGCCGTCAGGGCGACATGATCAAACGAGCCGGGGATCGCTTCGTAGCAGAGAAGCTCGACCAGAAAGACAACCTGGAGCGCTACCGGAGTCTGAAGCGGATCCTGGATGCCGATTGAGTAGACGGGCTAAGGAGGGCAAAAAGCCGATCCACAGTATCTTTCGGTCTGCTCACAACCGACCGCTCTCACCACCTGCCTTTGATGCCGGAGATGCCGAAGGCCTTGAGGCTCAGTCTCTGGATGAACCGCTGGAAGTTGGATTCCCCCTTTTTTATGCGCTGAAAATACACGCCGATGAGTCCCTGGTTTCGAAACATCACCCGCACGGCCACGGGGAACTGTTCATTGTCGAGCCGCAGGGTGGCATCCTCGATCACGACGTCCATCTGAAGCTCCGGTGCGATGTCGGGAACCTTCGAGCGGATCGCCGCGCCGATTTGAGAGAGGTTCACCAGCTCGAATGTGTGGACCTTGTCCGTGCCTATCACAGGAACCGTGAGCGCCCCATCGAATACCACTCCGGTGTAAAACCGCGGGTAGATCCGCATTCCATCAGTCCGCAGCTTCCGGTGGATGATGTCGTAGACTCGTTTCAAATGAAACTCCGGAAGAAAGGGCTTGATGACGATCCCGGACACCCCCAGGACAAGCGCTTCGTTGGCCTGCTCCAGTGTAACGACGCTGGCTATCAGGATGATCATGATCTTCTTCTGAGCCAGCCGCAGACCCGACGCGGCGATCTTCCACATCCTGCTCAGCTCGTCGATGTCTATGACCACATAGTCCGGCTCGAGGATGTTGAGGTCTCTGATCAGCTCCAGGATATCCTCCGATACGCTGACCTCGAATCCCAAAAGCGAGTAACTTTCCAGGAAGCTCTTCCGGATTTCTTCTGATTTGGAAATGACAACTAGATTCTGGTCCACTGGAGAAGCGTTACTCCCAAATACCAGGGATCGGTGCGCTGCCTGAGCACCCCGGCGCAATCCGTACTCACCCTACCAGGGTATTCACATTCTCCCTGCAGTTCAAGGTATCGGGCGTGGCAACAGCGCCACGAGCCGGACGGCCGCCCGGCTTTTTGCAGAAAGGTTCCCTACAAGTAACTTAGAGGGCGGAGGATCTTGACAGCAGGGCAGCCTCGGATATGATGGAACCGGGTGAGCTGAACCAGCCCCCACATCTATCAAGCCGGAGGAATACCCCGATGAAACATCCTGTCGTGAAGCTCCTGATCATTCTGGCAGTCCTGACCCTGCTCGGTTCCTGCTATTCCCTGTTAGAGTCCGCGGTGGAAGGCGCCGTAGCAGCAGATACCGAAGAGGCAATCACGGGATCCGACTCGGAATCCGGGCAGGCCGAGGCGAACGAGCCGGCCCCCGGTGCGCAGGCCGGCGGATCTCACGACATCGTGGGAACCTGGATCAATCCGGAGTACAACGACGAAGGCCGCTCGGCCCGGGTGGTGTACTCCCTGAACTCCGACGGCACCTACACCTACCTGGCTTTCGACACGATAGAAGGCGGAGAGGTCTACGAAGGAGCGGTCAAGTACCTGAAGACCTGGGTCGACGAACAGGGCCGCAGCTGCGGCCAGTCCGTCGTCACTCTGCGCGGGATGTCCTGGGATACCCTGGACCGGATCTCCGCCGACGGATCTACCCTGGAGGTGCAGTCCGGGGTGCGAGAGATCAACCCGAAAGGCGCCCGCTACTCGATCTACTACCGGCCGTAGAGATATCACCCGAGTACCGAACGGGGCGCAAGCGCCCGATCCGCAGTGAGCCTGTGACGTCGAAGTCCCGGAGGTCGGCCGGCGGCTGACAAAACTCAGGACAGCAGCAGCGCCAGGTCCTCCCGGGACAGCTCTCCGATCAGCCGCCTGTCCTGGCTGATGATGGCCTCTGCCAGCTCCCGCTTGGAGCGCTGCAGCTCCAGGACTTTCTCCTCCACCGTGTCCTTGGCGATCAGACGGTAGGCGAATACCTTCTTGTCCTGGCCGATGCGGTGGGTTCGATCGATAGCCTGAGCCTCGGAGGCGGGATTCCACCACGGGTCCAGCAGGAAGACGTACTCCGCCGCGGTCAGGTTCAACCCCAGGCCTCCCGCCTTCAGGCTGATGAGAAACAGCCGGCAGTCGGGGTCTTCCTGGAAGCGCATGACCCGCCGCTCCCGATTCCGGGTTCTGCCGTCCAGATACTCGTAGCTCAAGCCCCGCTCATCCAATCTGGAACGGAGAATGCCGAGCAGGCTGGTAAATTGAGAGAACACCAGGGCTTTTCGCTCCTCCGACACGACATCCTCCAGCTGCTGGAGCAGCAGATCGAGTTTGGTGCTGGAGCTGTCCACGCTGGCCTTGTCCAGGAGTCCGGGGTGGCAGGCCGCCTGACGCAGCCGCAGCAGCGCCTCCAGGACCTGGATCTTTGAGCGTCCCAGACCGTCGGATTCGATGCGCTGCTGCAGGTTGCGTTGATAGTAGCGCTTGAGCTGATCGTAGCGGCGTCTCTCCCCGGATTCCAGCTCGCAGAACAGGGTCTGTTCGACCTTGTCCGGTAGCTCCGGGGTCACCTGCTCCTTGGTTCGGCGAAGGATGAAGGGTTTCAGGTACCGGGCCAGCAGCCTGCGGGTATCCTCGCTCAAACTTCCCCGGTTTTTCAGCTGTTTCTTGAAGAAGGAGATCCCTCCCAGCATGCCCGGGTTGAGAAACTCGAATAGGCTCCACAGCTCCCCGATGTGGTTCTGGATGGGGGTGCCGCTCAGGGCCAGCCGGCGCCGGCCCTGCAGCAGCCGGGCCGCCTTGGCTGTCAGACTGCCGGCGTTCTTGATGATCTGGGCTTCGTCCAGGACGATGTAGTCGAATGGGTAGTCTTTGAGCAGGGCGATGTCGTTTCTCATGGTGCCGTAGGTGGTCAGCACCACGTCGAAGCGCAGGAAGCGCTTCGTATCCTTCCCGCGGTTGATGCCGGTATAATCCAGGATCTTCAGCTCCGGTGTGAAGCGAAGCGCTTCCTGCATCCAGTTGAACACCAGAGATTTCGGCACTACCACGAGGGAGGCCTTCCCGTTGCTCCTGCCCTGCAGCAGGGCCAGGACCTGGACGGTTTTGCCCAGTCCCATGTCGTCGGCCAGACAGCCACCGAAGCCGAATTGATCGAGAAAATCGAACCACCCCAGCCCATCCCGCTGGTAGCCGCGTAGTGTTCCGACAAAACCCCGGGGCGCCTCCAGAGGTCTGATCCCCGAATAATCCCTCAGTCTTTTCCGCACGCGCTCGAAAACCTCATCAAAACTCGACTGGGGTTGATCCTGCAGAAGCAGATCGATCAGCAGGGCCTGGGAGCTGCGAAAGCGAAGATGGTCCTTCCGCACCTCCCCCAGCTCGAGCAGAAATCCCTGCTGCTCCAACCAGTCTCTGGGAAGCACGCCGAAGCTGCCGTCTCCCAGACGGACCGTATCCTCCCCCTTGCGAAGGGCCTTGAGCAGCTCCGGCAGACCGATCTCGGCATCCCCGAAACTCACCCCCCCGTGAATCTCGAACCAGTCTACCCGCGAAACCACATGGACGCTGACGCTGGTGGCGCTGCGCAGCAGCCTTCCTTGCGCTTCCACCTGCCAGCCCTCCTGCAGCAGCTGCTCCACCACCTCGGGAAGCCTGCGCACCGCCAGCCTCATGGCCCTGGAACCGCTACGGTACTGGTACACGTTCCGGAAACCCAGCTCCAGGAGCCGCTGCGCGGCCCGCTGCTCCGCCTGCCTGTCCCTCATGACCAACAGGCGTTGCTCTTCGACATACCTCCCCGAGCCGTCCGCCGGAGCAGCCAACACCTGATCCCCGTACATGAAGGACAGCTCCCCGATCAGTCCGCCCCCCGTAGAGGAATGCCGCAGCCGATCCGCCCTGCTGACCTTTAGCCTGGGTATGGGTCTTTCCCTGACCGTGCGGATTCCCAGGGAGTCGTTGATTTCGAGGGGATCGAGATCGGGAAAGGAGAGCAGCTCATCGAGAAATCCGGCCAGCTGTTCCCCGGGAACACTGAGGTGCTTTCTGCCCCGCAGCACGCTGATCCAGGCAAAGGAGATGTTCATCGTGTACCGCACCAGACACCCGCCGAGGAACATCAATCCGCCCATCAGCAGAAGCTCCGGTTCCGACAGGGGTATTTTTATCTCTTCTCTTCTCAATATCCCTTCCAGGCGGACTTTCCCGCCGGCCCGGTTCCCCGTGAGGACGAGAGCGAATACCCAGGGGGACCCGTCGTCCCAGACGATCGGGTTATCTCGGGCGCCCCGGGGAGCGCCGCGATCTGCCTGGGTCTCGAGGAACAGGCGGCCGCTTTTTGCCATCTTGGGGAGCAGAAGCCGGACCAGATCCACGTCCAGCAGGTACGTGGGACAGAGCAGCTGTATTTCCTGACCCATGAGGCGGTAGCCGAAGGCATCTTCGTCGTACAGGTTCTGGTAGGACCCTCCCCTCAGCACCCCCAGGATCTCCCGGTCCCCGGGATCGGGGATCTGCCAGAGGTCCTCCAGGCGAAGCCCGCTTCCGGACAAGGGCCTTGCCTCCCCGCCCCCGTCCCGATAGTGCAGATGCACCGTGGCCCGGCCTCCGGACAGCGTGCGGGGGATGTCGAAGACGTAGAGGATCTCCCGATCGGGAGGCCAGGGTTTCCCGCCGGAGCGCGTTTCCGCCGCCCCGTGCTCCCGGATCCGCTGCAAACCCAGCTTCCACTCCGGAAGGGGCTCAGCGGTCGGCTCCTCATCGAGATCGCCCATTGCCCCGGGCTGCTGATCGGCCTCAGAGCCCCCGGCAGGCGGACGGGCAGCTTCGGCTCTGGAGCTGCCGCCGGGCTCTGCCGCCGCTTCCGGGGAACGCGCCTTTTCCCAGCGATCGAAAAAACCGCTCCGATCCAGATTGAGCAGCACTGCCCACAGATGCTTGCAGGGCTGCCCCTCGTTGAAGAAATATGGGCAGGTACAGGAGTAGTTGATCTCGGGGCCTTCGAAGCTCAGCTGCACGGTGTAGCGGCGGGTGCCCTGGACGAAGGCCAGCACCCTGCCGGGGTCCCCCGGATCGACCTCGGCAAGCCGCACCGTGTTCCGGCGGAAGTAGTCCCTCCCCCGTTGGCGGATGATCGGGTAAAAATCGGAGGAGAGGCTTTGGAGGATCGGGTGGCCCATGGTCTATGGACGATGATATCCGGGTGAGGCTGGGTTGGGCAAGCGGCACCCGGCTGCAGGATCGGGAAGAGTGAAGCGGCGTAACTTCCGATCACCGTTGTTGACTAGAAAGCAAAGGTTTCCTATTGTACAATCGAACGCGCTATAGAAGCAGCGCAGGACACAAGAAAACATGGCAGGGAATATCAACTGGTACAGAACCCCCGTCAACAGGGACCTGCTGAAACGGCTCACCCGCAGAAGTGATCTGCGGGGATTGCTGCAGGCCGGAAGCTTCCTGCTGATCTACGGGGGGAGCGTCTACTTCACCTTGTTCTTCTTCCTCCGGTCACTGTGGATTCCGATGATCGCGATTGCCTACCTCCACTGCGCATTCCACGGATTCCTGGGAATGGAGGCGGCAGGACAATCGGTATCATCCGCCGGTGAGAGTCTCGAAACTACTTGATAGCGAAAGCGTGGCAGCGATTCCGGCCTGGTCTGGCCGGCAGCCGATCCGGGACCATCGTTCCACCCCTAGGCAGCTACCCGCCGAGCATTTTGAGCAGGCCGGCCGCCCGCTTCGAATCCACGCCTTCCAGGCGCTTCTTCTTCAGATTTTCCACAAGCACCTTGCGGATCTCCGGATCGGAGCTTTTTGCCCAGCGTTCCAGCAGCGGGAATCCCTCCTCGGGCGCCTCGGCCACCAGCACGCTGAGGGCGTAGCTCAGTGCCTTTTTCAGGACCTGAAACGCCTCGCCCTTGCGCTGCTCGGCCGAGACCCCGGCGGCGTCCTCCAGGATTCTGTCGGCGCTCTTCAAGGCATAGCGGGCGAACTCCGCATCGCCCAGAAGGGGCGGGTGGGCCAGTGCGGCCAGGACGGCCCGCCGCTCCATCAGGGAGCGTTCGGTCAGGGTGCCGTCTTTCCCCGCGCCGTCGGAAAGCCAGTCATCGAGGATGCGGCTCAGGGCCGCCGGGTTTCCCTCTCCCAGATGCTGTAGAGAGATGGCCACCGCCTCGCGGATACGCCAGCGGGAATCGGAAGCGGCCTTGCGGACCGTTTCCATCAGATGCTCGCTTTGAAGCGGCCAGAGGGGGCAGTCGCAGGGACCCGTGCAGGGATACGCGCAGGCATGGGTGTTGTACAGAACCCCGAAAGAGATCACCGCGCAGAAGGGGAGAAACTCCCGCGGATCCCCGGTGGGCGCTTCCTCCGCCGGGATGCGGGCCCAGTCGTACAGGGTCTCCAGCCAGGCGGCCGGTTCCGCCGCGGCGGTGGACACCGCACAGGAAAACCCCTCGGCCAGCTCCAGGTTGGCCCGGGGGCCGGGCAGGTTGGATTCCGCCATGAGCTTTTCGGCCAGATCGGCCGCATTCTTCGGATCCCACACGAGCTCTTCGAGCTCGGCCGCATATACATCCGTTTTTCCCATCAGTTACTCCTCCCCCAGGACTAGTCTATCCCCTGCATAAAAGAGGTCAGCAACTGCAAGGCTTTTTCGTTGTTTCCCCCCTCGGGGATGATCAGATCGGCATAAGCCTTTGTCGGCTCCACGAACTCGAGATGCCCGGGACGCACGACGTCGAGGTACTGGGTAATCACCGACTCTACCGTACGGCCCCGTTCGGTGATATCCCTTTGGAGTCGGCGGATGAAGCGTATATCATCCGGGGTGTCCACGTACAACTTGAGATCCATCAGCTCTCTCACCCGGGGATCCACGAAGACCATGATGCCTTCGAAGATCACCAGGTTGCCCGGTGTCACCGCCGTGGTTTCCTCTTTGCGCCGGTGGTGTACAAAGTCATACACGGGGACCTAGATCGTCATTCCCCGTTTCAAGTCCTGCAGCTGTTCGACCATCAAATCCGTGTCGAAGGCCGAAGGATGATCGAAGTTGAAGGCGGTGATGTTCTCATTATCCACAAACTCGGCGGACTTGTACTTGTAGTATCTGTCCTGAGCCAGACAGATAGAATCGGGGATGATCTGGGAGATCCGCTGCACGATTGTGGTTTTTCCGGACCCGGACCCCCCGGAGATGCCGATGATCCTCACGCCCATGGGATCACTATATCAGGGGGGTTGCGGGTTGTCGACCTGATCCCCGGCGGCGATGCCAGCCGGAATGGTCAGGGTATGCTCCTCCATCAGGATATCAGCGGTTCGCCAACCTTTCTGCTCCATCAGTGCGGCAAAGGCACGACGGTACACCAGCCGCACTTCCAAATCGAGTGCCTGCGTGTCGGGGGCCGAAAACACATAACGGCTGATATCCCGACCGTAGGCAGGCAGGCGGTTGTCGGAGAGGATCCGTGTCTGATTCCAGTAGGAACCGCTGGGGGAAACCTCCGTCCAAAGCTCCTCCAGCACCTTGGCGTAGACCTTACCGGGCAGACCACCGTCCGAACCGGCCCACTGCGGAAGCACCGGTCCTTCCAGCAGTTTCATCGGTCTGCTCTTCCGATCCGTTACTTTGACCGAGAGGATCAGATGACGAAGGGGAGAGTCGGTGGGAACGTGATGCCCGGTCTGGTCATTGAACAGCTCCACCTCGATCCCGGCGGTGTCGCCCTTTCGTTCGACGGCCACCGTCATGGTGAGCGCACTCTGAAGCAGCTGCTCGTCCAAAGCGCCCGGCATCAGATGGCTTGAAACCCGGTCCGGGTCTCGCTTCAGCCCCCCCTTGTCCGGTCGGACAAAGTACTGCGCACCCCGTTTAGGCATGTGGCAGTCCTGACAGGTTTGTCCTTCCAGCGGATCGCTGTAGGGACTGTCCAGCCACTCCCCGTAGGAGTTGTAGATCGGAACATCCCAGAACACGCCAAAATGACAGGCGGCACAGAAGGCACTCTGCCGTTGCAGCGGCAGGTAGGTATCCTCACCAGGAGCCACATCGTCGAAAGGCCCCATAAACAGCTGATGTCCCGACGCGGGCCGGCGGAACTCGATAGAGAGCACACCGGGACGATTCGCTGAAGGCAAACCATCATCTTCCAAGGGAACATCCCAGATCTTGTGGCAGAAATCGCAGGAAATTCCCTCCCCCGCCGTCTCCGGGAGTTCCGCCGGGTTTACACCGTAGGGATTTCCCAAAGCGGCAATGGGGATGTGGCAGCTGCCGCAGTTGCCGTCGCTGTCGGGAAAGTCGAGCTTGTAACCGGGGCCATAGTAGGGTTGCTGCCGACCCGGCGGAAGGGGAACCGGTCCGTAATCCCGGTTGCTGCTGAATTGCGTGGGCGGGCTCTTTCGGCCGGCAAGATCGGTACCGAAGTACATGCTCAGGAAGCGGGGATTGCCGGCGGACAGGCCGTGGGCATCCCGACGCCACTCATCCACCGGAAGCAGGCCGTCCAGCTCCGGGGGCCCGCCGCTTTCCGAGCTGTGACACTCGGCGCAGCCCTGCTTCTCCCCCTCTCCGGGAGCGTAACCGGACGGAAGCCAAATGTAGGAGGGGTCGTCGTGTTGCGTGTGGGCGGCAAGAAGGATCTGTACCTCCGAGTTGCCGGAATAAGGGTAGGGGGAGAAGGAGTTGCCGCCTCCGATATAGTACCCCCGCAGCCAGGCGGTCAGCTGTACCGGCTCGCCGCAGCTCAGATTCTCGATGAGAAAACTCCCATCAAGGCCGGTTGTCACCGCCGTGTCTGTGGTCTGTACCCGAACCACTGCTCCTGCAAGCGGGCCGTGCGCATCCAGGACCACTCCCCCCAGGCTGCAGTTCTCCGAGCCGGCGGATTTCTCTATCCCCGCAGTATCGTGCCCAGCGCATCCGACAGACAACAGGGCGGCAAGAAAACAGAGGAAAATCAGTTTGTTTGCGCTATGCAGCGTACGGTCCATGTCACCGGATATCCAGGCGGAACACCCCCTCGCCCTCGGTTGCCGCATAGAGCCTGCTGCCGTCCGCGGAGATCGTCAGGGCATTGACGGCTCGTGTTCGCAGCCCGTTGTTGATAGGCCGCCAGCTCCTCCCCCCATCCTCGGAGCGATAGACACCGCTGGATAGATCGGCGGCGTACAGCACCTCGGGGTTGGTCGGATCGAACACCAGATCGGTTACACTGGCTTCCGGATTCATGCCTGCAGCCGATGCCTTCCAGCTGTTCCCCCCATCGAGGCTTCGGTACACCCCCCCGCGATCGATTCCGGCCAGCAGGACCCCCGCCTGCCCCGGTTTCAGGGCGATGGACAGGACACGGGGTTGGGAGGGCAGCCCCCGGTTCACCGCAGCCCAATGACCTCCGGAATCCGTGCTCTTCAGAACCCCCCGGTTCAAGGTTCCCGCAACGAGGACCCTCGGATTGCCCTGATCGACGGCCAGGGCGCTGACGTTCGCGGACTTCGAGACGCCGTCGTTGGCATCCTGCCAGCTGCTGCCTCCGTTCGTAGAGATCTGAATGCCTTCCGCCGGCATCGTGTTATCGAAGGTCCCCGCCGAGTAGTAGGCGGAAACACCGGCGTAGACGATCCGGGGGTCCGAGGGTGCAAAGGTGATCACCCGCCAGCTCATGCCCGGCTTGCGCATTCGGTTTACGATCTTCCAGGTGCTCCCGGCGTCGTAACTCTCCGCCAGGATATTTTCGTGGTTGCTGGCTGCCAGGAGGTGGAGGGTATTATCCGGATCGACGGCTACGGCATTCCATTCCAGCAGATTGACAGGAGCATAACCCAGCCCCTTCCAGGTCGAACCCCCGTCCGCACTGGAGAAAATCCCGCTCCGGGCGGCGCTGTATACCCTGTTCGCGTCCCGGGGGTCAACCGCTATGTCCCGTGTCTGGGCTCCGGTGTAGCCCCGGCTGGCGGTGGTCCAGCTCCTGCCGCCGTCGGTGCTCAGGAAATTGCCGCCCCCGTAGTTGTTGGCGAAAAGGCGTTTGGGGTCACGGGGATCGACTTGCAGGTCGATCGGGAACCCGGCCCGCACGCCGGGAGAGCCCCATCCGTACCGCCCGGAGGACATTCGCTTCCAGCTCTGTCCTCCGTCGCCGCTGGCGTAGATCCCGTTGACGCTGGCCGCGTAGGCGATCCGGGGATCCGAAAGGGTGAACTCAACGGAGGTGATGTCATCCCCGCTCAGGGTCTGAACCCAGGATGCCCCGCCGTCCTGGCTCAGATAGACCCCGTTGCGATCGCAATACTGGTTGTTCCCCGTGCCGGCCAGCAGGATCTGCGGATTTTCAGGGTGCAGGAAGAGGCTGCCCACGTAGAGGTTGCCCAATCCCCGGTTCACCTGTCTCCAGGTTCTGCCGCCATCGGTGCTCTTGATGATCCCGGCTCCGCCGGGCCGCCCGGCCGAGGGTTTGGAGTTGGCCGCTTCGCGGTCGAAAATCCCCGTGGAGACGTAGACGGTCTCCGGGTTCTGCGGATCGATCCACACGTAGCGGGCCAGGTTGTCTCCCCGCCAGACCGCCTTCCACCTGCGGCCTCCGTCCACCGTCTTGTACACCACACCGCGGGTCAGATCGAACTCCCTGCCCTTGCGCTCTTCGCCGGCCCAGGCCCAGCTGGAAAGCTCCGCCGCCGCATAGACGATATCGGAGCTGCGGGGATCCACTGTGAATCCGCGAAAGGTGATGCCGGATCTCTCCTCCACACCTCGGTCCATCTGAACCCAGCTGTTCCCGCCATCACTGGACTTGAAGATCCCCCGCACGTTCTGGGTACCGATCCAGAGAATATCGTTGTCGTGGGGATCGATGGAAAGACAGAAAACGGGAACCGCATCTCCGGAGGGTCCGGCCCTGGTGCCGATACCGGAGTTCGTGGGCGCCCAGGTCCGCCCGCCGTCGCTGCTCGTAAAGACCCCGGCATAGGCGTCGGTAACGTAGAGGATATCGGGATTGTCCGGCCGCACGCGGATGTCATAGCCCAGTCCCCCCAGCGGACCACCACAGCGGACCCACTTCTTTGAAACCGGGCCGATCTTTCCGTAGACCACGACATCGTCGACCTGAGCGATGCAGTCATCCAGAGACTCGAAGGCAAATCTGCTGCCCTTCAGTGCCTCCCGATCCGTATAGCTCCATTCGGTCTGACCGTCCACGGAGAAGGAGATCGTATCGCCCTGGCCCGCGATCTCGATCTGATGCCAACGGCCCAGCTCATGGGGTATAGAGGAACGGGCCGGCAGATCCAGGAAGGTGTCGGGCCAGTACTGCTTGTGCAGGGAAGAACCTTCGGCGGAAAAGTTGATAAAGTAGCGCCCCTGCTGTCCCATGCGGTACACAAGATGAATCGATCCCCGGATCAGCTTCAGGCGGAAGGTCAGCCGGGTATCGTCGGCCAGGAACCTCCCGTAACTGGCCCAATTATGGCCGGCACCGCTGAGAACGTCCTGGGTTCCCTCGGAAGCGATCCGCCAGCCCGACTCCAGTTCCCAGCCTTCAGCTGAGAAGCGGCTGAAGTCCTCCCGGTACAGGATCCCCAGATCCTCTGCCTGCAGGATGATGCAGCTGCAGAACAACACGAGCCAAAGCCATCCCCGTTTCATCGACACCTCCCCCTTTGACGACTCTACCTCTGCCCGCACCGGTAGTCAAGGAAACACCCTCCTGTCCTCGGGTGTGTTGCTCCGCGGCCACCAACTGGCACGCAGCGCATCTTCCCCCTCCACCGCGCTTCGGTCTACAATCCTCTGGAAGCCGATGAAAACAGCCGCACTGCTCATTCTGGGCATCTTTCCACTGATCGGCGGTTGCTACCTGCTCAAGCAGGGAACCTACCTGCTGAGCTACAACACCCGCGCCCGGCCAATCGAAAAGGTCCTGGCCGATGGAACGGTCGGCGGGGATGCAGAGGCGATGCTTCGTAGCGTGCAGGAGATCCGCCGTTATGCCGTGGAGGAGATCGGTCTGGCGCAGAACAGGAACTACTCCCGCTACGTGGAGCTGGACAAGGAGTACATGGTCGACGTGGTCACCGCCTGCGCGGCGGACTCTTTTTCCCCGCATGAGTGGCGCTTCCCGATCTTCGGTTCTTTCCCGTACAAGGGATTCTACGAAAGAGCGGATGCCGAGCGGGAGGCCGCCCGGCTCGAGAAAAGAGGCCTGGATGTATGGATCAGGAGGGTGGACGGTTTCAGCACTCTGGGGTTGCTCTCCGATCCGATCTACAGCTTCATGACCGATTACTCGCTCTACGCTCTGGCCGACCTGATCATCCACGAGCAGACCCACGCGACGATCTTCATCAAGAACGAGATCCAGTTCAACGAAGAACTGGCCACCTTCGTGGGCCGGGAGGGGGCGCTGGCTTTCCTCCGGGAACGCTACGGAACCGGTTCCGAGGTCCACGTTCAGGCGCTGACCGCCCTGGAGGATTGGAGAGAATTCAGGGACAGGGTCATCGATCTGCACGATCGGCTGGAGCGGCTCTACAATCGGGAGGCGGATCGGGAAACGATCCTGGCGCAGAAGCAACGGATCGTGGATGAGTTCAATCGGCGCCTGATCGATGAAGCGCCGCAGCTGTTCCAGACCGACCGATTCCGCGCTTTCGGGGGGATACCGGCCAACAACGCCTATATCATGTCCTTCGTTCGCTACCATCAGGATCTGGACCTCTTTTACAGGCTCTACGAGGCCAACGGAAGGGATCTCCCCTCGACCGTAGAGGTTTTGAAGCAGCTCGAAAGCGCGAAGGTACCGCCCAAGCAGGCCCTCAAAGAGCTGATCGGCGAATGATTTCCGGCCCTTTTGATTACAATGATGTAATCGCAGCTCATCCTCCATCGATTTTCAACCGGTTCGATTCGTAAGATATTTTCTTACAATATAAAACTTTAAGTACAATAATCGGTAATCCGCGGATCTGGTATAATTCTTGCACTATATACTGTGCAGATATTCTAACGAGCAACAGGACGTGGAAATGAACCAGACAACCATGGAACTGGACCAGACAACCGTAGAACTGGAAAAAAGAGAAGTGCAGCGTTTCGATCTCCGACTGCACACGGTGCTTCAAGAACTGGAAAACAGAGCCGGTCAACTGGAGCTGTACACCCGCGACATATCATCGGACGGAGCATTTTTGTGTATGAACAACCCGCTTCCGCCTGATACCTCCGTGGAGCTGACGTTTTTCCTGCCGGTGAGGAAAAAGATACGGAGCAAGATCCAAACCAACGGGCGGGTCATCCGCTCGGATAAAGACGGGATGGCGGTTCGCTTCGAATCCAACTACCAGATTCAGGCCGTCTGAGCCCAGGCGTTCTGCCCTGACGAACCCATTCAACGACCCCCTCCTCAATCACCCCCACAACACCATAGTAAACACTGCATAGATCACTTCTTAATCGGCACGGGGGTAACTTCGCTGGACAACTTCCAACGGATCCTCGACTTCGTCGACGATCACTACAACGACATCCTGACCGAGGATGAGAAGAACTTTTCTCGAGTCTTTCGCTCTTTGTCTTTGGACGCACGCCGTTTGTACATGCGGCTGATTTCACGAAAAGGTACTCTGTTTCGAAGCGACACGCTCAGCTTCGGTGAGATTTCCGATATCGAAGCAGCCGCGGATGAGCTCAGCGAAGAGGGATTCCTCGCCCAGGATGAAGCCGGGGAACCGGGTGAAAAGGTGGTCCTGCTCACAAGAGCGGAGATCCTCGAACTGGTCGAAAGCCAGGGGACAGGTTCCCGCGGGGATCTGGCGAAGAGCGCTCTCAAAACCGAGTTCGTCGTCACGGACCTTGGTCACGTCCGCTATGAATCCTACAAGATTCGAAAGAAGGACCGCCTGTTTCGCTCCCGGGATGTCCTGGAGCAGACCTTTCGGTTGATCGAGCTGAACGACGTTTTCTACGGGAACATGCAGGGCCGATCCGTGCAGGAAATCGACTGCAACACCCTGCTGGAGCTGCTCGAGTACCTTCCGGAACGAAACACGGACGACGAAGATCCGAATCTGCGACGGATGCGGGACAACCGGATTAATCGAGGTCAAGAGCCGGGGGATCAGCTGCAGATCAACCAGAAGCGCTGGCTGAAGTACTTCAGCAGGCACGGGATCCCCTGCGGCGTGATCCGTGTGCGCTGGCGGGAGCAGGAAGTTTTACTTCCAGCCGAATCCGACTCTATTTTGAGCTGTTTCAATCTTGACTTTTCATCTCTCCCGGGCTATGTTATCTTTGATTAAAACATATGTTTTAATCATTAGAATTAATCAATAGACCTAAGCAGTTGTTTGTCTGCACAAAAATAGAGGAGAGATCAGGATGACAAGAACCAGAACAAACCGATTCCGAACCGATCTGCTGTGGCTCGGCCTGGGCAGCGCAGCTTATGCTTTGATCGGCTGGCGCTGGAGCGCTCCGGCCGCCGCCTGGATTGCCCCCGTGTTCCTGCTTCGCTTCTTCAGGAACCAGGAGAAGTGGTATGTCCCCCTGCTCGCCCTGCCCTGCCTCTATACGGCTTTTCTGGCGAATATGATCGGTGCCTGGGACCTGCCCCTGCCGGCCCAGATCGCCCTGCCGGCGATCGTTCCCCTGCCGCTGATCCTGGTGCTGTACGGCGACAGAGCGCTCTCCCCCCGCCTCAAAGGTCTCGGGTCAACCCTGATATTCCCATCGGCGTACGTGGCCGTGGACTATCTGATCGGGTTCACCCCCATCGGGACCCTGTTCTCCCTAGCATCGACCCAGTTCGCCGCGACCACCTTGGTTCAAACCGCGTCGATCACCGGGATCTGGGGGATCTCCTTCCTTATCACCTGGTTTGCCTCGGTGGTGAATTACGCCTGGGAACACGGCTTTGATCTGAGATTGGGCGGCTCGAGAGTGGACAGTTCGGGACTGGACAGGCGACCCACAACCACAGCGGGCAACCCGGCGGGCAACCCGGCGGCCGTTTTCGCCGCCGCTGTGCTCCTGGTTCTGGCCTACGGATCGGTGCGCATCGCAGTACCTGCCTCGGACGTACAGACCGTGCGGGTGGCAGGAATCACGGTGGAGCACCCCCGTAACTATTGGGCGCTCCTCGACCTTGGAACTCCCGAGGAAGAGGTGGCCCGTTACCGGCAGGAGATGCGCGGAATCGAGGAGGAGCTGTTCCGTCAGAGCACCCGAGCCGTAGAGGCCGGGGCCCGGATCGTCTTCTGGGCGGAGGGAGACGGGGTGGTTCCGGCGGATGATCTGGAACGCTTCATCTCCCGATCCGGAGATTTTGCCAGGACGAGGGGCGTGTATTTCGCTCCGGCGATCCTCGAACTACGCTACGGCACCAGCTTGAACTACAACCAGGTGCTGATGTTCACCCCCGAGGGCGAGCTGGCCTTCACCTACCAGAAGACGAAATCCTGGTTTCCCGTGGACTCAGACGGGGTGATCAAGACAATCGAAACACCCTACGGCACCCTGGCCGCCGCGATCTGCTTCGACCTGGACTTTCCGGGGTTTCTGAGCCAGGCGGCCAGAGCCGGAACGGATATCATGCTGGTGCCGGGCTATGATTCGCAGCGTATCCGGCCTTTCCATACGGAACCGGCGTTGATCCGGGGCATCGAAGGCGGGTATTCCGTGGTCCGCCAGGTCAACGAGGGCACCTCGGTGGCCGCTGATTCCATGGGCGTCGTCCTGGCCCGGCAGGATTACTTCATGACCCGGGACCGTCTGATGCTGGCCGACGTGCCGATTCAGGGAACCCGCACGCTTTACAGCCTGATCGGTGACTGGTTCGC
>CAZPPB010000051.1:0-21609 GCA_964588355.1 uncultured Spirochaetaceae bacterium | reverse complement strand
GTTTTTGTTACGCATGATCTCTCGTAGTTTCTCCGCCTGATCTGCCACTGTCAACTCCAATATGCGTCACTTATTTTAGCCCGCTCTCCGAAACGTTTTTCCAACCGCTCGCGGTTGATGTGGAATCCATCCAGATTCATGAGCAGCCTCATCACAGAGGCCCCCTCGATATCCTGCGGTACAGACTGCCCGTCGGCGATGAAGGAGACCGGCTTGCCCGCTTCGGTCAGCACACTGAGGATATTCCCTATTCGCAGGGTTTCGTCCAGCTTGGTAAGGATCACCGCTTTGTACTTGAACGGCTCGAATGTCTTCAGGATCTCTTCCACATCCGATGCCTTGGTCGTTGCACTGATGGCCAGATGAATTTCACTGTGCGTCCCGACGGCGTCCAGAATATCCTTCATTTCCGCCAATTTCGCCAGATCCCGGGGACTGCGCCCTATAGTATCGACCAGGATCAATCCGGTGCCGTCAGCCATAGCCAGGAAACTTTTGAACTCCCCGGCACTTTCGACGCAAGACACCGGTATCCGCATGATCTCGGCGTAGGTCTCGATCTGACGCAGAGCCGCGATCCGGTAATTGTCGATCGTTACGATCCGAACCTTCGGAGAGGAAGAACTGCTCCCCCCCACACCGAAAACAGCCGCCAATTTGGCTATGGTCGTGGTTTTTCCGACCCCTGTCGGTCCGACCACTACAAACACTTTGGCGCGCTCATCATTTCCCGGCGGGACCTGGATCGGCGGGCAGATCCGGATCTGCTCGCCGATCCAGTCCAGAACCTGGGTCTGCAGTACGGGAAAATTGTCCAGATCTTCGAGGGAAAACTCTTTGCGGATCCGGGTGAGAATTTCCTCGGTGAACGCCGCTGTGAACTCGTTGGCCTGCAGAATGCTCTCGATCCTAGTTAACCCGGGGGGCTTCTCGCCTGTTTTATCCCCATTGTCGGTATTCAACCGCGACTTCAGCCCCTCTATCTCCTTGAGAATCAGCTGCAGAGATTGCTCCCTGCGTGCGTCCGCCAATATCCGTTTCCTGGATTCCTCCATTGCTGCCGTTGAGGCGGGGGCTTTCTGTTTTCTGCCCACATAACCGGTGATCTCCACCGCCTCCCGGGCGAACAGCCCCAGCATGCCTCCGCGGCGCACGCTCTTGTGGGTCAGTATCCGCGCTTCCTGCCCGTATTGCCGTCTCATCTGTTCCAGTGCTTCTCTGGGCGTCGGCGCCTCGATTGTAAAATACTGCATATCTTTTTCGATCATTCTTCGATCCTTATCTCACCGAGGGTTTCAATCTTCACATCCGGAACGATCTCCGGCACAGACAGAACCACCAGGTGGGGTATTTCCCGTATCGTGGAACCTTTTACTAGCGGACGAGCGCTTTCAGAGCAGAGGATTAACGGAAGATGCCCCTGCTCCTGGACGGTCCGGACCATATTGGTCACAGCGGTAATCCACTTTCTATGCAGCTGAGGTTCCAGGGCTGCGGTGGGACCCGAAGCGGTGTCCACCCTCGCATCGATGATCTGCTGTTCCAGGCTCGGTTCCAGAGTCAACACGTGGATCGTTTTCGCGTCTCCGGAGTAGTGCAGGCAGATCTGCCTTCCCAGGGCCTGTCTGACCTTCTCGATGAGGAAGGTCGTGTCCTTGCTCACCGTGCCGTAGTCGGCCATGGTTTCCAGGATAACCACGATGTTGCGGATGGAAACCTGCTCCCGGAGCAATCCCTGCAGTATCTTCTGAATCTCCCCGACGGAGAAGCTCTTGCCGACCTCCTCCACCACGGTGGGATAATCATTTTTCAGAGTATCGAGGATAGACTGGACCTCCTGGCGGCCGAGGATCTCACCGGCATGGGCCTTGATGATCTCCGTGAGATGGGTGGCTATGATCGATGGCGGATCCACGACGGTATAGCCCAGACGCTCGGCCTTTTCCCGCTCCGTCTCCGCTATCCAGGTAGCGGGAAGTCCGAAGGCAGGATCCGTCGTCGATTCCCCCTCCAACTCCTCTTTGATTCCTCCAGGGTTGATGGCCAGATAGCTGCCCATCTTGATCCCCCCGCGCCCCACCTCCACTCCTTTGATCTTAAAGCAGTATTCGGAAGGCTCCAGGCGCATGTTGTCGATGATCCGAATCCTCGGTACTACCAGCCCCAAATCCAGAGCCGCCTCCCGGCGAATACGGGTAATCCTGTCGAGCAGCTCCGCTCCCTTATCCTTGTCCACCAGTGGTATCAACCCGTAGCCGATCTCGAGAGAAAGAGGATCCAAAGGCACTACCGGGGAGATCTCCACGGGGGCAACCTTCGCCCTGGCCTCCGCCTCCTGGACCCTCTCAAGTGCCGCCGCAGCCTCCTTCCTCCGCCGCAGAGTCAAACCCAGACCGGCCAGCATTCCACCGAGGGGGAAAAGCACATACCAGGGAAATCCCGGCAGAAAGGCGAGCACCCCGAGGAAACCTGCCGCTATGAGATAGGGCCGCGATTGGAAGGAGAACTGTCGGGTGACATCCAGGCCGAAGGACTCATCCGATACCGCCCGGGTTACGATAACCCCGGTGGAGGTGGAGATGAGCAGAGCGGGCAGCTGCGTGACCAGACCGTCACCGATGGTCAGGGACACGTAGGTATCCAGGGCAACGGAAAAGGGCTCACCGTGGATCGTCATTCCCACGATCATCCCGCCGATTATGTTGATCAAAGTGATGAGGATCCCGACCTTGACATTGCCGGCCACGAACTTTGAGGCACCGTCCATGGCGCCGTAGAAATCCGCTTCCCGCTGCAGCTCCGCTTTTTTGTGCGTGGCCTCCTCTTCCGTGATCAGCCCGGAGTTGTACTCCGCCTCAATGGCCATTTGCTTGCCGGGAAGGGCATCCAATGTGAACCGTGCCGCTACTTCGGCAACCCGGGTCGAACCCTTGGTGATGACGATAAACTGGACGGCTATGATGATCACGAAGATGATCAGCCCGATAACGTAGCCTTCCAGGCCGCTGGCGCCAACTACGAAGGTTCCAAAAGCGCGGACCAGTTTGCCCTGGAAATCACTGCCCTGGGACAGGATCAACCTGGTGGAAGAAACGTTCAGGGCCAGGCCGAAGACCGTGGCAATGAGCAGCAGTGTTGGAAACACGCTGAACTCGAGGGCGTGCCGCGTATACAGCACGATCAGGATGGTGAGCAGACTCAAGACGATGTTTATCGCCATCAGGGTGTCGAGGATAAAAGCGGGAAGAGGGATGATGAGCATGATCACCACGGCGATGACGCCGATGGCTACGAAGACGTCACTCCTGCGGCCGCCGGTGATAGTTTGTACTCCTCTTACGTCCGCCATCTATTCACCTCGATCACGCTATTCCCTCGCGGTTGGTCATCTTGTACACTTCGGCCAGGATAATCGCCATCACTTCGTAGTATTTCTCCGGTATCGCATCCCCAATCTCCACCTCCTGATAGAGGGTACGGGCCAACGGCTTGTTTTCGACCAGAGGAACATCATTGTCCTTGGCGATTTCCCGGATCTTCAAGGCGATGGCATCCACTCCCTTGGCCGTGACCAGGGGAGCCTCCATAATCAGCCTGTCATACTCTATCGCAACTGAGTAGTGTGTCGGGTTGGTGATGACCACGTCCGCCTTGGGCACCGCTCGCATCATATTCCGGGTCAACAGATCCCGCATTCGTTCCCGCAGACGACTCTTTATCAGCGGGTCCCCCTCGTACATGCGACGCTCCTCTTTGAGTTCCTGGCGGGACATCTTCAATGACTCGCGGTGTTGGCGCCGCTGAAACATATAATCGGGAATCGACAGCACCAGCATCGCCAGGGTCGATTCTACGATGATCCGAAAGGCGATTGTGGCGACCAGCTTAAAAGAGGTCATGTGATGCATGTCGACGAGGTTGACCAGCTTGGGAAGCTGAGATCGTATGTTGAGGAAGGCAATTGTGAAGATCACCGCCACCTTGAACAGGGTCTTCCCCAAATTGAAGGCCGCTTCACCGGAGAACAAAGCCCGCTTGAAGAACCGGCCGAAGCGGGGCACGAGCCTATCCAGATCCGGAGTGATCGGTTTGGCGGAAAACAGAAATCCCACCTGCACGATATTACCCAATAAGGCCGCCAGAAAGGCTACCACCAGAACCGGCAGCGTGAGTTTGAAGAAATAGGCGTAGAAAGCCGGCATCAAGCCGCCGTCCGAAGTGATGTCCATCTCCGCGGAGTGCTGGAGGAAGAAGCGCAGCATGGATAGAACGTTCTTCAGGAAATAGGAGGAGATCAAACCCAGTGTGGCAATACCGAATAGAATCACCAGGGAAGAGCTCAGCTCGGCACTCTTGGCGACCTTGCCCTCTTCCCGGGCTTTGCGCAGTTTGTGCTCCGTGGGCTCCTCGGTTCGACCCTCGTCCTCGGCCGCAAACCATTGTAGATGTATGTCGAACGGTGTAGCTTCGGCGAAGCGAGGAGCAGCAACCGGATATACCGGGCCGCAGTGCCACTTTGAGCCCTCCCCAGCCCAGATCGTAAACAACTGATCCACCATGCCTCTATCCCCCCGCTCCCCTGAGGCTCGTTATAATGGTGCTAAGCTGTTCGAATCCCCCTTCCAGCAGGCGGCTGAAAGCGCCGATGAGAAATGGCATGGCGGCGGCAATCACGAGCAAGGCGGTTGCGATGGCGATGGGGAATCCCATCATCAGCAGGTTCATCTGAGGGGCGGCTTTTGCCAGCAGCCCCATTGTCACCGAAATCAGAAGAAGCGTACCCAGGATCGGAAATGAAATGGTGAGGGAGTTGACGAAGAGATCCCCCAGGCTGCGCAAGAACAGCGGGAACAGCTGCGCACGGCCGGCTACCAGATCGACAGCCCGAATCGATTTGAAGGACCCGTACACGCCGACCAGGAGCAGCTTTTGAGCGCCGGAGATCACCAGGAAGGTGAACATACCGGCGATGTTGAGGAACTGACCCATGAGGGGGATCTGAATT
Source organism: uncultured Spirochaetaceae bacterium (assembly GCA_964588355.1). Classification (GTDB taxonomy): domain Bacteria; phylum Spirochaetota; class Spirochaetia; order SZUA-6; family DRHE01; genus JAFGQJ01. The sequence goes on along the minus strand of CAZPPB010000051.1, from coordinate 16,604 downwards.
TGCGCAAGAGGATCAAAGACCTGAGAGGCGCCGAAACCCATCTGCAGAGAGAAGAACTGGCCGGCAACCTGAAATACGACAAAGATGATGTTCAGAAAAAATCCCAGGATGATGCCGATCATGGCCTCCCCCAACACGACCAGGAAGTAGTCAACCCCAGCTTCGGGCAGCAGATAGCCCTGCTCGGCAACCCAGGGAAAAATCGCCACGGATACGAACAGGGCGAATCCCAGTTTTGCGGTCTGAGGAAAGGCCTGTGAGGAGAACAGAGGCGCGACCTGGATCAGGGCGGTCACTCGCACGAGTATTATGAGAAATACCCGGAAGTTCGCCACCAGGGTACCAATCATTGGCTCAACCGCCCAACTCCGGGATTCTACCGAACAATCTTAGGGTGAATTGAACCATGGATGTAATGATCCACGGCCCAAACAGGATCAGCGCTCCGAGAATGGCGGCGATTTTCGGCACGAAGGTCAGGGTCTGCTCCTGGATCGACGTGGTTGCCTGGAAGACAGAGACGATCAGTCCTACCAGCAAACCCACCAGCAGCAGTGGTGCGGCGATCATCAACGCCTGAAGCGCCCCTCCGCGTATCAGGTTGATGGCAAATCCTACAGTCACTTTTCCCCTCCTTCTTCTATTATCGGAAACTCTGCACGACCTGAAGGGTCAACAGGTTCCATCCGTCCACCAGCACGAACACTATGAGCTTAAAGGGCAGAGAGATCATCACAGGTGGAAGCATGATCATCCCCATCGACATCAGGGTGGAAGCCACCACGATATCGATGATGATGAAGGGTATGAACAGCAATATCCCGATCTTGAACGCCACTGTCAGTTCGTGCAGAACGAAAGCGGGAATCAGAACTTCCGTGGGCACATCGGCCAGGGTGTTCGGTTTCGGCAGGTCCCGCATGCGCATGAAAAGGCGGATATTCTCCGGGTCCTTCTGCATCTGTCTGTACATAAACAGCCGCAGGGGGCTTTCCGCATTCCGGTACATGCTTTCGATACCGATCTCTCCCTCGGCAAAGGGCTTGAAGGACTCGTTGTAGATCGTGCTCATCGTAGGCCACATGATGAACAGGGACAGAAACAGCGCCAATCCCATGAGGATCTGCGTCGGGGGCACCTGCTGAAGCGAAAGGGCTCGTTTTACGAAATCGAATACGATCGCTATGCGCAGGAAGGAGGTCATGAGAATCAGTATCGAGGGAGCCAGCGTAAGAACGGCCAGGAGAAGCAGCAGCTGAATCGAAAGAACTACTTCCTGGTTGCTCTGAGCTTCCCGGACGTTGAGGTCGACATAGGGGAAGGGTGCCCCGGGAGCAACGGGACGCAGGCCCGTGTCCTGAGGAAAGACAGAGCCGGGCACGAGCAACAGCGCCAATATAAATAGCAGTAGAGTCTTTTTTATCATGTCCCCTCCCAGTTTTGTTACGCTATCTCGTCAGAGTTTCTCCAAGCGCTGTCTCTGCTGTTTCATAAAATCGATCGTTGCTCCCACCGATGATTCCTTCTGCTTTCCTGATTTGAGGATCGACTGAAAAAATTGTGCGAATCCCTGATGTGTACGGTTCTGCATCTGCGAACGCTCCAGAGCGATCGAATCCAGGGTTTCCCGATCTCGAATCTCCGAAATCAGGGAAATGCTACCTTCGGCCGAACCCACCAGAAAAACCTGTTTCCCCATCTCGATTAGATGCAAAGCACGGTTTCCGGAGAGGTTTCGGGTACCCAGGAGCTGGATCAGATCGTTCTGCGGAAGCTGCCGCCGGAAACCCCGCTTGAGCATCCAGAAGATCAGATAGATCGCCCCGACAACCGCCGCCAGGATCAACACCATGCGCAGGAAATCCCAAGAAGAAACCAGCGGCCCTCCCTGCACCTGCTCTGTTTCCCCGCCTTCGGTCTGTTCTCCGGCATCCAGGATCAGCAGTGATTCTTCGGCCGGGCGCCGCGGCGCGGCCTGCGGCTCATCCGCTTGATCCTGGGCCTGCAGGGCGTAAATCGGCAGCAGGAAAAGTACGGCAAGGCAGAGGAGGAAATTCCTTCCTCTGGTAAATCGGGTGTCTTTTGTGGATTTCACGTTCCCCTCCCAAGAAACTGAAAAAAGACAGCGCAATCTTGAAATTGCGATATCTCAGCCCCTTATTCTATGCTAGAATTACAATTAAGTCAAATCACTCATCCTCTGCATGGGAGACACGATTTCGGTCACCCGGACGCCGAAGTTTTCGTCAATGACCACGACCTCGCCTTTGGCGATCAGTTTATGATTTACCAGGATATCCACAGGTTCACCGGCAAGCTTGTCCAACTCGATGATCGTACCTTCACCGATGCCTAAAATTTCCCGAATCAGCTTGCGGGTTCGGCCCAGCTCTACTGTGAGCTCCATGTAGACATCCATGAGCAGGCCGATGTTTCCCTGTTCTCCCGCAGCCCCGGCGCTCTGAAGATTGGCGAACTGCACGGGCTGAACATTCGGCGGCGTTTGACCGGACCCCGTTCCCAAACCCTGAGGAGCCCCAAAGGCCTGCCCGAAGGTCTGGGCAATGCCCGCCTGCGCTCCGGAGGCCTGGGCAGCCTGGCCGCCGGAAGGGCCGGCAGCTGCGCCGAGAGCTGCGGCAGCCGCAGGTGCCCCGGCACCGGCCGCAGCGCCCGCCTCCGCGGCTGCGGCTGAGTTAATGATCTCCTTTGTCAGAGACAAAGAGTACAATTCGATCAGTTTCGCCGGGTTTTCCCCTTCGATCATCAACGGGTATTCCAACTTGACAACCACCTCCCCCTGGGGAAGGCGCACCTTGTCTTTGGTCACGCTCTGGAAATCCGGGGGAGCATTCTGCACGGTCTTTCCGCTCTGATTGCCGATCTCCGTGGCCACCGGCCCGCTGATCTGGGAGAGTGCTTCCGCAACGGCTGAGAGAGCCGCGTCGTCCAGCTCCACCCCGGTCTGACCCATCATCAGCCCGGCGACTGCCTGGGCCGTGCCGGAGTCCAGCAGATAGGAGTGTTCCCCCTGAAGTGCGTCTGTAAAATCGATCTTTACGTCCACGACTTCATCGGGCAGCTGATCGATTATATCCTCCCCCATCACCAGGTCGAGAGTGGGTCTCTCCAGATTGACGTTTTTCCGCGTCAGAATGGACAGGTTCGAGGCTTGAGAGTCGATAACTCCCTCCAGCAGGGATACAAACCGGCTCTTTTCATCCTCCGAGAGCGGTTCGCTTCCTCCGAACCCGGTATCGATCTCCAGACTCTCTGTTTCCTGTAGCAATGCGTCGATTTCGTCTTGGGACAGTGATCCGTCGCTCATATTTCTTCCTCCCCACTGGTAGTGAGTTCCTCAAAATCCGTCTGGTCGATATCTTCCAGCTTCTTAATCACCTGCACAGCCATCTTATTTCCCAGAACACCGGGGCGACAGAGGAACTTCCTACGTTCGCTGATCCGTACGGTCATGGGATCGTTTACTCTGACCGAATCCAGCCGAATAATATCCCCCACGCGCAGGGCCATCACATCCCGAACTTTGATATCCATAGCGCCGATCTCGGCCATCAGGGTAACGGTTACCGAAGCCAGGCGATCCCGCAGTATATTCAAATTCTCCGTTGTCGTGCCTCTACGTGTCGAGGCGTACCAGTACTGAGCCGAGAGCTTGGAGATAATCGGCTCTATCGTAAGATAGGGGATGCAGAGGTTCATCATTCCCTCCACTTCCCCGACTTTGGTTTCCAGGGTGATCAGGATGACCATTTCCGAAGGCGGTACGATCTGAGCGAACTGAGGGTTGGTTTCGATGCCTCCCAGACGGGGCCGAAGATCGATCACCGTGCTCCAGCTTTCCCGTAAGTTCCCCAGGACGCGGACTATGATGCCCTCCATGACCGCCTGCTCGATGTCCGTCAGATCCCTGGAGAACTTGGCTCCCTCCCCCTGGCCGCCGAAAAGCCTGTCAATGACCGAAAAGGTGATTGCCGGATCGATCTCCAGAATCGCAGACCCTTTCAGGGGATCCATGTCGATCACCGCCAGGGTCGTGGGATTGGGGATCGAACGGATAAACTCTTCATAGGTAAGCTGGTCGACCGAGGCCACGTGGACATGAACCAGGCTGCGCAGCTGGGCCGACATCGAGGTCGTAGTGAGGCGGGCGAAAGTCTCGTGCATGATCGAAACCGTGCGGATCTGATCCTTGGAAAATTTATCCGGCCGCTTGAAGTCATAGATCTTGATCTTCCGCTGGTCCCTGGGCTGGTGGATCTCTTCGGTGGAGATTTCACCGGCTGAGATTGCCGAGAGAAGCTGGTCGATCTCGTCCTGGGACAGTACTTCCGCCATACAAATACTCTCCTACTGGGTCACCACGAAATTCCGGAAGACCACTGCTTCGATCTGACCTTCGCTGAGAACGCCGTTTATCTCAACGCGCATATCCCCCTGGATCTGCTCGTAGTACTCCGGCCGCAGCTCATCGCTCCTCTTGTTACTCAGATACAACAATGCGATATTCCCGATTTCCCGCTTGCGGGCAGCGATCTCGATAGCCAGCTTCTGATTCTCCGGATCGTAACCCAGGCTTATCTGCGCACTGAAGATGGCTGGAACTTCGTCGGAGGTCACCCCGCGGATCTCCTCCAAAGTGTCGTCGTAGTTCAGAGGTTCCCGATGGCCCCTGTAATCTGGAGAATACTCCTGGAGTTCTGAATCGGCACGTCCCCTGCTCACCAGCTGAAAGGTCACTACGGTAGTAGTAACGCCGAGAATAATAAAACCAAGGCCGATAGCCACCCACTTGAGCGCTCGTACGAGAAAAGTGGGCAGAAATCCCGCTTTTCGCCCCGCAGGGGCTATTTCATCGGGACCCGCTCCCACGTCCTCTAGACTCAAACCCTCTTCGTCGGACATGAACAGCTCCTACATCCAAATTTAGAAAAAACGCGCCGCCAATTCAAACTCCTGAAACCTCATAGATGCCCCTCGGTCAGCAGAACGATATCCACCCGGCGGTTGTATGCCCTACCCTCCGGGGTGTCGTTGGAAGCCAGAGGCACGGTATCGGCGAATCCTGCCACCTGACATTGCTGCTCATCGACCTGATATTCCACCAGGCGATGAAGTACATTGACGGCCCTGTCGGCGGAAAGCTCCCAATTAGTCTCCCACGGTCCGTCCGGATCCGTGGAAATGTTGTCCGTATGCCCCTCGATGCGGAACTTTCGTCCCCGCATCTCCTGAGAGCTCAGAAGTGTCGCCACCTTCCACAGCACCTCCCTGGACTCCTCGATGTTGACCTCGGCGCTGGCCGGCTCGAAAAACGAATCCGCCGCCAGGGAGATAATCAAACCCCGTTCGTCCTCCTTGATCCTCACCTTCCTGGTTTTCAGTTCCGGCTGGAACTGGCTGATCGCGGTCCGCCGCGCATTGTCCAGCGCCCTTCCCGCTTCCCTGGAGGGAAGACCCATAATCGTATGTCCCAGCTCGGCAAGCTTTCCGACCTGGAGGGTGTTTCCCCCCTGGAAGGAACCTAATCCCTGAAAGGCCGCCAGAATCATGCGCAGCTCCGCTCCGTCGATCTCCGCGGTGGTGAACATCAGGATAAAAAAAGTCAGCAGCAGGGTGGTCATGTCCCCGTAGGTGACCATCCACTGGGGGGAACCCTCTTCAGTTTTTCTCTCCCTCTTCTTCGCTACGGGCATCGCGTTACGTTCTACTCCCTCACCGCCTCCTGGCGGACCGCCTCTCTACGCAGCGGCGGCAGGAAAGCCAGAAGTTTCTCTTCGAGGATGCGGGGGTTGTCCCCGGATTGGATAGAGAGAATACCTTCGATCATGATCTCCTTCACCAGACTCTCTCCTTCGTCCCTGTCCTCGAGCTTGCGTTTCACCGGCAGGAATACCAGGTAGCCCAGGACGGCTCCGTAGAGGGTCGTGATCAGGGCTGTGGACATACCGAACCCGATTGCCGATTTGTCTTCGATCTGAGCCAGCATGGTGATCAAACCGATCAACGTACCGATCATGCCGAATGCCGGAGCCAGCTTGCTCCAATCATCGAAGATACCGATGCCGATCGCATGGCGGGACTGAATCTGGTTCAGCTCGTTGTAGAGGATATTCTTGATGATGTCCGGGTCCGTTCCGTCAACGACAAGTTGAATCCCTTTCCTCAAGAACTCGTCCTCCACCTCCTCCAGATCATCCTCCAGAGCCAGGAGACCCTCCCGGCGGGCCTTCTCGGAAAAAGTTACCAGCTGGCTGATGATCCGCTCCTCCTCGTAGACCGGAACCCGCAGGGTCAGGCGGAAATAACGCATAATTCCCAGGACACGGCTTAAGGGGTTGGCTATCATCAAGGCACAGAAAGAACCGATGATCGTGATAAATATAGAGGATAAGCTGATAAAGCCCCTGGCACTTCCGCCGGTCCAGAATATACCTATAACCAGGGCGGCGAATCCCACCAGCAGGCCTACTACCGTCGCAAGATCCACACGCTACTCCTCGTTTTTAAAAGCCCCTATGAGCTTTCGATAGCTCACGATTCGCTCCAAAATTTGCTCATACGGCTCGCGCACTACGAGCCGTTTTCCTGAGAGCATGACCAGAGTCGTATCTGGGTTGGACTCGATATATTCGATCTGGTGGGGATTCACATGGTAGGTCCTCCCGTCAAGTCTGGTCACCTCTATCATCTATTTCATCTAATTCCTTTACCGTTTCAATGTCAACAGTTCCTGGATCATCTGGTCAGAGGTGGTGATGGTCCGGGAGTTGGCCTGGAATCCCCGCTGGGTCACGATCATGTCGGTGAACTGCTCGGCAAGGTCCACATTGCTCATCTCCAGCGCTCCGGCGATGATTTTGCCCTTGCCCGCGATTCCCGCCGCATCGATACGGGCTTCGCCGGAATTGTTCGACACCTCGTACGTGTTCTCCCCGGCCTTCTCCAGGCCGCCGGGGTTGGTGAAGCCGGCCAGGGCAACCTGCCCGAGGGCCCGATTGGTGCCGTTGGAGTACACTCCCGTGATCACTCCGGCCTGGTCGATCTTGAAGCTCTCCAGATAACCCATGGGGTATCCGTTCTGGGTGATCGCCTTGGTGGAGCTCTTTTCGGCGAACTGGGTCACCGCGTCACGATAGCTGCCCACATCCCCGAGGTTGAGGGTGAACAACTGGCGAACCGCTGCCTCCCCGGCCGGGATCGTTGCTTCCGGTACATCGAAACCGACCTGGACCTGCAGCGTTTCTTCGGCAATGGTGTCGCCCTGTGCGTCCAGAACGGCCGAAAGGGAACCTAGGTTGTCGAAATCGATGAAGAACAGGTTGTCCGCGTTGTTCGCAGCTCCAATTTCCACCAAAGTGTTCGTAGGGATCTCCGCATCCGGATCCACGAGCACCTCGGCCTGCCAGCGGTTGGCTATTCCCACAACCTTGGTGAAGTTGACCTGCAGCTGGTGTACTTTGCCGAAGCTGTCGTAGATATCGAAGGTGGTGGTCCAGGTACCGTCCATAATCGTCTGCGGAGTCGCACCGAGGGGGATCTCCGGCGTGCGCTTGTCCAGGTTGCAGGCCAGTTCCACCTCCGTGGTGGCGGCTGCCGGATCCTTGTCTCCCACCGGGATGATCAGGTCATCTATTTGGGCGGCGGTGTTGATCATGGTATTCCCGTCAATCGTGATCGCCTGCCAGCCCTGGACCCGCAGTCCATTGGTCGGATCGACCAACAGACCGTCCCTGTCGATCCCGAAGGACCCGTCCCGGGTGAAGAAGCGTTTCTCTCCGTTCTGGAGAATGAAAAATCCCTCCCCCTGAACGGCCAGATCCGTCATGACTCCCGTGGTCTGCAGCGATCCCTGGGTATGGATCGTGTCGATCGAGGCGATAACCATCCCCAGGCCGACCTGCTTGGGGTTGACCCCGCCCACCTCATCGGTGGGTTTGGCCGCGCCGGAGAGGGTCTGGGAGAGCATGTCCTGGAAATTAACCCGCCCCTTCTTGAAACCGGTCGTGTTGATGTTGGAGATGTTGTTTCCCAGAACATCCATTCGTATCTGGTGGTTCTGGAGACCGGAAACTCCGGAATAAAGCGAACGCATCATGGCCTTTTCTCCTTAATCTTCCTTGACGCTCAAAACTTGTGACACGTCGTAGTATCGGCCTTGTACCAGTATTTGCGGAAACTCACTACCTGTGATTTCCTCAACCCTCCCGGATACTTTGTTCTCGCCAACCGCGATCTCAACCGTCTTTCCCAAAAGCCCAATCGCCTGGCTCTTGGCCATAACGGCGAATACCTTGGCCAGCTCTGCACTCATATTGGTCATCTGTTCCAGGGTGGAGAACTGGGCCATCTGAGCCACAAACTCCTTGTCCTCCAGCGGGGCGGTCGGATCCTGGTGGGTCAGCTGGGTCAGGAGGATTCGCAGGAAATCTTCCTTACCCAGGGTCTCACCTTGGCCCGCGGCCACAGCAGGATTCAAACCCCTGTTGTAGTTCTCCACCTGTCTCGACAAACTTGTCAGATCATCGGCGGATAGTAACGATTGAATGTCCATAACTCCTTCTTTTCTTCCTTAACCAAGCCAATATGCCGGCTGCCTACTACGCAAACATATTGACCAGCTCATAGTCAGGCCTCATCTCCAGATAGAGCGGTACGGCCTTGTCGAACTCTTCGGAACCGCCTGCCAACCAGCCCACCGGTCGGGTTTGGGTCTGTTCATTACCGCTCGAATTCCTCCGATGCCCAACCGAGACCTCCAGGTTGGTCTGATACCCCTCCGCACGCAGTGCATTCCGCAGGTTGTCCAGGCTGGATTCGACCAGTTCTTTGACACTATTATTGTCGACAACTATACGGCCCTCTAAACTGCTTTCGCTCAGGGCGAGGCGAATGCGTACGCTGCCGAGGTTCTCCGGCTTCAATACCAGGCGGATCTCTCCGTTTCCGCCACTTTTGAGGATAATACCGGTTTGCTTGACAACTTCCGGAATGAAGCGCTGTTCGAAGTTCGCAGCCGCCCTGCTCGTTCGTACGCTCGCCTCCAGGACGGGTTGCTGGGCTTTGTCTTGAAAAGGAGCCCGGAACAGGACCGAAACATCCCGGCCTTCAGCTTCCGCGCTTCTCTCCGTGGTGAGGGAGAAGGAGTTCTTCAACGGATTCGGTTGTTCCCGACTGTCCTTGGTTTGATCCTTCCTCAGATCCAGCACCACCACCCTGGGCTTCTTCCCCACCTTTCGGGCTTCACCGATCTGCTGATTTTTCGTTCTGCCGCCGGCGGCGCTGCCCGTCAACTGCCGGGCAGGCGGGCGTTTTTTCCCCGCCGTCGAGGCGATCGCATCTGCTATCGTCTGTTCCCCGAGAAGCTCGCCCAGCCGCGCGATAAGACGCACGAGCCGACTGCGGTTCAGCTGCTGCTTCCCCTCTGCCGAGGCGCAATCGGCGAGCCCGGCAGGATCGAGCAGGGCGGCCGGGTCGATCCCGAGAGACTCGGCGCAGCGCAGCAGTTCCTTTGGATTGAGCTTCATCAATATTCCGATCAGCTGCTGCTCATTCAACCCGCCCAGCAGCTCCCGGAGCATTTCAGGGGTAGCGGTTCGAGGTTCATCACTGCCCTTGGCATCCGCCGCTTGCCGGGGACCTTCTCTCCGCCTGGAAACAGGCCCTCCGCCGGCTCCCTGGGCCTTTTCCAGACTCCTGGCAAAACCTTCGGCCCCCTTCTGCGCCTTTCCGCCGGCTTTCTTTTCGCCGAAATAATTGGCAGCCGGAGATTGTGAGGCTTCGGCCGAGAGCTCAGCGATCATCGGGTTTGGTGAAGAACGATCCAACAGCAACAATGCTTCAACTCCCGGTCTTCCGCGACATTTTCCTCTGCAGCACCGCAGCCCGCTCAGCGGGCATCAGGGACAGCCAGTAGGATACGAGGGAAAGCTCTCCAGTGGCCTGAGCCTGCTCCTCGGTTATACGAAAGATATCAATCACGTCCTGATCTTCCATCTGCAGCAGTATCTTTACGGCATTTCCCGGCGGCATCCCGACCAGATAGTCCGAATTGCGCTGCAGGTTTACTCTTCTATTTTCGAAAGCCTGCACACGTTCGTTAAACACTTTTTCCCGATCTTCGATCGTTTGTTCCCGCTCTTCCAACTGCTCGACCATCTGATCGACTTCCGCCTGACCAGCGGCCAGCTCCTGCTCCCCTGCGGCCAGCTCTTCCGAGCGGATGGCCAGCGCTTCCAGCTGTTTGTCCAGTCTTTCCTTTTCCAGCAGCAGCGGGTCTTCGCTGTCCACCACGATCCTTTCGCCCCGGATCAGCGTGAACACCGGCGCCAGCAGCCGCTTGGCATCCACGATCCCCAGGTAGTCAAACCAAACCAGTCCGCCCAGCACGAGAACCGCCACGAGGAGCAGAAGAATCACAACCCGAAAACCCGCTCCAACAGAACTGTATTCCATCACGGCTCATTCCCCCCTCATCTGGCTCTTCCTGACAAACTGGCTGGAGTTCAGATCATCCACCGCCTTGAACTCTTCCAGCTTCCCCTGCCTGTAGTACTCAGACTCTCTCTTCTCTTTGAGCTTTTCCAGGACCTTCTTGTCCCGGGAAACCTCTTGATACTTCTGCTGCACCTCGCTGCGCTGGCGCATTTTCTCTTCCAGCTCTTTCTGCAAACTCTTGCGCTCCTGGCCCAGCCGGTTGATATAGTGCTCCTTGTAGATCAGCATGGACAGGTCCAGCTCATTGCCCCTCCGGCTGTCTAGGTAAAACGCTCCCCGAGCCGCATCGCCGGTCTCGGTGATCTTTCGCTTCAGGCGGCTACACATACCCGAAGCAGCCGCCAACTTGGCCAACCACTGCCGTTCCCGAAACGAACGGATCTCAAAGATTCGCTCGAGTCTGAAGTGAAACCGCTTCACTTCCCAACTCCTCCTCTGGGATTGGTATCCCTGCAATCTCCCCCATTCGGGTATAGCTTTCAGCCATCGGATGTTTCTCCTCGATAGCCTGAATGAGGAATTCGTTGATCTCCGGCATCTTTGCGATGGCCTGATCGATCTCTGGATTCGACCCCTCTACGTACGCGCCGACGTTGATCAGATCCTCCGCCTCCCGGTAAGTGGCCAGCATGCGGCGCAGTATTCCGGCCGCCTTTTTAATGTTTGGTCCTGTTACCTTTTCGGCCAATCTGGATACGGACTGTAAGACATCCACGGCGGGGTAATGATTGCGCTGGGCAAGGCTGCGGGTAAGCACAATATGTCCGTCCAGTATACCCCGAACCGCATCGGAGACCGGTTCGTCCAGGTCATCCCCTTCGACCAGCACGGCGTAGAATCCGGTCACAGTTCCCTTCGGAGAGGTGCCGCAGCGCTCCAGAAGTTTGGGCAGCAGCGAGAACACCGAAGGGGTGAACCCTCTGTTTGCCGGCGGTTCGCCCACCGCAAGCCCGACCTCCCGTTGGGCCCTGGCGAAGCGGGTCACCGAGTCGAACAGCAGCATGACGTCTTTGCCCTGATCGCGGAAGTACTCGGCTATCGCCGTGGCCACATAGGCGCCGCGGATTCGAGACAGCGGGGGTTTGTTCGAAGAGGCAACCACGACCACGGATCGCTCCAGGCCCTGCGGTCCCAGGTCGTTTTCGATAAAATCCCGCACCTCCCGGCCCCGTTCACCAATCAGGGCGATGACGCTCACGTCCGCGGTGGTATTACGGGCAACCATTCCCAAAAGGGTGGATTTACCGATTCCGCTGCCGGAAAATATCCCGGCCCGCTGTCCCTTGCCCATCGTTACCAGCCCGTCAATGGAACGGATACCGGTTCCTATCTTCTCTGCGATCCGAGGCCTGCGCAGCACATCCGGCGGAGATTGATGGATTGGATACCATTCGGCCGAACCGATATCTCCCTTGCCGTCGATGGGTTTTCCCATACCGTCGAGGACTCTGCCCAGCAGCTTCTCGGAGACGGGAATGGTCAGCTGCTCCCCCATGGCGATAACCTTGCAGCCTACGGTGATGCCCTCCATCTCGTCGTAGGGCATGATCTGCACGATCTTGTTCCTCAAGCCCACTACTTCGGCCCAGATGATGCGGCGGCTGTCCGGAAGCACGATCTGGCAAAGCTCCCCTACTACTGCGCGGGGACCCATGGACTCCACGATCAGCCCGCCCTGAACCCGCTGTACCGCTCCGGTAAACTTGATGGGATCGATTCTCTCCAGGGTATATGCGTATTTATCGAATAGCCCCACTTTTTCCCCTCCCTGAAAAATGGGTTTGTTTTTCGCCGGCTCTCACCGGGCTCATCCGCTCCGTGTCTATTGCACTCTTGTGCCTAATGCACTCCTGTGCAGGCCGCTATCCCTCCCCCTTGGAACGGATCGGCGCCAGCTCCACTATCTTCTCTTCTATCTCGTGAAGCTGCGAAGAGATCCGGGCGTCAATCTGACCAAAATCGGTTTCTATGATACATCCGCCCCGATCTACCGAGCTGTCCTCCAGAACAGTCACGGATTTAACGTTCTCGACCATCTTCATGAAGTCATTGATATGCTCCGAGGTCAGCTCCACGTCCGCCAGATTCACCCGGATAACCACGTCGCCCCGGCTCTTCAGCTTGCGCAGAGCCTGGACCACATTGTTGATCACCACGTTGCGCTGGTTTTCGCTGATCACCTTGATCACCTTCTTGGCAATCAGGAGAACGAGGTTGATGACCTGAGTCTCAGAGTCCTGGATGATCTGGTTTCTCTTGTCGATGGCCGCGGAGACGATTTTTTGAAGTGTATCGACAAGACGCTCCACCTCCACGCGCCCTTCCTGGAATCCCTCTTCCCTTCCCTCGGCGTGCCCTTTGGCGAAAGCTTCCTTCTCCTGCTTCTCAACCTTGCTTTGGATCTCCGCTTCCAGCTCCTGGGCTTTCTTCCTGGCATCCTCGACGACGCGCTTGGCCTCGTCCTCCGCCTCCTGGCGGATCTTCTGGGCCTGATTGTTTTTACGTTTTACCTCGTCAAAGGCAGCCCGCTCAGCCTCTTTCTTGATCGACTCCGCCTCAGCGTGAGCTGCTTCGATCAGACGGGCTTTTTCCTCCTCCCAGCCCTTCTTGAACTCATCCGCCTCCCGCCGCAGATCTTCCACAGTGGGTCCGGTATATTCTTCCAGACTCTCGATCTCCTCGAAACTCTCTTCCGGCTGTACTTGAGGGGGTTTGATAAAAACCTTGCGGGACTGGTAGAGAATTTCATCCGCTCTAAAGACATTCTTTGCCACGTTACACCACCAGTTCGTCCTCGCCCGCCCGGGCGACCACGATCTCTCCCTGCTCTTCGAGCTTGCGAATAATGGAAACGATCCGCTGCTGGGATTCCTCGACATCCTTCAACCGGATCGGTCCCATGTAGTCCATATCCTCTTTCAACAGAGTAGCGGCCCGCTTGCTCATGTTCCGGAAGATCTTGTCCTGCACCTCCGAATCCACAGCCTTCAGCGCTTTGGCCAGCTCCGTAGTGTCCACCTCCCGCAGCACCTTCTGGATGGCTCTGTCGTCCAAAAGAACTATATCCTCGAACACGAACATCCGCTTCTTGATGTCCTCGGCCAGCTCCGGATCATCCTCTTCCAGCCGCTCGATGATCCCCTTCTCGGTGGAGCGATCCACCAGGTTGAGAATCTCAACGATGCTCTCCACCCCGCCGGCGGCCGTATAGTCCTCCGAAGAGAGGGTGGAGAGTTTTTTCTCCAGAACCCGTTCGACCTCCCGCAGGATCTCCGGGGAGGTCCTGTCCATCGTGGCGATCCTCTTGGCCACGTCGGACTGAACCTCGCTGGGCAGCGCTCCCAGGATCACCGATGCCTTGTTCGGCTCCAGGTAGGCCAGGATCAGAGCGATGGTCTGGGGGTGCTCCTGCTGAATGAAGTTGAGAAGGTGAGCCGGATCCGTTCTGCGGATGAAGTCGAAGGGACGCACCTGAAGGGAACTTGTCAGGCGGTTGATGATATCTACGGCCTTCTGACTGCCTACGGATCTCTCCAACAGCTCCCGGGCGTACTCGATACCGCCCGTGGAGATGAAGTCCTGGGCCATCATCAGCTCCTGGAACTCCATCAGCACCTGATCACGGTCCCCCGGGTCTATCGATTCGTTGCGGGCAATCTCGAAGGTCAGCTGCTCGATCTCATCATCCCGCAGATGCTTGAAAATATCCGAGGCGATCTCGTGTCCCAGAGTTATGATGAATATGGCGGCCTTCTGACGACCGGTGAGCGCCTTTTTAGGCCCGGCGTGGCCCCTGGATTTCTTCGTCGGCGGCGGCGCCTGGGCTGTCACGATTGCTTCCCTCTTTGCCATCTGTCTACTCCTCCAACAGCCAGGTACGGATCAGTTGAGCCACATCCTCGGGGTGTTCCCGAGCCATATTGATGGCATTCTCCTGCATCTCCATCCTCGCCCGTTCCTCCACGGATAGTTCGACTTCCGCACCCTCCTCCTCCGCTCTGCGCAAGGCAGCCTCGCGCATGGCCTGATGCTGCCGCGCCAGCTCTTCTTCCCGCAGCCGCCTTCTGCGCTCCAGCTCCTTGGCGATCAGCCGGTAGAGGATGGCAGCGAAAATAATAGCCCCGATGCCGATGATGACCGAGATGATCGTGGTGCGCAGCTGCCGCTGACGGCGCAACTCCTCGTCCTCGGTTAAGAATTGGGCGGTCCTGTCGAAGGGGATATGTTCGACGGTTACCGAATCACCCCGATCCCGGTCGTAACCCACGGCATCCTTGATCAAGTTTTCCGCTTTGCGCAGATCCTCTTCGCTCACCGGAACGTACTCCCGCGTGATGCTGCCGTCGGCATTGACCTCTACCTGACCTTCTTCATTGTATACCCTGCGCCACACTCCATCAATAGCCACCCCCGTGGTGATCCTCTCGATGCGCCAGGGGCTCTTCTCCTCGAAAGTGCTCTTCTTGTTCACCACCTCGTTCTGAATCAGCGAGGATTGATCGTACTTGCCCACCAGGTTGGACAGATCCTTGTAGGCGGGCGGCGTCTGCCCCTCCTGACCCGGAGGGCCCTCCGGGTTGAAACCCGTGCCTTCGAAATGCTCCTCCGTTATCTCCTTGGACAGGGTTATGGAGGGTACCACCTCGCTTTCATCGAAGGGCGTGCGGGGGTTGTCCTTCTTCATCGTGACCGGAAAATGCTCCTCCGTGTTCACGGTCTGTTTGCTCATGTCCAGGTCGATGTCCAGCTTGACGATCTCCACCCTGTCGAAGCTGAATATCGCCCGCAGCGAGGCGAGAATCTCCGCCTTGTACTGCTGCTCCAGCTCTTTCTTGGTTCTGAGTTCCCGCCGGGCGATCTCGATCCTGTCCACGTCCTCCAGACCGGTGAAATCGTTCAGCTGCAGGCCGTTTTGATCGGTAATCACGATATTTTCGTCCAGAAGTCCGGCCACGGCGAACTTGATGATCCGCACGATCCCCTCGATCTTCTTGCGGTTCTCGGTGATGTCGGAGCCCGGTTTCGGCGTGATGATTACCGAGGCGCTGACCGGATTCTGGTCCTCCTGGAACAGCTCACTCTTGGGCACCACCAGGGTCACACTGGCGGCATCCACGTCGTCGAGGGCCAGGATGTGCTGCTCCAGATTCTTGGTGAGAGCGCGCTGCAGGTTGACGTCCCGCTCGAAGTCCGTCAGAGTCCAGCGTTCCACGTCGAAGATAGCCCAGGGGTCGGTCCTGGGAGGAATAAGGTCCTCCCTGATCAGGATCGCCCGGATTCGACGCGCCGTCGCCTGGTCCTCTACGTAGATTATATTTTCGGGACTTACTTTGTATGGCACCCCTTCCTCATCCAGGACCGTTACGATACGGGCCAGGTTGTTGTCGTCCGTGATCGGGGTACCGATCAGCGTTACCATGGTCGGAGCGGAGCTGAACACCGCGATCAGGATGACCGCCAGCACCGCCACGCCCACAATGGAAAACAGGATGATCCTCTGAGTGAGGCTCCACTTTCCCCAAAGATTTTTTATCTGGCTGACCAGTTGTCTTAGCCACTCGTTCATTCTCTCCCCTCCCATTTGATCGCAATCTTCGTTCAATCAATTACCGGCAACGATTGCGATGTATTGCGCCGGCGCACTTGTTCGCGCCGGCATCGTAATATGAACTCGACAGAATCCGGTAATTTACCGCGTGTTGATAACCTCCTGATACGCCCGAATCGCCCTGTCCATGATCGCTTTGGTCATCGAAAGGGCCAGATTGGCCTCAGCGATGGCCACCGTCACGTCGTGGATGTCAACCGAATCCGGGTCGGTGAGCATCGTTTCGGTCAGATCCATGGTCGTATGCTGAAGATCGTTGACATTGTTCAAAGCGTCGAAAAACAGACGACCGAAACCAACTTCCGGATCCGAAACCGCAGGAACTGAGCTCGAAGCCGCTGCGGCCGAACCGGGAAGATGCCTGGGATCACTGCGTTGAAGCCCAATCACATGTCCTTGAACCGACAAAGGTGAAAGCAGATCCATGATTTACCTCCCGATCTCCAGAGCCTTGAGGAACATGCTCTTGCTGCCGTTCATGATG
>CAZPPB010000050.1:0-21931 GCA_964588355.1 uncultured Spirochaetaceae bacterium | reverse complement strand
ACCGATAATCTCATTGATATCCGTATCCTCTGCAGGAGGATTACGGAATAGAGGATACCGACAGAGGAGGTCGCCCTTGATTCGCGGACTCTACACAGGCGCCAGCGGAATGGTGGTGCAGATGCACCGCCTGGACGCAATCTCGAACAACCTGGCCAACGTCGACCTGAACGGCTACAAACGCGATACGGCCATCAACAAGGCCTTTCCCGAAATCCTGCTCCGCCGCATGAACGACGACGGGATGTTCGTCTTCCCTCTGGGCTCGATAGATACGACCCCGATCGTGGGCAAGCTGGGAACCGGGGCGGAGCTCAATGAGGTGTTCACAGTATTTACCCAAGGGTCTTTGAAGCAGACCGAAAATCCTTTCGATCTCGCTCTGGAGGGGGAGGGCTTCCTGACGGTGCTGCTGCCCGACGGCGAGCGCTACACCCGCAACGGAGCGTTTCTTCTCAACGACGACGGTTTCCTGGTCACCAAGCGCGGGGAGTTCATCCTTGGGGAGAACGGGCCCATCAAAATCAAGAAGAACAACTTCGTCATCGATCAGGATGGCGTGGTCTACCAGAACTCGACCTTTGCCGGAGACGAGCGCAGGCTCGTATCGCTGGAGGAGAACGAGTGGGAGAACCTCGAGCGGGTCGATCGCTTGAAGATCGTGGATTTCAACCGGCCCCGCTATCTGAAGAAGATGGGAGATTCTTTCTGGAGAGACACCGAGGAGTCCGGACCGGCGGAGATTGCGGCCGGGGATGAACGGCCCAAGGTGCGGCAGGGGTTCCTGGAGAGCTCGAATGTAAACGTGGTCACCGAAATGGTTCAGATGATCGAGGTTCAGCGAACCTACGAGGCCAATCAGAAGATGATACAGACCCAGGACAGCCTGCTGGGTCGCCTGATCAACGAGGCACTACGAGTCTAACGAGGAGGTACGCACAATCATGATGCGATCACTATGGACTGCCGCTTCCGGCATGACGGGCCAGCAGTTCAACATCGATACGATTGCCAATAACCTGGCCAACGTCAACACCACCGGATTCAAGGCCAACCGGCCCGATTTCGAGGATCTGCTGTACCAGACCCTGCGCGTGGCCGGCACCCCGGCCACGGAAGTGACTCTGGTGCCTACTGGAATCCAGGTTGGACACGGTGTGCGACCGGCGGCAACTCAGAAGATCTTCACCCAGGGAGCCCTGCAGTCCACCGGCAACGTGGCAGACATGGCGATCGAGGGCGAGGGTTTCTTCCGTGTCCTGCTGTACGACGGCAGCTACGGGTATACCCGTGACGGATCCTTCAAGATCGATTCCAACGGGCAACTGGTCAGCTCCAACGGCTACCGGTTCATGCCGGAGGTGATCCTGCCGGAAGGGTTCATCAGAGACAGCCTTACGATATCCCAGGACGGCAGGGTTACTGTGAAGATAGCCGGGATCGACGATCCCGTAGAGGTTGGGCAGATCGAGATATACCGATTCGTGAACCCGACGGGGCTGCAGGCCGTTGGAGAGAACCTCTTCAAGGTAACAAATGCCACCGGAGAGGTTATCCCGGGGCGTCCCGGTTTCGACGGCATGGGCAAGATCGTGCAGCGTTTTCTCGAGATGTCCAACGTTTCCGTGGTTCAGGAGATGGTGAACATGATCGTTGCCCAGCGCGCCTACGAGACTAATTCCAAGGCAATCCAGACCTCCGATTCCATGTTGGCCACCGCAAACAATCTGAAGCGGTAGGGAGAGAATGAATAAAACCTGGCGCCGGATCCTGCTCGCGATCCTGGTCCTGGCGGGCTTGGGTCTTGCGGTGACCGATCCGGCAGCCGGCTACGCCGCTCCCGGGACGGACACGCCCGCGGAAGCGGTAACCGTTTACCTCCACGGCAGCGCACTGCTCGAAGGGCCGGAGTACACCCTCGGGCAGGTCGCCTCTGTTTACTGCTCCGATCCAGCCCGATCTCAAGCGCTCGCTCAACTGCCCCTAGGCCCGATACCGGTGCGTCCGACCCTGTTGCCGGCCGGGATTATACGCGAACGGGTCGCTGCAGCCGCCGGGCAGGCTGTGGTAATCGGTGGGCGGATCGCGATCCTGCCGGCTGCGCGGATCCAGGAGGATCAGCGTTGGTTCTATACGGCGCTGCTGGCCTTCGTGGAAGCACAGGACACCTGCAAACAGGGGCGCATCGAGATCGAGCTGCTCAATTCCCCGCTTCTGCTGGAAGGCCTGGGGGAAGCTGCAGCGGAGGAACGGGGGCTGGCCTCCGGTTGGCAAGACCGCATCGTTTTCGAGGCTGGCAGATCGCCGTACAGCTCGGGTTTCCGCAGTTCTCTGTCCAACGATAGTATCCCTGCCGGAACGATGGAGGTGACCTACAGGGTCATGGCTCCCGCAGGCGAAGGCCTTGCCGGTCGGCTTCTCGAGGGCACTTTGCGCATCTGGATCCATCATTTTATTCCCGTCGCCCGGGCCGCGGTGGATATTCCCGCCGATCAGCCTCTGACTGAGGAGGCGGTGGTCTTCACCCAGGAGGATGTTTCCCTGCTGCAGTCGGACTTTGTGGTTCAGGGGGATGAGATCCACGGCTATAAGACGCTTTCTTCCCTCAGGCGGGGGGAGCGCATCGAGGGACAGCGGCTGCAGCGTGTTTTGGCCGTCCGGGCCGGAGAGAGAGTGAAAATTACAGTTGCCCGCCCGGGGCTTCGGGTCAGCCTCCCAGGCCGGGCTTTTCGATCCGGAAGCGTCGGTGATATCATCGACGTCCGGCCTGAGGCAACGACGAAGCGTTTTCAGGCCCGGATAACCTCGAAAGGGGAGGTGCTCGTTGAAAGCGATTAGATTATCCCTTGTTCTGTTTCTCTTAGGCGCCTGCGCTTTTGCCGTGCCCGCTGTACGGATCAAGGACATCGCCGACCTTCAAGGAATCCGCGGCAACCAGCTTGTGGGCATCGGTCTGGTTACCGGACTGGCCGGCAGGGGGGATTCCCAGAACTCCGAGCTGCTGAAAACGGCGATCGCCAATCTGGTATCGAACTTTGGTTTCCGCATAGATGCGGCGGATGTTCGCAGTCGCAACTGCGCGGTGGTCACGGTCAGCTGCCGGATACCAGCCTTTGTGCGCTCCGGGGAGAGTGTGGATGTCCTGGTTTCAAGCATCGGGGACGCCCGCACCCTGGAAGGGGGTGTGCTGCTGCAGACCCCTCTGAAAGCGGCCAACGGTGAGGTCTACGCCCTGGCCCAGGGCCGGGTCTTCTCTCCCCAGACGGCTTCCCGAACCAACGCCGGAACCAACCAAAGAACCGTGGGAACCGTTCCCGGCGGCGCGATCATAGAGCAGGAGGTCGTATCCAGTTTCTTGGATGATAATTCCCTCTCGATCCTCCTTAGGCATCCGGATTTCGTAACCGCAAACTCGGTCAGCCAGGCGATCCGGCTGAGGTATCCGGGTATCGAGCTGCAGACCGTGGATGCGGCTATGATCCGGCTGTCCATCCCGGATCAGTGGGGGGAGGACCCGGTTGGATTCATTGCGGAGCTGGAATCGATCCAGGTGACCCCTGAGCCGTCGAACAAGGTCGTGATCGATTCGAATTCAGGAGTGATCATTTTCGGCGAACAGGTGCGGATCGGAAAGGTCGCGGTCAGCTATCAGGATATCTCGGTGAACGTCGGTCCGTACGGACGCCCCCCCGGGGCCTTCTGGGAAGAGGAGGACACGGAACACAACTTCGTATTCGACCAGACAACCACGGTGGAGCAGCTGGTGGATACTCTGAGGACAATCGGTCTGGAAACCCAGGTGATTATTCACATCATCAAGGCGATCGACAGGGCAGGTTCCCTGTACGGCACCTTGGTGGTCCAATGAGGATGCAAACATGGAAATAGGTAAAATACCGTATCAACCGTACCTGCCCAACCGGGAGCTGCCCGACACAGCAAGGTCTCGGGAATCCTCCGGCTCTCATGCCGCACGGACAACGGGTTTAGTGCGGGGGCAGTCTCAAGTCGACAAATCGAGCAAGCTGTACAAGGTATCCCAGGAGTTCGAGGCGATTTTCATCAAGCAGATGCTCAACGTCATGCGCAAATCGGTCAGCAAGACCGGATTGTTGGACGGGGGCATGGCGGAGGAGATCTTCGAAGATATGCTGTACGACGAGTACGCCCAGAAAATGGCGGAAAGCGGGTGTTTCGGCATCGCCGACATGATCTACAAGCAGCTGAACCTCAACGGGACGGAGTGACTACTTTAGTACAACCTGGCGAGCCCTTTTTGTATACAAAAGTATACAGAATTCGGCACTCGAACCGATTGCAATGAGTTAATATGGCATTTCATTACCCGGTAAATAGTTATCTGCGGCACAGAGTCACCTGCAGTTGGCACGCTTCTTGCTTACTACTGTATAGGATGGCGGAATGAAAGCGGACGGTACAGACAGCAGAGAAGATGCTCTACGAGCCTACTTTGCTCAGATCAAGAGGAGCCGGCTGTTGACCTTCGAGGAAGAGCTCGCTCTTTCCCGGCGGGTTTTAGAGGGCGACGACAGCGCCAGACAAACCTTGATCGAGTCGAACCTTCGTCTGGTGGTGCGCATTGCCAAGAAGTACATGACCCGGGATGTCTCGCTTCTGGACCTGATCCAGGAGGGAAATCTGGGATTGATAAAGGCAGCTTCCAAGTACGATTTCCGAAAACATGTCCGTTTCAGCACCTACGCATCCTGGTGGATCAAACAGGCAATCGTCCGGGCCCTGTCGAACAAACGACGCACGATCCGTCTTCCCCACAGGAAAGAGGAAAAACTTAGGAAAATCAACAAAGCTTATAATACACTGTCTCAGGAACTGAAGAGGGCGCCCAACATCGAAGAGATCGCCCAGGAGCTGGGCTTGAAAATACGAGAGGTGGAGACGATCGTGCAGCTGTCCAACCCCATAGTCTCCTTGGATGGGCCCACTCAGGAGGACAGCGGAACCCTCCAGGATGTGATCGAAGACAACTCATATACCCCGGAGAGGGATCTGCTGCGGGAGGACCTGCGGGAGCGAACCCTGAAGTTCCTCGAGACTCTCCTGGAGAAGGAGAAGCAGATCCTGCTGTACAGGTTCGCGTTCTACGGTGGCAAGAAGTATACCTTGAAGAAGATCGGTGATGAGATGGGTATCTCACCGGAGACCGTGCGGCAGATCGAAATTCGTGCTCTCAGAAAATTGAAGGAAACCGCAGAAGAGTTGCGGGAGTTCGTCTATACCTGATCGGCGTATCTTCAAGGCGGCTCTTGACCAACCCCCACCCGTACATAAAATAGACCCATGTCCAAGACTGGCAGGCGGAAAAGCGACAATGGCAGGTCCCGCGCCCGGCGGGCAATCACGCTTCTGGTTGTGATAGCCGCCTGCCTGGTCGCGGTGCTGGTCATCCTGCCTTCCGAGCGGGAATCGGCCGGGCCCGCGGCGGGCGGTCCCGGCGAAGCTGCTCCTCAGAAGCCCTCCCGCCCCGAGCGGGTCGAAACGGATACGGTACAGCGGCCCGCTTCCGAAGCGGCGATAGAGGCCGGAAAAACACGGCAGGAACGTCCGCTGCCCATGGCCAGAATCGCGGTCGTGATCGACGATGTCGGCTACGATCTGGAGGATCTGGAAGTCTTTCTCGAGTTCCCCGAACCGATCACCCTGTCGGTTCTTCCGAATCTGCCGCACAGCGAAGAATCGGCTCGGCGGGTATTCCAGGCGGGCAAGGAACTGCTGCTGCATCTGCCCATGGAAGCGGAAAACGGCGCCGACCCCGGACCCGGAGCTATCCTCACCAGCCAGGAGGATGAGCAGATCCGCAGTCTGTTGGAGGCGAGCTTCGCCCAGGTTCCGCAAGCCGCAGGGATGAACAACCATATGGGCTCTCGGGCCACGGCGGATCTGCGGGTCATGAACGTGGTCATGGATTATCTGAAATCGAACAGGCGTTTCTTCCTCGACAGCCGCACCACCACGAAAACCCTGGGCGCGGAAACAGCCGAAGCCCATGGTGTGCCCTATCTGGAGAGGGATATTTTCCTGGATAACGAGACTCGGGATCAGGCGATTGTGCAGGCTTTTGAACAGGGCATCGAAGTGGCTCGCAAAGATGGGTCTGCGATCCTGATCGGGCACGTCCGCAATCCGCAGATCGTGGAGGCGATCAGCGGACTGCTGGTGGAGCTGGACCGTGCCGGGGTCGAGCTGGTTTTTCTCTCGGAACTGCTGGAGGAGGGCAGCTGATGATCGTACTGGGGGTGGAAACCTCCTGCGACGAATGTGCCGCCGCCGTGGTGCAGGACGGGAAAACAATCCTGAGCGAGGTTGTTGCCTCTCAGATCGATGACCACCGGCCCTTCTACGGCGTGGTGCCGGAGATCGCCTCGCGAAGGCACATCGAAACGATCTCCGGAGTCGTAGGGCAGGCTCTGGACAAGGCGCGGGTCCAGGCTCCCCAACTGGACGGGCTGGCCGTCACCTACCAGCCCGGTTTGATCGGTTCTCTGCTGGTGGGTCTTTCCTACAGCAAAGCTCTTGCCTTTGCCCTGGATAAACCGCTGGTGGGAGTCGATCATATCCTGGCGCATCTGTACGCTCCGCATCTGGAATCGGAGATCGCCTATCCGTACATCGGGCTGCTCGTTTCCGGCGGTCATACCCTGATTGCCCGGGTGGAAAGCTTCGATTCAATCAGTGTGTTGGGAGCCACGATAGACGATGCCTGTGGCGAGGCTTTCGACAAAGTGGCCAAGCATTACGATCTGGGTTTTCCAGGCGGCGCGGCCATCGACAGGCTCGCGCAGAGTGGTTCGCCTGAAGCGTTCCGTTTTCCCTGGCCTTCCCTGCACAAGGGGGACCATGCATTCGATGTTTCCTACTCCGGGCTCAAGACCGCTGCCGTGAATCAGCTGGATCAGTTCTGGAACAGGGATTTTGAGAAGAGCAATGAGAATATCGCAGCCTCCTTCCAGGCCACGGCGATCGATCTCCTGGTGGACAGGACGGTCAAGGCCGCTCGTCACACGCATCTAGGGCGGATTGTCGCCGGTGGGGGGGTTGCGGCCAACAGCTACCTGCGCAGGCGCTTGAGCGAGCAGAAGGAGTTCCAGGTGATCTTCCCCTCCCTGCGTCTGTGCACCGACAATGCAGCCATGGTCGCCGGACTCGGCTTCCATCTGCTCAGCCGAGGTGATCGGTCCGACCTGACTCTCAACGCTCATGCCCGGGTCAAAGGTTTGCGCAGAGGCTATCCGTAGTGTTTTGCCGGGCCGATAATCTTGTTATAATGCACCGGGAGGAGGATAGGCATGTACCGGGTAGTAATCATCTACGCACCAGCGGAGGACTCGATGGAGGGGCTTGTTCGGAGTTTGGCCGGGTGCTTTGACAGCAAGAAATTCGAAGTTGCGACTGCACCTGCGGATCAGGCCGCTGTACCGGATTTGACGGCAGCGGATATTTTCCTGCTCGCCTCCCTTCCTGCCGGGCAGCAGCCGATCCATCCCGATTTCACGGAGATCTTCCGCGCCCTGCGGGGAATCACCCTGGCCGGCAGGGTGGGCGGGGCATTGTCCGTGGACAGCGAGCCGACGGTCGGAGCTTTCCGCCGCGCTCTGCAGGACTGTGAGCTGGTCATCCCGGATCAGAACTTCCGAAACTTGAGCGGCGGGCATCCGGACTCAGCGGAACTGAGCAGCTGGGTCGAATCCCTTACCCGCCAGCTCGAGGATCCTGCCCGTGAGCGCTGAGTACGACCTGGATCAGGCGATTCGCAAGGTGCCGGATTTCCCCAAACCGGGGATCCTCTTCTACGATATCACCAGTATCCTGACCGATCCCCGGGCGTTCGGCTACTGCATCGACCAGGCACGGGCCTTCTGCGAGCAGTGGAACGCCGACGCCCTGGCAGCCGTGGAAGCCCGGGGTTTTCTCTTCGCCGCGCCGGTGGCCCACAACCTCGGGCTTCCTCTGATTCTTGTACGCAAGAAAGGGAAGCTTCCCGGGGAAACCTATCGTGCCTCCTTCAAGCTGGAGTACGGAGAAGACGAGATCGAGGTTCACAAGGCAGACGTGCAGTCGGGCCGACGAATCGTTCTGGTGGATGACCTGATAGCCACCGGTGGTACGATCCGGGCGGCGGCGGAAATCTTTTCTTCAGCAGGCGCCGAGGTTGCCGGCATCTTCGCGGTGGTCGGTCTTCCCTTCCTCGATTATGAGCAAGCCCTCCGGGATTACCAGGTCCGCACCCTGATCCAGTATCACGGCGAATAGTATTCGGGCCTCAGCAGATACGGCCCAGCAGTTTTGTTCTAACAGATACGGGGAAGAAGCAGTCCGCGGGGCAGGTCGAGGATACGCCTGCCTCCGACCGCGGTTTCCAGGATCACCCGTCCGGGGTTCCGGCTGCTCACTTCGCCGACCTGGCAGGCTTCCCGGCCTATTTCGAAGGTGCGCAGAAGGGACAAGGCCTCTGATGCAGCCTCCGCAGCTGTGACGGCGATCATCACTCCTTCATTGGCGATCTCCAGGGGATTCAGCCCCAGCAGATCCGAGGCCGCGGCCACGATCCCGGAAATCGGAAACGCCGTTTCCTGGATCTCCATTCCACACGTGCGGTTTCCCGCTACTGTTTCGTTGAGCACGGCAGCCACTCCCCCGCGGGTCGCATCCCGCATGAAACGCAAGGACCCGCCCAGGGCGTACAGTGCCTCACAAAGGGGAAACAGGGGGGCGCAGTCGGATCGAAGATCAGCTCCGATCTTCAGCCCTTCCCGGTTGGCCAGGATAGCCAGGCCATGGCTGCCCACTGGTCCGGAGATCAAAACCGAGTCTCCCTCGCGGATGTTGTTCACCGACAGGAGGTGATCCCCCAGCGCTTCACCTACGCCGGTGGTGTTGAGGAAGATACCCCCCCCCTTTCCCGAAGGTACCACCTTGGTGTCGCCGCTTATCACCCGCACCCCGACCTGCTCGGCAGCCTCCCGAACCGATTCCAGCACCCGCCGCAGATCCGCCGTAGGAAAGCCCTCCTCCAGGATGAGACCCATGGTGAGAAACCGGGGACGGGCGCCGCAGACGGCAAGATCGTTGCAGGTGCCGAATATCCCCAGCGTGCCGATATCCCCGCCGGGGAAGAAGGGCGGATCCACCACGTAGGTATCCGTGGTGATGAAGCTTCTGCCATCAATTTCGAAGGCTGTGGCGTCGGCCAGTTCCGGGTACGCATCGTTGCCGAGAAGCGGGTAGATCAGCTCTTCGGTGAGTTGTCTGGACAGAGCACCGCCGCTGCCGTGCTCCAGGGTGATCCGTGCGGAAATACTCAAGGCTCGGCATCTCCGTAACGAAAACTGGCAGCGCAGGTGCCTTCGGAGGAAACCATGCACGGTCCTACCGGTGACTCCGGGGTGCAGCGTTTCCCGAACAGCGCGCATTCGGTCGGTAGAACGCGCCCCTGCAGCACCTGGGCGCACAGGCAGCCCGGCGGTTCGGCATTGTAGAGGGGCGGGAGGGAGAAGTGCAGCCCGGCATCCGCGGCCCGGTGGTCATGGCCCAAGACCAGGCCGCTGGCCGGAATCCGCCCGAATCCGCGCCAAAGCGCGTCCGCGGGTTCGAGAAGCTGTTCCATGATTTCCCTGGCTTTGGGATTTCCCTCGGGGCGCACAGCCCGGGTGTAGGCATTTTCAACCCGCCGTTCGCCCCGGATGACCTGTTTGAGCACCGACAGGATTCCCTGCAGCAGATCGAGAGGCTCGAATCCGGTGATCACCCCGGGCACCCCGCCCGGCTCTTCCAGAAATATATACGGCTGCTCCCCGATGATCACCGAGACATGCCCCGGAAGCAGGAAGCCGTCCAAATTCCTGTCCGGACTGGCCAGCAGCGCGCGCAGGGCAGGGGGAACCATTTTGAAAGCCGTATAGAGGAACAGGTTTTCGATCCCCGCTCTGCGGGCCTGCAGAAATGCAGCCGCTACGGTGGGGACGGTGGTCTCGAATCCGATTGCCAGGAACACCACAGCCTCTGTGCTGTCTCTGGCGATGGGAATCAGCTCCGCCGGTGAGTAGACGATGCGCACCCGGCCGCTGCCCATATAGCCGGCCAGATTTCTGCCGTCGGAACCGGGAACTTTCAACATATCCCCGAAGGATACGATGGCCGCTGCACCTGTCTCCAGCAGATTCAGGGCGTTGTCTATGTAACTGGTCGGGGTGACGCAGACGGGGCAGCCGGGCCCGGAGACCAGGAGGATGTTGTCCGGCAGAAGAGAATGCACGCCGGAGCGGCGAATCGCTACGGTATGGGTGCCGCATACCTCCATAATCCGAACCGTCCTGGAGAGCTTCGCAGCGTGTTGTTTGATCTCCTCGAGCAGCGGCGCCGCCAGACGGCGGTCCTGGAGGCTCCGGCGTAGAAGGGAAGACAATTGCCTACCCGAACTAGGCACGCCGCGCGCGCCGATCGTCTGCTTCTTCCATGCCGCGGAAAAGTTTCAAGCGTTCCTCCGCCTCCTCCAGGTCCAGCAGGTCGATGGCGTACCCGGCGTGAATGATCACATAATCGCCGACTTTGGGGTCCTCGATCAGCGTCAGGTCTACCTCGGTTGCCAGCTCATCCTGTTCAACCAGCGCCTTCCCGTGCTCGAGGATCTTGACTATCTTCATGGGCACAGCCAAACACATAGGCTCCTCCAGGTCTTCAATTTACTCATTCCCGGGCAGAAAATAAACCTGTCCCACCGCGATACCGCCGTCTCCCGGGGGGATGTTCCGGTGGGTGTACACCTGGAATCCCGATTCTGTCAGAGCCGGCAGCAGCAGCTCGGAGAGGAGAACATTCTGAAAAACGCCTCCGGAAACGGCGATTTGACTGATGCGGGTCTCCTGCCTCATGCGCCGGGCACCCTCCAGTGCGGCCGCCGCAATCGCCTTGTGAAACTCCAGAGCCAGAGCAGCCGTCTTTTCAGCGGCTGTAGTCGTCTCGCCCTCCGCACCGCTGCAAAACGATTCCGCCAGGTATCGCAGCAATCCGCGGCAATCGATCATGAATGGCCCCTGCCCTTGCTCCACGGTGACATGCCGGTCGCTGCAGCTTGCCGATGCCCTCAAGGGTTTACCGTCGAAAACGTCGAGGGCAAGACCTTCCAGGCGAATCGGTCCCTCCCCCTCATAGCTCACGGTATCCACCAGTTTGAGCAATGCGCTGGCGGCATCGAAGATCCGTCCCAGAGAGGAGCTCAGCGGAGTGTTGACCCCCTTGTCGATCATCTCGCTCAAGGTGGCCAGCTGCTGCTCCGCAAGCCCATACTGCCGGCAGAAAAGCCGCTCCAGTTCCTGAGGTTTCAGGCCGTCCTTTAGCAGGGCCAGGGCGATTCGCAGCGGGTGCAGGACGGCAGCCTCCGCTCCGGGCAGCGCGAAGGGCCGGAAGTGTCCCAGCCGCTGGAAACCATCTCGCCGGGACAGCAGGAACTCGCCGCCCCAGATCGTGCCGTCGCTCCCATACCCCGTGCCGTCGAAGGACAGCCCGATAACCTCCTCCAGCTGGTGCTCGGCCATCACCGCCAGCAGATGGGCGTGGTGATGCTGTACCCCGAACTTGCGGGGGATCTTCTGTTCCAGGGCCCAGCGGGTCGAATGGTAGCCGGGGTGGAGGTCGTACACCAGGGTGTCCGGTTGCACCTCGTACAGGGACAGGATCTTATGGATCTGGCGCTCGAAATCCCGTCGGGTGAGGGGATCTTCCAGATCCCCGATGTAGGGAGCCAGGTAGATATCCGATCCCCTGCCCAAAGCCGGGGCGTTTTTCAGATCCGCCCCCGCTGCCAATACTGTACGTTTCAACGCGCCCTGCAGCTGGATCAAGCGGGGGACATACCCGCGGGAGCGGCGCAGGAAGATACGCTGCCCCCCGCGAGTCAGCCGTTGCACCGAATCATCGGTACGGAAGAGGATCCGCCGGTTGTGGAAAAGAAACAGATCAGCCACATCGGTCAGTTTTGCAAAGGCTTCCTCCGGTTCGGTGACGATCGGTTCTCCCTTGAGGTTCCCCGATGTCATGACCAGGTGCCGGTAGGTGATCTCCACATCGGGATAGTGGAACAGCAGCAGATGCAGAGGCGTGTAGGGGAGCATGATGCCCAGAGTTCCGGTGTGGGAAACCGCCTGGAGGTGCGCAGGAGCACCGTCGGCAAGCGGCAGGATCAGGATGGGGCTGGCCGTGGTTTTCAGCTGCTCCCAGTCCTGCTCATTGAAGCGACACAACCGTTCAGCCTCCTGTCTGTCAGCAACCATCAGGGCGAAAGGTTTGCGCTCCCGTTCCTTGTCCCGGCGCATCCGGTTCATGGTTTCGGAGTTTCGAGGATCCGCGGCCAGGTGAAAACCGCCTATTCCCTGGATGGCGATGATTTTCCCATCCCCGAGAGCCGCCACGGCCTCCATTATCGGATCGCCCTCTACGGCAGTTCCGTCGGCGCCCCGCAGTTCCAGGGTCGGACCGCAGGACCAGCAGGAGTTGGTCTGGGAATGAAAGCGCCGATCCTCCGGATCGGTGTATTCGGCAAGACAATCCGGACACTGGGGAAAATCGACCATCGAGGTCGTGTCGCGATCGAAGGGAGTGTCCTCTACTATCGAGTAGCGGGGTCCGCACTGCGTGCAGGTGATGAACGGATACAGATACCTCCGATTCTCTTCACTAAACAGTTCCGCTCTACAATCGGGGCAAATGGCCAGGTCCGGAGGTATCGGAGGAAAACTAAAGGCTGTGGCCTTGCTCTCCAGGATGCGGAAGGTCTGCTCCTTTAGCGGAGGGATCGAGGCGCATTCCGTCCGATCCAGCACCGCGGCCGGGGGCAGCATCTCCTGCAGGGCTGCCGGAAATCTCCCAAGGGCCGCGGCGGGACCCTGGAGTTCCGCCACTACCTCGGACCGTTCGTTGCGGACGAACCCCTTCAATCCCAGGGACACGGCACAGCGATACACGGTAGGTCTGAACCCGACCCCCTGAATCACGCCCTTGAAAACGTAGCGATGTCGTTCGATTTGCTCTGTATTCTTCACTGGCAGTTACCAATATAATAACTAGACTATCCTCTGTCATCGTAAGTTTGTGAAGTTCTTGACGAACAGCAGGGCCGGCTGTACAGTTGGGGCATGAAACAAATTGTTCTGCAAGCCGCGGACCTGGATGGATATCTCACCCAGGCGGACAAGAAAACGATCTCCATCATGGACGACAAATTCGCCGAAGCGATGGATTTGTTTCCGAAGCTCGGTGCGGCAGCGGATCCGAAAGCGAAGAAGGAGGCCAGGGCCGAGCTCATTGCCCTGTACAACGAAATGGGCGTGAAGATGCAGGAAATCGCCCGACAAGAACCGAATATCCACGTCTACTCCTTCGAAACCCCCCGGTCCAGCCACGGCGAGGCATCCCGTCTTATCGCCAAACTTCGGGATATTCATACAGAAACTCCGGAGTTCGTCTACTACATCCAGAGGGCGTATGAGCTGCTGTTTAATCTGACCTTCTCCAGCGCTATCCCGGAGCAGAAGAACTATATATTCGTCGACACACCGGTGAACCTGCCGACTCAGAATTACGCCGTGCACAAGATTCCCGACATTGATGAGCGAGTGGGGAACTCGGTCATGTGCGTGATGCTGCGGGCAGCGCTTCTTCCCTCGATGATCGTGTCCAAAGAGATTCAGGAGTACTCCTCCAGCAACTATGTGACCCCCTTTGCATTGTTTCGGATCAGTCGGGACGACAGCAAAGAGGAGCACAACATGGCCTATATTCTCGATTTGGAGCGCTCCTATTTCGATCTGGATCTCCTCGACGGAAAAGATCTGTTTTTCGCCGATCCAATGAACGCCACCGGAGGCAGTCTGGTTACCATCGTGAAGTATCTGCTGGATCAGGGCATCAAGCCTCGTTCGATAATATTCCTCAACGTTATCTCCGTGCTGAAAGGTTCCCTGCGCATCGTCAGGGCGATCGAGAACTCGGAGATCTATACCCTTTGGATGGACCCCAGTCTGAACAACATGGCCTATATCATGCCCGGTCTGGGAGACGCCGGAGACCGTATCAATGGAGAAGATCAACCGGATCATGCCAGGAACATCATCCAGTTGATCTCCGATTACGGCGTGGGCATCACGTCTCTTTATCGGGCTCAATTGCGGAAGATCGAAGAAACGGTTCTGGGGTGAGATCCGCATGAGCCTGTTCGCGATCCTGGGCATGCCCTGTTTGACCGTTTTCCTCCTGTTTGCCGATCGTAAGACCGCAGCGGCGGAGATTGTCGCCACACGTCGGGAAGTGCCGGTTCTTGAGTTCATCAAGGGATTTTTCTACGCGGTACCCTGCCTTATAGTGGTGCTCATTGTGGGCAGATACGTTCACCTGTCCTATCGGAGCTTTCCCCTCTATCTGCTGTTTCTATTCACCGATCATCTGATTCCGGCGGTTTTTCTGGGGGCGCTTTACTTTCTTGCCTTTTCCCAGAAGGAGTACGGGTCGCTGCTTGCTTTCGGCGGGGGATTCTACACGCTGGTGGGAATCGTTGAAATATTCACTCAATATGGTCAGTTCGAACCCTACCCTTTGTTTCTCCTGCCGGTGGTGCGTATGGCCGGACTACTTTTTCTCACGATCTTTTTTCTGCGGTTTCAACAGTGGTACGGCTTGGTTCGGGTACTGTTCCTGATACTTCTTGTCGCGGTTCCTTTTCTTGGCGCAACTATCACCTGCCTCTACATGCATGCCTATATTCTCTGGGCTGTTGTACTCACGGTGCTGTATTTCCTCGGGTCACTGGCTTACACTTATATCGAACGAAAGGCCTAGGCAGGGGATGCGCCCCAGCGACGGTCCGGTCGCAGTGCTTCAGTCTTGGCGAAGATCAGTCGCGGCGCTCGGCCCTGGCGGCTGTCAGTCCCGAACCCAGAATATGCAGCAGTGTGTCGATATCGACTCGATAGGGAGGGGAGTTTTTGCGCTGATAGATCGTGAGATCCTGAGACATAAGCGACACGATTGTGTTGTACACGATCAGGGAAGCCGCAGAGCTGTCCAGCCCGGGATCGAAGATGCCCTCTTCCTGACCCTGAAGAATGATGCCCTTCACCGTTTCCACCCCTTCTGAAAACAGGTCTTTCGATGAACGGGATTTCAGCCATCGGGGCAGAAGATCGTTGCCCGGAATATAGAGATCTCTGTACAGGGGATAGTGCTCGAGAAACCAGGCGTAGGTTCGGACGAAGATTTCCAGCCGCTCCACGGCGCTGCTGGCGGTTTTGCTCCTCTGGGTGAACTCGTACTGGAACTCGTTGTAGGTGGCCAGCATCACCGAGGCGAACAGCTGCTCCTTGTTTTTGAAGTAGTTGTAGAAAGTAGGTTTTGAGATCCCTATTTCGGCAATCAGATCAGACAGAGAAGCTTTGCGGTACCAGAACTTGTGGAAGTATTCCCTGGCTTTCTCGATGGTCCGCTCTTTTTTTTCTTCCATCGATCCACCCCTTGTTTTTGGGTCCTGAGGCAATCTTTGCCGCGGTGATTCACCGAAGCGGCGCTGCACCCCCTCCATAGTAAAAGGCTCTGTCCGCCTTTGCAATGAAATTTCCTGAGAATGATCGCCAATTCATTGGGATAATCGCCTATCCGTGGGGATCGTAAAAGATTGGAAAGCGGGATTGGGAGGCGCGTCTCAGGCCTGATCGGCGCTTCCCAGCACTTCCCGGTTCTTGCGGATGATCATCTGAATCAGTTCCTCCCTGGCCGGTCCGAGGTACTTGCGGGGATCGAAGTTCTTGGGATCCTCGTGAAGCATCTTGCGGACAACGGCGGTGACGACCAAACGGCCGTCGGAGTCGATGTTGATCTTGCATACCGCAGAGCGTGCGGCCCGGCGCAGCTGATCCTCCGAAACGCCGACAGCGCCCTCGAGCTTGCCCCCGTACTTGTTGATCAGGTCTACATAGACCGGAAGGACCGAGGATGCTCCGTGCAGAACGATCGGGAACCCCGGGATTCGTTTCTCTATTTCTTCGAGGATGTCGAAGCGCAGCGGGGGAGGGGACTCTCCGGGTTTGACTTTGAATTTGTAGGCGCCGTGGGAGGTTCCTATGGAAATTGCCAGGCTGTCGACACCCGTTTTTTTCACGAAGTCCTCCACGTCATCCGGATCCGTATAGTGACTCGTTTCGTGGGTGACCGCGTCTTCGATTCCGGCCAGCACGCCCAGTTCCCCCTCCACGGAGACATCGTGCTTGTGGGCGTACCCGACCACCTTCGTTGTAAGGGTTACGTTGTCATCATAGGACAGGGCGGACCCGTCGATCATGACCGAGGAGAAACCCGTTTCGATGCAGGATACGGCCAATTCGTAACTGTCGCCGTGATCCAGGTGCAGAGCCACCGGAATGGGATGGTCCGATGAATTGACGATTTCCATTGCCCCCTCCGCCATATAGCGCAGCAGGGTCTGATTGGCGTACGCCCGGGCACCTTTGGATATCTGAAGGATGAGGGGAGATCGGCTCTGTAGACAACCGGTGACAATAGCCTGCAGCTGCTCCAGATTGTTGAAGTTGTAAGCCGGGACGGCGTAGCCCCCGTCCATCGCCTTTTTAAACATTTCATTGGTATTGGATAATCCGATCTCTTTGTAGTGGGTCATCTTTGCCTCCTACACACCTTTTAGGGCGCTCTTTCTTCTTTTTGATTGGTCTGCCGTAGATCCCGACGTACATCGGTTGCAGAACATCGATTGTCGCTTAATATGCTGGGAATCCACGAACCTGTCAAGATGCGCAACGAGAAGGCTTGACCAAGTTGAAACTCGGCTGTAGCTTGGGATTGTGCAACCGCAGCGATGGGTAGCCTTGACCGTCTTGATCGTTATCGCCGCTCTCAGCGGCTGTTCTCAGGCGGATCGCTTTCTCTTATACATCGATCCCTATGAGTTTGAAGTTCTCGGCGGGCAGGGCATCGACAAAGCGATGATCAGGCAGGCCTTGCCCAAGGATCTTCGTGTCAGGATCGAGGTATCTCCCCTGGTGACGGAGGAGGCTGAGGGATTGCGGCGTTTCGCCCGGGTTATAGAGCGGTACAAGCCCGGTTGGGCCTATCTGAGCCCGGCTCATCCCTTCAATCCCGGAGCAATCCTTCCACAGCACCCGGATGTCCGGTTCTTCCTGGAAAGCCGCGCCGGGGAGAATCTTGCCGGGGAGAGCCGGGCCAATCGGATTGACCTGGTGTACGACCGGGAAAAGGCGAACCGCGAGGCGGGGAGGGCGATCGCTCGGCTCCTCGGGGATGCGGATTTCCTGGACCGGGTCGGAGCCGCCGCTCCGGGAGGAGAGAAACCGCGGATAGGGATTCTGGTTGCAGTCACCACTGATTCTGTTCGAAGAGAGAACGCCGCCTTCGTGGAAGGCTTTTCCCAACTCGAGGATCCGCAGCGGATCGAGATCAAAGAAATCGGGAACCTCACCGATCGGGTCAGGGCCCGACGTCTGCTGGACGGGATGACGGAGGAGGCGGTTGCTATTGTACTGCTGCGGACCTATGTGTTGAGTGGATTCTGTCTGGAGTACCTCGCCAAAGGACCGGTTGCAGCCGTCGTGGAAGGACCGATTCCCGATCAAGCCTACGGCGACACGGTTCTGCTCATGCTTGTAGATGATTTCATCGGCGCCTTGCAGGAGATGGCGCAAACCATGGATCGGGAATCCCCAACCGGTGCGGCTGGGCAAGTGACTGCCCCGGTGCGGCTTCAGTGGAGCGAAACCTACCGACCTGTGGTGGCTCGGATCGTTGAAGGAGTGAATGAACAGTGAAGATCACGGCACGCCCCCCCTGGCTGCGTAAACAAAAACAGCTGACACCGGAAGTGATGAGGACGCGCAGACATATAGACGAACTGGGTCTACATACAGTCTGCGAATCCGCCCGCTGCCCCAATCTCGGGGAGTGCTATGCCTGCGGAAACGCCACTTTTCTAATCCTTGGGGATCACTGTACACGGGACTGTGCCTTCTGCGCCGTAGAACACGGAAGGCCGCTACCGCCGGATGCCCGGGAGGGGGAGAAGATCGCCGAGTACGTACGCAGCAACAAAATTCGCTACGCGGTGATCACCTCCGTAACCCGGGATGATCTTCCGGACGGAGGAGCCGCGCATTTCCGTCGAGTCGTAGAGGATCTCAAGCGGCTGCTTCCTTCTGTTCAGATCGAGCTGCTGGTTCCTGATTTCCAGGGCAGGAGAGACTCGATTAAATCGGTAGCGGCGCTGCCGATAAAGGTGTTTGCTCACAACATCGAAACGGTACAGGAGTTGTACCCTCGAGTGCGCCGAGGCGCCGACTACCAGCGATCCCTGGAGGTTTTGAACTTTACAGCTGAGCTTCGAAACAAGCAGGATGAACCGCGTATAAAAAGCGGGATCATGGTGGGCCTTGGGGAGACGGAGGATCAGCTGGAGCGACTTTTCGGGGATCTGGCAGCCGTTCCGGTGGAGATCCTGACTATTGGACAATATTTACAACCGAGTAAATTTAATGCACCTGTACACCGATACTATGAACCAGATGAATACGAATTGCTGCGGGAAAAGGCGTTAGCGTTCGGAATCCGCCACGTTGTGGCCGGGCCATACGTTCGCAGCTCGTACCTGGCCGAACGGGCCTACCGCGGCAGTTTGTAGAAAATTGTTTGACAAGGGGATCGTGTGGAACTACAATTCCAGATGACCAAAGGATTAAGAAGGAGAGTAAGATGAAGCTTGGGCCAAAGACCACCATCAGGCTTCTCGTTGTAGCACTCCTGCTTGGCAGTTGCCTGCTCGCTTTCGCCGACGAGGTGACCGTAAACTTAGTACCCCAGATACTGCAGAGTTTCGACCCTGAGGAAGTGGGTAGGGAGAACCACCGCACCTGGGCGCTTTTCCCGAGTAAATTCGGTTATGATTCAGAGGGGAACAGCTTTTGGGAACAGCAGCTGGTTGATGCCTGGCCGGAGTCGTTGTACGGGAAAAATCGGGACAACCTGGAATTGCAGGTTCTAGGATTGCACGGCGCCTTCCTGCGCAAGGGTTACAACTATGTGGAAATCGTACCTGGAGAAGGGGAAGGCGACAATTTTCAATCGAAACCGATACCAATTCTCGGCCGAGCCGATGCCATCGATATATGGGTATGGGGTTCCAACCATGCCTACCGGTTGGAGGTTCATCTTCGGGATTACCACGGCATCGATCATGTGCTGGACTTCGGTTCCCTGCAGTTCGTGGGCTGGAAGAACCTGCGCGTTAGAGTACCGGCAACGATTCCGCAATCCTGGAAGTATCTGCCACGGCTGCGCAATCTGGAAGTAACGAAACTGGTTCTGTGGACGACTCCAACCGAGAAGGTAGATGACTACTATATGTACATCGATCAGCTGAAGGTGATCTCCGATGTATTCGAGACCCGTTTCGACGGTGACGGTTTGGCTGATGTCGATATCCTCCGGGAAGTCTGGGGAACCGGGATCGAATGAAAGGAGAGGTGAGCATGAAAAAGCTTTTTATCGTTGTTGGAATGATCGCTCTCCTTCCAGCGATTCTGTTTGCCCAACAAACCGAAGGGATCGCGGCAGAGCGACTGGGCAAGGACCAGGCTCAGCAGGATCTCGTGGAGATTTCGGTCAGCAAGTTCGAGGATGTTGCCTTTTGGGGTTCATCGATGATGCTGGATGACGGGATCATCGTTATCAGGCGCTTTGAAGGCTCGCCGCTGGAGAAACAACCGCTTCCCGGGGAAGAGAGCAGCAACATCGAGGAAGTGGATCGTTACGTGCTCGGCAGCAAGACCATATTCTTTCGTCGGGCGAAGAGCTCGGTTTCAATCTTTCCCGTGCGGCCTATTCCCGTCGAGGGAATTACCAAAACGATCTCCGTCTGGGTTGTGGGCAGGAACTTCAACCATACGCTCAAGGTGATCATTGCGGACTATTTCAATCAGCGACGGGAAATAACCATGGGGAAGTTGAACTTCATGGGGTGGAAGCAGATGACTGCCGCAATTCCGCCGCGGATCGTTCAGGATGAGTTTCACTACGCGGTGGATCGGGGCGTGAAGATTGTCGGGTTCAAGATCGAGTTCGATCTCTTGGAGAGCTACGGAACTTACTATACGTACTTCGACGATCTGCGGGCTGTCACGGATCTGTTTGCCGAAACCTACCGGGATGCAGATGATATGACCGACGGCTGGTGATCTGCGCTTGCGCGAATAGAAAATCAAGAGCCCTCCCCCAACGGGAGGGCTTTTTTCGGGCGTTTTGGCGCTGCTTGAAACCCAATTTCGGTTCATGATACATTGGCATATGACACCGGAAGAAGAGCTGAAAACGTTGAATCGAACGATTCGGCAATTCGAGTCTGTATATAAGTCCACCAAAGATCCCTCCCAGCGCGCCCGGGTAACCGAGGAGCTCAGAAAACTAAAGACCTACCGGGAAAAGCTGCAAACTTTTCATGAATTCGATTCCAACGCTCTCGAAGAGCCGGTAGTTGTGGACGAGTGGGAGGGGTTGAATCATCTGAAGACGATCCTCGAGCGGGCAGGGAAAAAGAGCAGGAGCAATAAAGAATCCTACGACGATGAGTTCGGCGACCGGGAGTTGAGCTACCTGTTTCTCTACCTGAACTTTTTCGAGGAAGAATTTCTCACTATCCTGAGTGAAACCAGGCTGAAGTTGGATTTCAAGCACTCCCTGGAGCGGGACAGCTTCTATCATCGCTTTGAAAACCTGCGCCGCCTGTTCGACAATGTGCATGAGGACTCCTCTACGGTTGATCTGTACTCGGGCCAGCAGCACGAGGAGGACATGCGTAAACGCAGTTTCAAGAAGAAGAGGAATATGATAGTCGAGGCCGACAAGTTCATGCGCAGCGTGGCTGGTTTTTCCGGAGCTCTGGTCACGGATATCGAAGCCGGCGGCCTGATCTGTCTCAACGCCGGAGACATGCTTCGTTTCGATAGGCTCGAAGGGAAGCGGTTCTTTGAGGGAAAGACGGTACATGAGGCTCTCAGAGAGCTAAAAAACTTCGCTCGGGAAGTTGTCGATTTTCTCAACGTGCCGCAGATCGAGAATCGGGAGTAGGAATGCAGATCGACATCGAAGCGAATACAACTATCGGAGAGAACTCCGCTTTCGAAGGCCGCTTTGTGGTCCAGGGAAACCTGCGCATCGACGGAACCTTCGAGGGAAAGTCTCTGGTGGTCGATCAGTTGCAGATCGGGGAGAAGGCCAAAGTAAAGACGAACATCACCGCCTCCAGCGTCGTGGTGGAAGGACTGGTCATCGGCAACGTCACGGCCAGCCGGAGGATTCTTCTACTGTCTACCGCTCGTGTTCTCGGGGATTTGAAGACGCCGGAGCTGATCATTCAGGATGGGGTGATTCTGGAAGGCCGCTGCACGATCAGTCACGTCCGCATCCAGGATACCCGAGCTTACATACAATCCCTGTACGAGAGGAAGTGAGGGTATCTTGAAGGACCCTCTCGCTTTTTTAAAAAAGGTCTACTTCTTTCAGGATCTACCCGACGGACAGATCAAGAAGATACAGCAGGCATGTCACCAGGTCGAGTATCAGCCGGGGCAGATCATCTTCGAAGAAGGTTCCCAGGCTGATCGATTCTACATCGTTGCCGAAGGGGCGGTAGAGGTCTGGAAGGATTACCGGCTTGCGGAGAAGGACCTGCTGGCCGTACATGAACGCGGACACCTGTTCGGTGAAATGGCCCTGATCGACGAGCTTCCCCGCAGCGCCACGGTCGTGGCCAAGCAGCCGAGCCGGCTGTTCTACATCGACAGGGACGATTTCCACAGGATCATCCAGAACAACTCGGAGATCGCCATCTCGA
>CAZPPB010000049.1:19495-22216 GCA_964588355.1 uncultured Spirochaetaceae bacterium | reverse complement strand
TATCTGCTCACCGACGGACGGGATCGCAGCGCCAAGATCGGCCGCACCCAGAGGCGCATCAACAAGGCGGTGATTGTAGATCCCAAGCTCACGATCACTCTACCCCCCAAATACACTGCAACCACGCTGATGGATACCCTGCTCGTTGCCGTGGAGGGGTATCTGTCCTCCAGAAGCAGCTTTCTCTCCGACACGTTTTTTCTGCGAGCCTGTGAGTTGATCGGCAAGATCATAGAACCCCTCGTCAATCAACCGGAAGATTTGAGGGTTCGGATGAACGCCTCTATGGCCGGACTGCTCGCTTCTCTGGGCTTGACGATCAGCAAGGCCGGTGTGGGCACCGCCCTGGCCTATGCCATCAACGGTAGTTTCATGGTACCCAAATCATGGGTGGCCTCGATCATGCTGCCCCACGTAATGGAGTTCTACTCCGGGATCGCCTCGGAGAAGCTCACCGCGGTTGCCCGCTTTTTGGGTGAGGAGGTAGACGATGAGGCTTCGGTGGAGGGAGCCGGTCGGGCCGTGGAGGCGGTTCGACGCATCATCGGCTCATTGGGTCTGCCGACCAGGTTGCGGGACTTCGATCTCAATCTGGATGATATGGTAGACATTGCGGGGATAGCCCGGAATTTCGACATGATGAACTATCTGCCACGGAGCATATCGGCGGAAGATCTCTACGAGCTCGTCAAATCCGCCTATTAACAACAACTTCCTTCGTGATCTCGATCAAGAAGCTTAGAAGCCTGCCCCGAAAGACCCGGCTGCGGAAGATCGTTCTGCTGCTGCAGGCGGAGGAACGGCATCTGGAGTCGGGTAGAAAACCGCACCGGGAATACCTGGGTTCGTTGTGCATGATGCTCGATCAGGATGAAGGCTGCGGCCGGGAGGTACAGGAAGCGGCCGAGGACTGCCAGAAGCTGTGCGTCTGCGCATCTTCGGGGGCCGCCGCGATCCGGCGTCAGGTGAACCGGGTACGCCATGCCCTGCTGCGTTATCTGGGAGCTGAACCTGCCGAATGGGACCTGCTGGTCCCGGAGTCTGAGCAACTCGATGCGGCGGCGCGAACCGTACTGCCGATCCATCTTTACCTGGAGGAGATCCGCTCTCCCTACAACGTGGGGGCGATCTTCCGTTCCTCCGAAGCCTTCGGTGTCGACAGTTTGCTGCTGTCGCCGAACACCGCCTCTGCCCTGCATCCCCGGGCTGTCAAATCGGCCCGCGGCGCGATAAAGATTATGCCTTGGCGCTTCGCCGAGCTCGATGAGATCCAGAAGCAGGAAGGGGTATTCGCTCTGGAGCTGGGCGGAACGCCTCTGGGGGAGTTCGGCTTTCCCGAGCGGGGAATCATGCTGGTCGGTTCCGAAGAGCTGGGCCTGAGCCCCCAGAGTTTGGCCCTGGCCGCCTCCAAGGCGGGTCGGGTTTCGATTCCCATGGCCGGGGCGAAGCGTTCTCTGAACGTGGCAGTGGCCGTAGGGATCGTGCTGCAGGCCTGGCACGCCTCACTTACCGGTCGGCGAAGCGTACCGAACGCCACGGCAGGAACGAAGCATACCAGTTGTCGGAGTACTGCCAGAGACGAACCACTCTCCCCCTGACCATTTTGTTGAGCATGGGATCGATGGTGTCCAGCAGCTCCCGCGGAACCTCCCGCAGAGAGGCGAGCAGGATCGATCGGGGCAGCAGGGTGGAGAGTTCCCGATCGGGCAGAAAAGCCAGGTGCTCCTGACCGTCAACCTTGCACACTGTCAGCTGAACCCTGAGCCGGCTGTCTCGGATCAGAGGCTGCACAGCCTCGATACGACCTCTGTGTCTGTTCATGAGAAACCCCCTGAGTTCCGCTATCTACACTAGGAACAACGGGGATTTTTCAGGCGGTGCTTCAATGAGGGACTGTTTTTCTGGAATTGTTTTTTATGAGCGAATCCAGATGATCAATCCGGATTCAGCACGATCTCGTGCCGCAGGTTTGCCGATTTCGTGAGCATGGCGTGGACCCCGCAGTACTTGTCCAGCGACAGTTTTACGGATTTTTCGATCTTCCCACGGTCCAGCTCGTTGCCGCGAAAGATGTATCGTATCACGATGTCGGTGTAGGACTTGGGATGCTCATCGCCTACTTCACCCTCCACTTCCAGGGAGAAGCTGTCAAAGGGCATCTTCATCTTGGTCAGCAGCGAGGCTACATCCATGCCGGTGCAGCCGGCCAGGGCTGACAGCAGAAGGCCCTTGGGCTTGGGGCCCCGGTTCTTTCCACCAAACTCTATGTCCGCGTCCACCATGAAATGATGGCCGTCCAATTCGACGTCAAAAGCGAGATCTTCGGTCCAGGTCGCTGTCGTCTTATGAGCCACGACTTCCTCCTTTTTTCTTCCTGTTCGGGCGCAGTTTATCGCTTCAGGGCGCGTTCGATCTCCGGCTGGTTGAATCCTACGATAATCTTCCCGTGAACATCAATGACCGGGACTCCCATTTGACCTGACTTACGGACCATCTCTTCCGCTTTTCTCTGATCCGCCGCTACGTTGTACTCTGTAAAGGGGATGTGTTGTTCCCGGAAGTACTGTTTCGCCTTCACACAGAAACCGCAGCTCGGTGTAGAATAGATAGTTACTGACATTGTTCGCCTCCTGGGTTAATTATATCGCTTCGCGATGTCCTGCGTAATATCGCTTCGCGATGTCCTGCGTAATATCGCTTCGCGATGTCCTGCGTAATATC
>CAZPPB010000049.1:4226-19395 GCA_964588355.1 uncultured Spirochaetaceae bacterium | reverse complement strand
GCAATCCTAGATTGAAACTGATATGGAAGATTGCGCTGTTTTCTTCCGCAGCGAAAATCCTGTCATTATGCAGCGAAGCTTCGCTGCGATTGACGATGGTTTTCTCGCCGTCATCATAATAACATGGATCTTAATATGCAAAAATTAATATATATAAATTTCAAAGTCAAGAATTTGTATTTGCCGACGAGAGTTTGTCTTTTTGCTTTCCTTTCCTGTTCTCTATAAGATGTATGAGCAGGAGCAATCCCGCCGCCAGCATGGAAAGCGCGAAGCACAGAGGCCAGATACCGGTCAGGGAATAGTGCTCGATGAATTGAGCCGAGAGGGGCGGACCCAGCCCGAAGCCGCTCCACATGATGATCGGGGCTATGGCGTTGATCCGTCCTCGATGGGTGATGGGCGCATGGTTGGCCACGTACACGCTCGTGTTTGTCGCCTCCAGGATCTCCCCGACTGTCCAGACCAGGGTGGAGAGAAGCAGCAGGGGGACGGTACCTACCAGACCGATCGTGCCGAATCCGACGGCGAAGAACAGGCTGGCAATCGCAACGGTGAGGGCCGGTTTGATGCGCTCGGTGCTGTGGATCACGAAAGTCGTGAGGATGATGACCACCACGGCATTGAAGCTCATGATCGTTCCGTACCACCGGGGGCCCTGCTCGGCAAACACCTTGCTCAGCTGCAGGGGCAAGCAGAAGGCCGTTTGGGAATAGACGAAGGAAAGGATCATGTGGACGAACATGAAGGCCACCAGAAATGGTCGTTTCAGCAGAACCCGAATCAGTGATCCCCGTTCTGCCCGCTCGTTGCTCCGATCCTCTGCGAAGCTTTCTTCGATCTGTCGTTCCGACGGTGCCGATTCTTTGATGAACAGGGCGATCAGCACAACGGCGATTCCGGTGGTGATGGCATCTCCCAGAAATATCCAGGCCAGGTATCGATTGAACAGAAAGCCGGCGATCATGGGTCCCAGAGCGAAACCGATGTTGTGGGACAGGTACAGCAGGCTGAAGGCCCCTTTGCGCTGCTCCGCCACCGTCAGATCTGTGATCATGGCGTCGTTGACGGGTTCGGCCACACCCTGGAGGAAGGAGGAGCCGATCAGCAGCCAGGGTATGATCCGGGACACGCCCAGAAAGGCACAGGGAACCAGTACCGCGGCGGCCAGGGACTGAAACAACACCAGGATCCGCTTCCGGCCGATCTGGTCGGCGATCTTTCCTCCCAGCAGAGAGCCCGGCACCCAAACCGCGGCGGAGAGCATCACGTAGGTACCCGCTTCCACCGGATCCATGCCGATCTTCCGGGTGAGAAACATTGTAAGGAATGGGTGTACGAAGTGGCCGATTGAGTTCACAACCTGGGCCAGGCAGAGGAAGTAGATGCTGCGGTCCAGCCCGGAGTAGCTTCTGAGGAACTTGCGCATAGTCATGGAATTCGTTTCTTGAGTCCCGGTCTGCGGCCCCTGAAGAGAGGCGACTAGAAGCGGGAGCGCTGCTGGTCGAAGGCCCCGGTCAGACGCTGTTGAATGCGGGTCAGTTGTTCTTCGCTCTGGATTCCAAAATCTCCGATGACCCACCGATCGATCTGTTCAAAGACGATCATCTCCCGCTCCAGATCGGTCAGTGCGTTGGCCAGATACACGCTGAACACGATATCCCGGTTTTGCTCCTTACATTCCAGCGGAGAGTGGTGAAAGCGAATGGCGTCGATCAATTGATCGGGGAAGTTCCACTTCTCGGCGATCAGGGCCCCCACTTCAGCGTGATTCATGCCGGCGGCGAAGTTTTCCAGCATGTTCGACGGGATCTCCTTCTCCGTGCAGAAGCCGCGGATTCGCTCCAGCAGATCCGGATGAAGCGAGGCTAGGATGATCTTCCCCAGGTCATGGAGAATGCCGCCTACGTACACGTCGTCCAGGATCTCCTTGCGGCGACGGAAGCTCTTGGCCAGATTGTAGGCGTAGAAGGCGGTTCGGTAGGAATGCTGCCACAGCTCCCGCATTTCCCGGTACTGCTGGCTCAGGATCTTCTGGGTTCCGTGGGTGTACAGCAGGTTCCGCACACCCTTCATGCCGACCAGTTTGACCGCCTCTACGATGTTGTCGACCCTCTTGGGCAGCATGAACTGGGCCGAGTTGACCAACTTGAGAAGATCCGCAGTCAGCATCGGATCGGTAGAGATC
This sequence comes from uncultured Spirochaetaceae bacterium, assembly GCA_964588355.1. GTDB lineage: Bacteria > Spirochaetota > Spirochaetia > SZUA-6 > DRHE01 > JAFGQJ01. Next base: position 17,207 of record CAZPPB010000049.1, on the reverse strand, counting down.
TGCCTGGCGATATCGGTGATCTCCGAGTCAGGATCGGAAATCAGGCGCTGAAGGTGCAGGATGTTGTCCGGAAACTGAGGCAGCTCCCTGACCTCCCGGATAATTTCCTGGGTCAGGGTGTCCATCTTTTCTATCTGGATTTCGTTGAAGGGAATTGTCAGGGTAGCCACTGTCTCCCCGTCTTCCACATCGATAGCAAAGGACTCCTCGTCCAGGCCGATTTTTTTCAGCATCAGGATCAGGATGACGATACCCAGACCCGCTCCCTCGGTTTGGTCGAGCACCGTGGCAAAAGCCTCCTCCATGCTGGTGAACGCCCTGGAGCGGGCTATGCGGTCAAAGATGCGGATCTGTTCGATCTTGGTGATTTCCACGTTGTTGCGTACGGAGATCGAGAAGGTTTTCTCCCTGGTATGATACACGATCTTCAGATACAGCCCCAGCTCCTTCTGTTTCTGCAGGTAGTGTTCGATATTCTCCAGGGTGTCCTCTTTGAAGCTCTTCATTCCCTCTGCATAGTGCTGGGGGTTGTTCAGGTCCAGACCCCTCTCTTGAAAGTAGGCCCGCTTGGTGTTGGCCTTCTTGGCGTTTACCGCCAGCTCCCGCAGGCAGTAGGACAACTGGTCCTTGATTTCGGCAAAGCCCAGTTCCTTCAGAAATATGTTGAGAACCTCGTCCAGATACTCCTCCGTGTCGTGGGGCAGGGTAAATGTCTTGAAGGTCAGGGGAACCGAATTATGGGCTGCTCTTTTTACCTGTTCGACGTTTACTTGAGGGGGCATCGATCCATCCAGATTTTTTCTGTTTTTGAGAATAACTTCCCGACCAGCCAATGTCAAGGCAAGATCAATTTTAGATTTCTGATACAGGTCGAACAAATTCGGGGGAATCGCGACCTGGTTGCCTCCCCCGATCCTCAGCTGTTATAATGAGCGCCTCATGCATCTGAAAGAGTTCGACACGCTGATCCGGCAGGTCCTCGATCTGGATGTTTTCGGTGGCACAGATGTAGCCCTAAACGGGCTACAGGTCGCCAATGAAAAGGATAGTGTGGAGAAGGTGGCCTTTGCCGTGGATGCCTGCCTGGAAAGCATCCGCCGGGCAGCCGAGTGGGGAGCGGATCTGTTATTCGTGCATCACGGACTGTTCTGGGGCAGACCTCTGGCTGTTACCGGCGGGCACTACCAGCGGCTGCGGGCACTGATTCAGGCGGATCTGGCCCTGTACGCTGTTCATCTGCCCCTGGATATGCATCCGCAGCTCGGCAACAATGCGGGTTTGGCCCGACGGATCGGTTTACAGAAGCTGGAGCCGTTCGGCGAGTACAAGGGGACAAAGATCGGATTCAAGGGAATCCTACCGAAAGTGATGGGCCTGGAGCAGGTCGTGCGGGTCTGCTGTGGAAGCAATGAACAGGGCATCAACGTGCTTCCCTTCGGACCCGAGGCCATCCGCACCGTGGGGATTGTCTCCGGAGGAGCGGCGGATGAGGCCTACCAGGCAATTGAGGAGAAGCTCGATCTGTTCATTACCGGGGATTCCGATCATACGATCTACCATCACTGCCTGGAGGGCGGGATCAACGTGATCTTCGGCGGGCACTATCTGACCGAAACTTCAGGAGTCACGCTGTTGGCCGAAAAGCTGAAATCCCAAACTGACCTGCAGATCCGCTTCTTCGATATCCCTACGGGGTTGTAATTCAAAATACTGGAGAGTGCGCCTTTGAACCTACGCAAAAAACTTCTTCCCCTGGTGCTGACCGGCGGGATCATTCTGGCAGATCAGATCGTCAAATGGGTGGTTTCCAGGACTCTGCCCTATGGGCGGCCGGTACAGATCATCGGTGATTTCCTGCGCTTCACCTTTGTTCAGAATCCTGCCCTCTCATTCAGCATCGGCCGCGGCTTCGGGGATACCGGGCGGATCATCCTGACCATGGTCCTGCCGATGCTGGTGGTGGCCTTCGTTCTGTACTACTTCCTGGCCGGCAAGGATATCACCCAGGGTCAGCGCTGGATCCTGGCGGCGATCCTGGGCGGCGGTCTGGGCAACCAGGTGGACCGCTACTTCCGGCCGGAGGGAGTGATCGATTTTATCGATTTCAAGTTTTACGGCATCTTTGGATTTGAAAGGTGGCCCGTGTTCAACATAGCCGATTCCACGGTGGTGGTGGCGGGCATTACCCTGCTGATCAGTTATCTAGTGATGGGAGTGAGAGAGAAGAATGAACAAAAAAGTTAACACCGTTTTGTTTCTGCTCGGGGCTACTGTTTTCAATCTGCTGATTATGTTCATCCTGATCGTGCTTTTTCTCTTGCTGATTGCGGCTGTATTCAAGGAGTCCTTGAATCCGAACGTGCTTTCGATCGTCATGATCTTGGTGTTCGTTGGATCGATCGCCGCCTCGTTTTTCATCTACAGCCGGGTGGTCAAGTGGCTGAACCGCAAGATCGATATGGACAAGTATTTTATGCCGCTGTTTCGCAGAAAGAGATAGAGCCGGAATCAATACCCGTCGGACATGGAAATGTTGACGTCCTTCTTGTACAGCTCGCCGTAAACGAAGCCCCGGTTTTTGAGGCTGTCCTTGATCGGCTGCGGGAAGGGCATCAGGCGCCAGAAGATCCCCCGTACTTCCCGCTCCAGTTTCTGCGTTCCCTGACTCTCTTTGGTGATCCAGAGGATGTAGTCGCGGATGAAGTAGTCCTTCACATCCCCCCGCAGCCTCTGCTCTGAGAACCACTGGTAGTAGCGGCCGGTGATGCCCTCCTCCATCCAGTAGTGCTGCGCCCTCTCCTTTGCCACCTGCCAGCGCAGATCCGCCAGCGCCGAAATCACGGCAATCTCGACATCTTTGGGAAAAAGAGGCAGGGCCACCCGACCCCGGCTGGAGGCTCGGTTGAAGCGCTCGAAGGGCTCCCAGCAGACGCCGGTGTCCCCGTAGTTCGGCAGGAGCAATACGTAAGGCACGATGCGGCTGGTCTGTCCCTTGAAGGTCCGCTCGAATATCCCGGGATCCAGGGATTCTACCTTCGCCATGGTGTTGATTACGTTTTCCCGTGTACAGATTTCCCGGATGTTGGGGCGGAAGTACTGTTTCATCAGGATGGGGAAATGGTTTCCCTGGCGGCCGACACACATCTTGGACATCTGACGCAGGGACTGGAACTCGCTGGTGACAACCCCCGTGTCCACTGAAACATCGACGCCGTCGGCTTTGTCCTGCAGCTCCCGCAGCTCCTCATCCATGTTTTCCAGGGCGTTGTAGGAGCTCTTGATATCCCGGTCCAGGTTGCTCAGCTGCCGCAGGATCGTATTCACCTGGCTGATCGCTTCTCTCTGTTCCGGGCTGAATACGTCCTTCAAGCCGCCGAACTCCGCACGTGTATGGTGGCGCAGGATTGTCTGGACCCGGTTAGCCAGGTTGGATTCCAACTCATCCAACTGGCCGATCTTATTCTGAAGCAGGGACAGTTCAGCCTGCCGCTGGCCTCTGCGTTTCTCCACGATCTCTACGGTTTTCTGGTTATCATCCATCCGGGCCTTTTTGACCTCGTCGGTAGCCGAAGGCCGGGTCGATCCCTGGGCAATCTTTGTCAGCCACTCGTCCACGTAGTGGATCGGCTCATTGGTTTTGTTTTCGAAGATGATACGGCTGATCATGTTCCGCTGCTCCGCGGAAATCAGGGAAGGAGAAAGAATACCGAAACGCAGGAGCAGCCGTTTGGAGATGGGCATATTCAGGGACATCCTGGCGGCTATCCGCCCCGCCAGCTCCCAATAGGCCGTACTAAGGCGAGCCCGGTAAACGGATTTATCCGTGGGATCCTTGGCCGTGGCGAACTGGGTGAGCAGCTGATGTACGCGCCGGCCGGTCTCGCCCTGATCGGCGAGTAGGTTTTTATAGTAGTTCTTATCCCTGAAGTGGGGTTTGGGTTTTTCTTCGAAGGCCGTCTGAATTTCGAAGCTTTTCCTGCTCAGGTCAACTTCCTCGGGACCCGTCTGGTCGACCCTGATCTCCTCCTGGAACAGGTCTCCAAAATCAGGTTTTTGGGCCCGGGTAGTCTCTTGGATACCCATGAGATCTGCGATTTCTGGATCTAACTGGCCTGAGGCAAAATCACTAGCCATCGTTTATGGAGGCGACGGGAATCGAACCCACGACCTCGTGAATGCCATTCACGCGCTCTAGCCAACTGAGCTACGCCCCCGGAACTAACCATTGAGAATAATAGTAAGGCTTGAGGTCCTTTGTCAATATACTGATCCGGGCGAATGGAACCCGCCGATACGGCGCGTTTTCTCTGGCCGCAGCTTGCCGGTTAAGCAGATCCATAATTTTAGCCGAGACTAGTGTTTGGAGGTATGCTTGGCCCCGCGAAAAAAAGACCTTGACAGTGATTCGTCAGGGATGTTATAGGGATAGACTATGTTGAGCTGTTTCCAGGGAGGCACTGTTGTGCAGAGCCTCTCCAGCCAGGACAAGTTCGACGCAATCCGGGAGCTCATCCACAAGGCTCCCGTTTTTGCCGGTCTCGGGTGTCGAGCCGCCCTTGAAGAAGCCGTGGTGCAGAGGGAGAGGATCCTGTCCACGGGACTGGGGCGGGGGGTGGCGGTGGCGCATGGGACCACCGACAGGATCAAAGAAATAGTGATCGCTCTGGGTATTTCCGAGCAGGGCATCGATTTCGATTCCTTTGATAACGCTCCCGTGCATCTGTTGTTCGTGATTACCAATCCGCCGGGCAGGCAGATGGAGTACCTGGTAGCCCTTTCCGCAGTAACCCGCCTGGTTCGGGATGAAGCCTTCCGGGACTCCCTGCGGGCGACCGTCCCCCCGCAAGAAATAGAGTTGAAGATCTGCCAGGCTTTCAGCGAATGTCTGGACAGGTACGGCACGGCCTCCAACTAATTTTCAACAATCCCCTTCATTCCGCCGATCTATCTCGTGGGTGGCGTACGCGTGCGTTTCATCCGAGCTCTCGGCCCTTCCGTAATCCTTTCCTCTAAGTTTTCAGATAGTGGAGGTGAGGAATCAGTACCTTGTTGGGATTGCCCGTACCGTCGTAGAAGATGTCGACGATCGGGATCCCGAAATCCTCCTGGATCTTGCGATAGACTGAGGCGCTCACCACACCCGGACAGCAGAAGATCGGATTCACGTGCAGGATGGCGTCGACAAGGTTGTGCTTGATGTAGTACAGCGCCCGGCCTAGGTTGATCGATGTCTCCCCGACGATGTAGTGGGTGATCTTGTATTCCTCCATCAGGCGGACGCATTCGGCAAAATCAGGCTCCTCCTGCTCCTGGATCAGGTCGGAGGCCAGGCGCTCGTAACGTTTCTCGATGGTTTTGAGAAGCCTGTAGTGGCGGGGGTCATCTCCATGCAGGCGCGCATCTGCGTCGTAGAAGTGAAAGGGCCACTCGGTCAGGGAAGGGATCCACAGTTCCCCCCCCAGTTCCTGAACGACCTGCTGGACATTCTGATTGACCAGGTTGTTGTACTTCACGTACAGATCACCGAGAAGCCCGATGCGAGGCTTCCTGCCGGCCGATTCGTCTCGCTGGATGTTTTGAAAGCGCTCTACAATGCCCGGGAGGACCGACCGCAGATCATATCCCTCCAGGATCGCCCGGGATACCCGCTGTCTCGATTCCCACAAAACCTCCTCCGCTTCACCCCTTTGGATCTCGTAGGGCATGACCCTGTGGAACATCTTGTAGATGATGCCACCTAGGATGTTGGATTCGAGCATTTTCAGGGACAACATCTGGGGAAGGATGTCTCCCGGAGCCATGCTGCTGATCAGTCCTATCTTCACGCCCTTCAACCCGGCCGACTCGAAGGCCAGGTCGGAGAGGATCGGGAAGTTGGAGAAGTTGCAGGCCAGACAGGTGGTGGGGATGTAGAAGAAGGTCTTTTCAGGCTCCAGAGCCTCTTTTTTGACCTTCTCGATTACCCCTCCGATCAGGGAGATCAGGGGCATGCATTCTCCGCCATTGGTGTAGCGGTAGCCGGTGTTGAGGGAACGCTCGTCCGGTTCCAGGAGTGCCGCTTCGTATCCGGCTCGTCTGAAACACATTTCCCAGAAGGTGCCGGTCAGGGGATCGAGGTTGGGGATAAGAACCGTATCGCCTTTTTCCGGCACATCATTCCGCGGCTGGGTTCTCTCAGGTGCAAGGAGCTTTTTATCCGCCCGCAGATGGTTGCGGAAGGACTGCAGGCCCGCTTCGACGCGGGTGGCGTAGCCGATGTCAGAGCTCTGCTCGTCCAGCTGGAGGATGAGAAAGGGCTTCTCGTATTTCCCCATGATGTCCTTCACGTAGGAGAGGAGAAACGCGTCGGGGCTGCAGCGAAAGCAGGTCAGGTACACGGCGAACAGGTTGGGCTGTTTGGCGCAGAACTCAGCCGCCTTGAGAATCTGTTTGCCGTAGTGCCAGTGCATCCGCTCGTAGTAGCGGCCCGCGTATTGAGGCTCGAATCCATGGAGGTTAATCTCTTCCTGCCAGAACAGCCGTGCCCCCTCCCGCTCCAGCTTGGCCGGGAGCCCCAGATTCATCACCGGATCGAACAGCACGTAGGGCCTTCCCAACAGCAGGATGTTGGGCTGATCCCCTCCATCCCCTGACAGCTGCTCGCTAAAGGTTCGGCTCCAGCGCTCCTTCTGTTCGGTGAAGGCGGCATGGGCGTGTTCCAGAGCCTCAGCCACCTCCCCGCGGTCCAGGTCCGCAGGAATCTTGCGCTCCATCTCGGCGTGGATCGCTTCGGCGATCTGCTCCAGGCTCATATTGTTGAAGGATATCAGGGGAGAGATCAGCTTGGGCTCGACGTCGACCGCCGTCAGTTTGTTGACGATGGTGGGCAGGTACTGGGAGTAGTAGCAGTAGTAGGAATCTCTGATTTTCCGTTTATACTTGACCTCTCCGTCGAAATCAGGGTCCTGTTCACTGGTCACGGCGGGATAGAACAGGTAGTCGGTGTCTTGCTGGAGCAGCTGACCCACGTAGCCGTGGGCCAGTATCATGGGCGCGCAGAAGTCGGAGTTGACCAGGGCCTTACCCTCCTCCAGGGCGGCCCTGTCCGTTTTTGAAAGGCGCACCGAAAAACCGAGGCGGGTCAGGAAAGCGTACCACAGAGGCGCATAGCCCACGTTGTACAACCCCTGCGGGATTCCGATCGTTATGGAAGATCGTTCTGAGTTTACAGGGCGATCCGGATTGCTCTGCTTTGGCCAGGGCTCGTACAGGGGAGCCATGATCCGGGAGAAGCGCTTTTCCGGCTCACTCGGCACAGGTTCGGTTTGGCGCCTGGAGCTGTAGTCCCGCCCGCACTTCATACCCCATCCGGATTTCCGGCCCCCTGTCTCCACTACGGTGAGCAGGCACTGATTGGGGCAGCGGCGGCAGATCTCTTCGCTTATTTGGAGATCCTGAACTTCCCAGATAAACGTGGATGTCCTCTGATCCGTACCCGCCTCCCGACAGAGCAGTGCCGCCCCCAGCGCCCCGGTCAGATGACAGTAGGGGGAGACGTGGATCGGCTTTTCGAGCAACTGCTCGAAGGCGGCCACCAGGGCCTTGTTGCGCCCGGTGGCGCCCTGAAACACGATGTAATCCCCCAGAGGAGTCTTGGACACGACCTTGGCCAGGTAGTTGTCTCGGACCGAGTTCAGCACCGCCGCGGCCAGCGCTTCCTTGGACCATCCCTCTCCGAGCAGGGCGTTGAGATCCCGCTCCATGTACACCGTGCAGCGGTCGCTGGTGAAAGGCGCCCTGGCGCCGAAAGCCATTTCCGAAAAGTCCTCCAGGGTGACCTCCAGCCGCTTGGCCTGTTCCTCGATGAAGCTCCCCGTACCGGCCGCACAGACGTAGTTCATGGTCGAGTAGTAGACCTCTCCATCCCGCAGCAGGGTGAACTTGGAATCCTGGCCGCCGATCTCGATGATCGTATCCGCCCGAGGGTGCAGGAAAACCGCCGCCCGGGCGTGAGCGCTGATTTCATTCATGACCGTATCGGCGTTGAACAGCTCTTTGATGATCATCCGTCCAGACCCGGTGGTGGCCACGCCCAGGATCTCGAGCTTCTCGGAATCGAAGGTGCCGTTTATGCAGCGGATGAGCTTCTGTACCGCCCGGATCGGTTCTCCCGCCGTGGCCGTGTAAAAACCACCCCGGATTTCCTCATCCTCGTCGATCAGAACGGCCTTCGTGCTGGTGGAGCCGATATCGATGCCGATGTACACGCCTGCGGAGGGGTCCGGGGTTTTGCCTGCCGGCTTCCCGCTGTGTAGTTTCTCACCGCTCGGATTCCCGCTTGCCGGAATCCCGCTGTCGGCACTCGCGCCGGGCAGGAAAACCTCCACCCCGTCGCGGAGCTCGATCGAGAAGGAGGCGAAGTCCGGGTAGCTGCTCAGGGACAGCCGAAGCGGCTGGCGGGACTCACGGCTGCGGGACTGCCTGCCGATGAGCTCGGGTTGAAACTCTTTCAGCTCTCCCAGCGTAGCCGCCCCGAGCGCCCCGGCAACCTGGGATTGAGCCGGAACCCGGACCTCCCTGCCCAGTATCTTCTCCATGCTGGCGGCGATGGCTCGGTTGAGGGAAACCCCGCCGATGAAGCCGACCGGATCTTCGATCTCCCGTCCCTTGATCATGGCGTCCAGAACATTGCGCGCGATCCCTTCACACAGACCGGCACAGACCGCCTCCAGGGAGTATCCCTCCTGCATGGCGTGGATGATGTCGGTCTTGGCGAATACTGCGCAGCGGGTGGCGATGACCGGCTGCTTCCCGCTGAAGTACGCGGCCTTGGCCGTCAGTTCCACGACGGAAAGCCCCAGCCGTTCGGCCTGCTGCTCGATGAACGAACCGGTGCCGGCAGCGCAGGGCGCGTTTAGCGAATGTTCTTTGTACCCACCGTGCTCGTCGAAGAAGATGAGGGAGAAAGTCTGCCCCCCGATGGCGAATACGTTTCTGCAATCCGGGAGCAGCACCCGGGCTCCTTCGATCAGAGCCAGGGTATTATCGATGACCGCCTCCCGGCGTTCCGGAAAGTTGCCGGTGATGCCGAGGGTGTCGTAACTTTTGTACTCGGGCCGGGCGGTTATCCTTTGCAGCTCAGCCTGGATGTCGCCTCGATGCTCGCGGTACTGAACATCGCGGATTTCTCCGTCTTCCAGAACCACCGCCCCCAGATACAGAGAGCCGATGTCGATGCCGATCCGTTTCATCGTGCCTCATTATTGGAAAACGTTGGACTTTGTTCAAGGAGGGGTGCTTCGGTCGAGCACGCCCACCGTTCGATTGCAGTCCCGCCGCATCCGGCGGATCGACCTTTCCGCGGTTCCGAAGCGTTACTCCCACTCACGAGTTTGAGAGTTTTTTCAGGATCTCGGCAGCAATATCCTGGGGCTTTCGCGAATCGGTGATAATGCGCTGCCCAAGGCTCCTGTAGATGGGCAACCGGGATTTGTACAATTTTTCGAGCTTCTTATCCGAGCGATCTAGCAGCGGTCGGCCGTGATCCCTGCCGGTGCGGTTGAGGAACTCCTTGAAGGATACCTCGAGGTAGAAGGTCGCAGCCAGGTTTTCGAAGAACTCCTGGTTCTCCTGGCGGATCGGAGCGCCGCCGCCGGTGGCGATCACCAGCCTGTTCATCTCCCGAACGCTGTACAGCGCGTCGGACTCGATCCGGCGGAAGGCTTCCTGTCCGTCCTCATCGAAGATCTCCCGGATGCTCTTCCCCGCATTCTCCGCAATCAGGACATCCAGGTCGAGAAAACGGTAGCCCAGCCTGGCCGCCACCAGCCTTCCCACGGTAGTCTTGCCCGAACCCATGAAGCCGATCAGGGCGATGCGATGGGGAGTGTGAGAGGGTGTTTCCGGCCTGCCCGCGAATCGGGGCATTCTATTTGACCACCAAGACCTTTCGAATCTCGCTGATTCCCGGACCAACGATCTTGATGAAGTATACACCGCGGGCCACGACTCTGTTACCCCTGTTTCGCCCGTCCCAGGTGGTCGAGTACTCCCCGGCGGTCCGCTGACCCCGGTACAGCACGTCCACGATGTCCCCCTTCAGGTCGAAGACGTTGATCGTGACCATGCCGGTCTGGGGGATGGAGTACGTGACATTGACGGTTTCACCCCTCAGGGGATTGATCACGTTGTTGGTGACCGTGGCCTCTCCCCGCTGGGTGCGCAGATCGCGGATTTTAATGACCCACGGGCGGGCCGTGCGTGGATCCTCGGGATTGGGAATGCGGGCGTACGGCAGAACTTCCGTGCCGCCCGGATCGATCACGAAGAGGAACTGCAGATCCGCTCCATCTTGTATCTCCGGGTCACTTGAGGGAATGAGGAAGTCCCGCAGCGGTCCCGTGGCCCCGGTCTGCGTATCTGACCGAGCCGTCGTATTGGCGTTGTGATAGGTGTCGCCTGGTGTGTTTGGTGGAAACGGTGGTATGTGTGTCATGGTAGTAACACCAGAGGGGATCCAGAGATTACTGAGCAGGATTGGATCGGTCGGATTCACGTCCCAGACGATATCGACGGTGGCTCCGCTGTAGGTGCTGGAGAGAATTCGGGCCTGCAGCTGGATATCCCGGTCCGGGAGAAATCCGCTGCCGTCGAAGCGGGTGATCCGGCCGATGCCGCCGCGCACGGGATCTCTTTGAATTACCGCATCGTAGGCGAACACCGGCTCGATGAGATTCAGCGCCACGTCCGAGACGCGGTGCTGGATCCCCGGATCCATATAATCGCTGCCGTGCACCTGCAGATTGCCATCGGCAGTTGTGGACGCATCGATGGCGGGATCGGTGATTGTTGGATCGAGCATGCGTCCGTCCCAAATTGCGTCCGGTGGTATCTTCGATCGCAGCTGCTTCGGGGGGTTCCCGACCACGTCGGTGTCGAGGAGGGGATTCGTAAACTCGATCATGGCCGCGTGGGCGGCAATGCCGCTGGTCTCCAGCGGTGTGACGCTTACGATCGGATTGGCGGTGCCGCCGATTTCATTGAAATCGTTGTTCTGAATGCCGATCGTCGCCATCTGGTCGGAATACACCGGTTCGGAGAAGTGTAGATACGCCTTGGTTTCACCGACAACGGCCAGCGTATAGGCGATCACCGGCCGTGCTCCGTCATCGGGAGTATACACCGTAGATCCGGATTCAACATATGCGCCGCCCAGCTGTCCGAGCAGCCCATCGTTCGGGAACGAGTCGTTGGCCAAAAACTGCCACTGCGGCCGGGCATCTGTATCCAGGTAGTCGTTTTCCACCAACAGTATGTCGAACACGTCGTCGTCAGAGACGCCGGCGATACCGATTGCCGGGGTCGCCAATTCATAGCCCTGGACAACTATCGTAATCTGGGATTCGTCAACTGAATCGTCGTTGAGTTGAGTATTCGGCTCTACGAGCACACGTATCGCATCGATGCGGCCGTTGGAATCGCTGTCCACGGTCCAGCTTTCCCTAATGGGAATCGAGAACAACCAGTTGCAGTTGGAACCTCCATTTATGTGATTCGGACCCGGCGTCACCTGGTCTATCGGCGGAGCCCAGCTGTTTGACACGTCGATCCAATCTATGGTCGCCAAGGCCGAATATGCAAATGAAGTAATGTGAAGCACCCAATGATTTGCATTTGGATTTGCCCCGCAGGCTGCGACGACATCTACCCCGCTGATGTTGTTCAGGGTGATATTCGGGCCTGCCGGACCGCCATCCACGTAGAAATTCCCCGTGATAATGGTGGCCGGTTCGTACACGGCGGGAGATCCGGGGACACCGGACAACGCGTTGCACGTGTATGTTCCTATAGTGTTGTCCTCAAATTTGAGGATGGCGCCCGGTGTCAGGCATTCGAATGCATAAAAAGCCGTCCTGCCCTCAATATGGTATTCGACACCCGGTCCGGGCTGTACGAACTCTACTTTTCCGTCACCTCCGGAAAAACCGCTGCCGTCGACAACATCGTTGTCCCAGTACACGATCGCCGGACTCCCGAGGGTTCCCATGGTGATGGTGCGGTTTTCGGGCATGGGGTCTGGATCTTCGGCCAAGGTCCCACTCGCGATATGCAGTTCTCGGATGATCGTAAAGTCGTTTTGGTAGGTAAAAGTTCCGCCCGTTTCGGCGATACGGAGATCCCAGAATGTCTCGCCGGCGGGATCTGTAGTTGAAAGTTCACCGTTAGCGGTAAAGTCGTTGAAGATCACCAATCCGTTTCGGGGATTGAATACCCCTAAGTTGTCCCTCGTCCAATCGTGACCGACGGTGATCTGGCGGTTCGCCGCCGTCACGTCCAGGTCGCCAGTCGCGAAAATCCGCACGTCATTCAAGACAACGATGTCCGAGCTCAAATCCACGCTCGTATAGACGTACAGATTCCAGAAATCGTTGGAAGCGCTGCAGTTGATTGTCAGGTCCGCAGTTGTGGTCATGGAGATCGTCGAGGTTGACGGTGTGAAGGCGAAATTGGCGCTGGTAGCGTCCCAGTCGACCCGAATATCGTGGGTAAAGGTGGCCGCATCCCAGGTGCCCGTTGTCATGACGAGGGAGCCGGTGACCGTCAATCCGCCTGTCGATGTCAGAGTGTCTGTGACAAACGTCTTTACGAACTCCAAGTTGTTGTAGGTCAAACCTCCGAGATTACCTCCCGTTCCAAGATTCAGGCGCACGGTGCTGTTGTTCGCCGTGTATCCGGTTGGATCGAAGCCTCCTCCCACGAGTATCAACTCAGTTCCGTCAGCCTGCAGGGTTCCTGCACCCCCGACATGGCGAATGACAGTCAGATCGTTGTTGTTTAGTCTCAACGTACCGCCCGAGATTGTCAGGTCGTTATCGACCTGCACATCAGTCTGAAAGATCCCTCCGGCATTCGCCGTCAGATTGTAGAATGGATCTATGCCAAGATCACCCTTGGTGGTGATGGCCGGGTCGGTCGAGTCCAGCACGATGGTGGAGTCACCGG
>CAZPPB010000049.1:0-4126 GCA_964588355.1 uncultured Spirochaetaceae bacterium | reverse complement strand
CCGCCGAAGCGGTGAGACTGTTGCCGGTCAGGTCCGCTCCCACAGTGAGGGTGTTTGCATTAAGCGAAAGGTCGCCCGCCGTGATGGTGAGATTCCCGCCTGTGACGATAGCCCCGTTCATAGTGTACGTTCCGGCGCTGTCGATCTCCAGATCATTGAACGTCTCAGCTGAAATGGTTCCGGTTCCATTCAGCAGCACGAGACCGCTCTGGGGAGTAAAAGTTCCTCCTGCATTATTCCAGCTCCCCCCCACGGTCACCTGATGGCTCGCTGCGCTGACGTCGAAAGTGCCGGCGGAAATCGTCAGGTGACGGGCGATTTCCACATCAGCGCCCAGAGTAAAGGTACCGCCGCCGGCAATCTCGATGTCGTAGTAGTCGAGGCCCGGGCTGCCGTAGTCCTCGATCGTCCCACCGACAGCGTCATCGTATAATACCAAGCCCGAGTCGGTGTCGATCGGGGCGGATTCTCCTACGGCGGCGGTACGATACAATATGCCCTGGTTGTCGTACGTTGTAACCGTGAGAGCGTTGCCGGCTACGCTCACCGAGGCTGCAGTATCGATGGTCAGGGTGTCCACCGTCGTGTCGGAGGCCAGGGTTGCCGGCATATTACCAGCTCCGTTGGGAATGTCTACGATATCTCCCGTGTTCGGGACGAATCCGAGATCCCAGTTGTCACCGGTGTCCCAATCAGAGCTGCTGCTTCCATCCCAGGCCAAGGTATTGGGTTGAAAGATCCAGCCCGGGCTGGTCGTGTCATTGTTGCCGTCATTACGGCTGTTGGTGGCCGTTATATCATTGGAAAGAACAGTACCGCTATCCCGAACAAAGGCAAAATCTACAGCCTGAGCCCCACCGCTCACATCAATGGTCCACGGATTACCGTCCGTTGTGCTCAGCAGGTAGATCAGGTTATTTGCGTCTCCATCGATTGTCAGCGTGTTCTCTACTGTTTGGGTAACCCCCTCCTCGAAGAGAATCGTCTTGCTCCACGTATTGCATGTGAAATTCCAGAAAGTGGTGGCGCCAGTTATGGTCGAGGTCAAACTGTTGTCGAATAAAGTTACCGTATTGCTGTTATGGGTGAACGTGCCGGTCCGGTCCCAGTTGCCGGCGATGTTCATGGCCTGTCCATTTGCATCCAGAACGCCGCTGATGTCGATGTTCCCATCCACGGTGATCGCCGTGTTTAAGGTAACCCCGGCTCCTCCGGCGCTGATCGTGAGGTTTTCGAAGCTGTTCGTGGCGGCGATCGTGGTCCCCCCGGTGTCCATCGTCACCGTTGAGGTTCCGCCGACGAATACGCCGGCGGATTCATTCCAGCTGCCCGAAACCGTGATATTCCGACCATTTCCGTTGAAGGTGGCCGCGATGTTGCTCAATGTGACATTCCCTGCTACTGAGATATTGCCGGTACCGGTAAGCGTACCCGCGGTCATGGCAAGGTTTTCGCCTATATCGAGTAGTGCGTTGTTGGTTAAGGTTCCACCTGAGATCGTCACTCCACCGGTGGCTCCGTTTGTAGTCGTGGTTGCCGAAAAGGTGGTGCTCCCACCCGATATCGAAATGTCTCCATCATTTCCGTTCAATGTTACCGTTCCACCGAAGGTGTGTGTGCCTGCGGAGATGATTAGATCAGCATCAGCATTGGTCATACTCACGGCGCCTGTACCGCTATAATTCGATGATGCGTTGTTGATCGTAAAGTCATTGGCTACCCGGAGGGTGCCGGCATTTATTGCCAGATTACCCCCGTTCATGAGCAGAGAGCTCATATCGAGGGTCGCGCCGACGGCGTAGGTCCGGGATCCGGAGCTGACCCGCACGTTGTTGAAGTCTTCCGCGTTCTGGATAGCCCCGTTGCCATCAAAGACTACAGTATTTCCGCCAGGTGCAAAGGTTCCCGAGTTCGACCAGTTGCCCCCCACATAGATCCAGTTTCCTGAAGCAGTGAGAGTCCCGGCGCTGATCGTCAGGTTCGCATCAACGTCGAGAGCACCGGTGAGGGTGGCGCCGTTGTCCAGCAGAAGATTATAGAAGCTGTCTCCCGCTTCGGTGGTGATGGTGTTGTTGGCCGATAGCCTGATGGTAGATTCACCCGCCACGAAGGTGAAATCCGTATCCGAGGAATCCCAGGCGTCGGTCACGATCCGGTGGGTGTAGCCGCTGGGTGTAGGATCAGCTTCCCAGGTGCCGCGCCAAAGTTCGAAATTACCGTTCACACGCCAGGCACCCAAAGATTGCACGATATTCCCCTCGGCACTCTTGTTGATCCTCAAATTGTTGAACGTATGGGCACTGACCTCGGCCGGGGTATTGCTGTTGTTAAGGATCACTGTGGAGTTCGAGGCCGTGAAGTTGGCAACGTTGAACTCGTCCCCCACCGTGATGGTTTCGGTGCCGGTGGCCTGAAGAGTCCCGGCGCCCGTAATGTCTCTCCCCGTAGTGATGTTCCGTCCATTGAGGTTCAGCGTGTCTCCGCCGGTTATGGTGAGATTGTTTGTAACCATAACCGCTCCACCCAATGCGACCGAGTTGGCTGATTTATCTATCGTGACATTGTAGAAGTCGTGGCTACCATCTGTTCCCCCCGGTGTCCAGGATTGGGCGGAACCTCCGCGGAACTCGACACTCCCGCTTCCGGCGTCGAAAGCGGCACCCCCGGCGACCGTCCAGTTTCCTTCAAGACTGAGAGTATTGGCTCCGGCGGAGAAGGTACCGCTTTGCACGTTCAAGAAACCTTCCAGATACAGGTTGCTGCCCATGGAAACAGTCCCAGCCCCGGGATCTATGATCAGTTGGCCGAGGTGGGAGGAGGCGCTGATCGTGGATCCCCCTCCTGTCATGGTAATGCGGATCACTGTATTGAAGTTCCCGTCGATGGTGGCATTTCCGTCTACAGTGAGGAAGAATCCCGCGGAATCGAGCTCATTGTTTGAACCCAGGGTGATTGCACCGACGGTTCTATTGGCATCCAGGTTTACGACCCAGTTGCTGCCGTTATCGATCGTGGCCGTATCCCCTGCATCGTCGGGATGACCATTAACCGAAGCGGTGGTGTTGTTCCACCAGTTGGCGTCGGTTGTCCAGTCTCCGTTCGCTGCTACGTTCCATGTATAGTCGTCCGCTGCTATCCTAGAGGGGATCGAGATCAGAAAAATCAACGAAACGAATATCGTCCACGATCGCTTCAATTGCAGCTCCATTTCAATAGTCTACAAGAAGATAGGTATTTCACCCCTAACAAATATAGACCACCTGAGGGAAACTCACAATGTCGAAACCAAAGATCCCCACTGATCGTATAATTTAGTTTTGTTTTTCCCAAAATACCGATATATAGTTATAAGCAGATGTTCAAGTACCATTTTAGGGCGCTGGAGTTGGATATGAAAGCCACAGGGCGTCTGTTCTTGATTGTCCTATCGGTAGCCGCGGTGGCGATGTTCGCTTCCTGTTCCAATCCCTCCGCTGGAGGAGGCAGCAAGGATCTTGCTCCCGGGGTTATGACCTTCACCGGTGATTCGGTGGGGGATGGGAACAACCTAAGCATCACCCTGCCGATCGATAACCTGGAATCCGGTACGGTCAGTACCGATTTTTCGGTCCACTTTTACCTCTCCACCGATACGACGTTCGACGAAGGGGTTGCGGATACAGATCTGGGCAGCAAGACGGTTACCACCGACATTGCCGGCAATACCACCATTGACTACAACACGGCGTTGTCCGTACCCGACGCACTCAATCTCACCGCCGCGGTCTACATCTATGCAGTAGTTGATTCGGTGGGAGAGGTGGCGGAAACCGACGAGGGGAACAACGTCTCCGGCTCCAGTCAGGCGGCCTATGTGCTGGTGTACGACGACGAGAACAGCAATCGCTACGATTTGAGAGTCGACACCTTCCCTCCCACGGGCTCGGAATCAACATCCGCGGAGGTGTCCCTGTACGATTCGGGCGGCACGCAGATAATTCCGGACACCTCCTCCCATATCGGTAACTATGCGTATCTTGTCGAAAACGGACTTTCCGGCGGCACGTATTATATAAAGGTCGAAGGAGCCACGTCGGTGCAGTCGGGTCCCTACGGGATATCGGCCCGCCTTGTCGGGATGAGCTAC
>CAZPPB010000048.1:0-23453 GCA_964588355.1 uncultured Spirochaetaceae bacterium | reverse complement strand
TCTCAAATTGGTATGTGTCACACTAGGTAGAGACGGTGCGTTGCTGGGCTCGAATACAGAGCTCGTACGTTGCCCGGGATACACTGTGGAAGTCAGTGACACGGTCGGGGCAGGAGATGCATTTTCCGCGGGACTGCTGTTGAAAGAACACTCTGCTGTTTCACTTCATGAAACGGGAGATTTTGCATGCAGGCTAGGAGCAATAGTTGCCTCCAGAAGAGGGGCGATTCCGGATTACGAGTTGGATGATATTCTATCACTGTCGAACATGAATCAAAACTGATCGATGGCTATCTAGATCCCCGTTGTTTTTGATTCAAATCCTCTAATGCGTCCAACATTGCGTTCTTGTTATCCTCGGGTATCGTAATCGTATGACTGGGGGCTGCGATATATCCCCCGCCTTCACTCATGACAGATGCGACTTCTTTCACCTTTTCTCGTACAAAGCCTGGATCACCGAAACTCAGGTATCCTTGAGTATCGAGACCTCCCATGAAAGACAGTCCACCGCCGTACTCTTTCTTCCATCGGAATATGTCGTTGGCTTTGGGTTGACAGGGATCGAGGACATCCACTCCAATTTCGATCAAGTCAGGAACGATCTCCTCGATGTGTCCGCATGAGTGTTGAAACACAAAAGCACCATACTTCTTTACCGTTTCGTAGAGTCGCTTCATCCCTGGTTTTATGAGTTGCCGCCAGCTGTCCGGAGAGATAAAAAGCGATGCTTGAGTACC
The DNA here is from genome assembly GCA_964588355.1 of uncultured Spirochaetaceae bacterium. Taxonomy (GTDB): domain Bacteria; phylum Spirochaetota; class Spirochaetia; order SZUA-6; family DRHE01; genus JAFGQJ01. The sequence goes on along the minus strand of CAZPPB010000048.1, from coordinate 22,713 downwards.
CCAGTCGTCGGTGAATCGGATGCCCGATACGCCTGCTCTGAGGCTCGCTTCGGTCAGCCGTTGTTGATAGTCCGTAATCGTATCGAGGAGCTGTTTTACCCGGGCGGGTTTCAAAGCAGTTGCCATCAGGAAATTATCGAATCCCAACAGCTGTTCTGCCCGTTCGAATAGGGTCAACTCGTTGTATCCAATAATCAGTGTATCTTGATCGGCCAGACCGCACACGGACTCTCTCATACATTCCGTCACCTTGTGGAAATCCGTAGTCGGGACTCGGAGTTCTTCAATGCGATCGATGTCGATTACCGGCTTCCCGTCCGGATAACTGCCCTCAGTTTCAATGGTCCCGATCCAGTTGACGTTCCAGTCGTCAAGACCCCCCTGAACGGGTCTGACGACAATATTGGGCTTCAGCATTGTCAGACACCCGTCGTACCTGTACGGGATCCAACCTGGATCTTTGCGTGTAATCACACTTATGATATTCTCTCTCGCCGTCATCGAACGAATCGTATTCTGAAAATTGCGTAAAATGCAATACATATATGCAAAATTAAGGAAAATTATGCAGGATCTTCTTGCAGTATTAAGATTTATCGGCTAAGATAGTGGAATAGAGGACATGCTCAAAGAAAAATGCGTAGATTGAAACTGAGTGCCTCCATCATGTGTGCCGATCTCCTGAATCTCGGCGCTGTTGTGAATACACTGGGTAAGAAAGGATTCGACTACCTTCATTTCGATGTGATGGACGGTCACTTCGTTCCGGAAGTTGGCCTTGGCGTATTTTTTCTAGAGCAGCTCACGAAGGCACAACTACTTCCCGTTGATGTCCATCTCATGGTGACCGACCCGCAGCGATACATAGAGCCGCTTGCAGAAGCAGGAGCTTCCCTGATCTGCATCCATCAGGAGATCGCAGGAGACCTCCGACACTTGTTGGAGAGTATTCGCGAGCGCGGAATGAAATCGGGATTGGCAGTCAAACCGGAAACGAGGCTTACCGCAGTCCTTCCGTTCATCGACGTTTTAGACTTGGTCCTTCTGATGACCTACGCACCGGGGATTCGCAATCAGACAGCTGCCTCTGGTTTTGAGCGAAGAATATCAGCATTATCCAGACTGCTGGACGAACACGGCGGCGACGGACTAGATATCGCCGTGGACGGCGGTATTTCCCAGAAGATCCTGAAAAGTTACAAAGAAGCAGGCGCAAATTTCTTCATCATGGGCAGCTCAGGGCTCTTCATCCCCAACACCAGCTTGTCGGATCAGATAGATCGCGTCAAACGGATGCTCTGCAGCTAATGGCACTATGATCGATCTATTTGCCGAGTCACAAGTACTGATTCTCAAGGAACTTCATGAAAGCCTCTCCAGGATCCATGGCGAAGAGGTGCAGAGGCTTGTTCACACAATATTGTCCGCAAAGAATATTTTCGTGGTCGGCGCAGGGAGGATGGGCATCCTCCTGAGCACATTCTCGATGCGCCTCAATCACCTTGGATTCGCCTCTTTTGTTGTCGGATCCACGAATTGCCCGCCCATCTGCGATCATGATCTGATGCTTGTAGTCTCTTCCTCGGGAGAAACTCCAACGGTCCGCGAGGTCGTTAGGAGGGCTGTGGAACAGAAAGCGACAGTTGCGGCGATCACCGCTTCTGCGCATTCAACAATTGCCAGCATGGCTTCCTTCTTGATCTGTATTCACGCCCCTTCATCCCTTGCTGAGTCAGAAGGCGATATCATACCATCACAACAGCCCATGAAGACATTATTCGAGCAAACCCTTTTCATTGCCTTGGAAGCGATGGTTCTCTGCATCATGAAGCGAACAGGACAGACCTCTCTGGACATGGCCCGAAGGCACACCAATCTGGAATGAGACAATAGGAAGCGGGGAATGACCGAGAGGCAGAGGATAAAACGCTGGATACATTTCGAGGATACGGACCTTATCCCATGGCAAATCAATTGTACAACGTTGTTGGCCGATCGGCTGCTGAGGGAACTGAACCTGGGCGGCAAACGACACGACATTGGGACTCGGCATATTCTCAAGTATAGCCGCCTGGACGACTTTTTCGGTAACCACATAGTCTACGCTCGCAACCGGGGGTTGAACAGTATGCGAGAATCAGGGCCAGGGATATGGAGGGACGAGTGGGGAGTGTTGTGGGACAGAAGGATCGACAGGGATATCGGTGTCCCGATAAACTGTCTGCTCGAATCCGGCAGCTTATCCGAGTTCTCGGCGCCTGACCCGGATGATCCGGATAGATACCGCCATGTCCAACCGATAATCGAGAACAATCAAGACCGCTACGTCCTGGCTAAATTTTCCTACAGCTTGTTTGAAAGAGCGTGGTCCCTCCGAGGAATGGAAAATCTCTTCATAGACTTCACGGAAAACACTCCATTCGTTCATGACCTCATGCGCTCGATCTGCGATTTCAATCTTAGGATCATGAGGAATCTTGCATCCTTTCGGATCGACGGCATCTACTTTGGCGACGACTGGGGCTCGCAGAAGGCCATGCTGATGAGCCCCGAAATGTGGAGGCAGTTCATCAAACCGTATCTGAAGGAAATGTATTCCCAAGCCCACAATCAAGGCTACGATGTGTTCATCCACAGCTGCGGTCATATCACACCTATTCTGGATGACCTCATTGAAATCGGCCTGAATGTATTCAATCCTTTCCAGCCTGAAGTAATGGACCTTCACAGCTTGATGAAGCGATACTCGCGGAGGCTGGCATTCTATGGGAGTCTGAGCATTCAGAAGACGTTACCCTTTGGCACGGCCGAAGAAGTCCAGGTGGAGGTGCAGGACCGAATATCCCTGGCTCGTGCATACGGCGGCCTGATCATCTCTCCATCTCACGACATGCCCCCGGACGTCCCCTTCGAGAACATCATGGCTATGATTAGTGCGATCAAGAACCAATGAATCCCGTCTTCGAGAGTCAACTTTCGAAAGGATTGTGACATGTTTATAGAAGAACGACTGAACAAGATCCTCCGGCTTGTACAAGATAAGGGCAGGGTCACTGTAATAGAAGCTACCGAGTACCTCGGGGTTTCCGCGGACACTATACGGCGTGATTTCCGTCGTCTGTCCGAGAAAGGCCTGGTGGTCCGGACTCATGGTGGGATCATGTCGAAGGAGAGCGTATCCTTCGACCCGGGAATGAGCGAGAAGCTCATACAGCATCAAAAGGAAAAGGAAGCAATTGCCGAAAAGGCTTCGGAATTGGTTAAAAATTCCGAAATTATTATACTGGATGCCGGTACAACCACAGAAAGAATTGTAAAATACCTCGGAGAAAAGAAAGACATTACAGTACTAACCGACGGTCTGAACATAGCTGTTGAGACAACTCGTAGGAATATCAGAACAATAATTCTCGGCGGCAATATAAGGAACTCAACACTCGGTATAACCGGGCCGGACACTATCGGAATGATCGAGCACTATCATGCAGACAAGCTCTTCTTAGGTGTCAGCGCAATATCTACTTCCAAGGGATTGATGACTGCCAACAGGATGGAAGCGGAGGTCAAGAAGTCGTTGATCAAATCTGCCAACCAGGTGATTGTCGTAGCGGATCATTCCAAAATGGGCAAAACGGCATTCTATTCTTTCGGTTCCCTGGAAGATATCGAAGTACTTGTGACAGACAGGAAAACGGAATCGAATTTCGTCAAAGAGCTACAGGACCGTGATATCGAGGTTCTGCTGGCCGACTAACATCACACATATTCCTCGTGCGTAGCCTCCCGTTTGAGTCCCGAACGCAGTGCCGCAACCGCCCCCGGCAGCTCCGAAGAGAGTTCTGCAGGAGCCTCAGGACTCAGGGGGACAGCAGTTTCCGCTTTACGAAGATATGATACCACCCGTCGGTGTTCTCCTCGAAGGCCACGTAGAGGCATCCGTCCGAGACGCAATAGGCCAAATCGGGGTCTGCGGCCGCATTCATGAGGTTGGTGTTGAGCTTGTTCCCGTCGATGACCCACGAACCCCCGTCCCGTCCCAGCGGGCGACATAGATGAAGGGTCCAGCTCCCGTCGTAGCGGTACACATACGCGTGCCGGGTATAGTCCAAAGAGTTGGCCAGGGTGAAGGCCACATACACATTCCCCGAGGCATCGACCGCCACGGAGGGAACGCAGAGGTTGTTGGAATCGTAGTCCTGCCCCAGGCTCGCGCCCAGGGGAGTGAACGTTCCGCCGCTGTAACGGGTAACATACAGGTCGCTGCGCCACTGCTCGCTGTGGTGCTGCTCCCAGTGGGCCAGGTAGGTGTTACCCGAGCCGTCCACAGCGATCCCCACGGTGTACACGTCCGTGGCGTACGAGCCTGAGCTGCTGTTGCGGCTCAGGGGGGCCGATCGGGTTACCGAAGAGGATGTTACCTCGGCCAACAGAGCGTGATCGGCGTCCGAAGACGGGGGGTCCATCTCCACCCAGGCTACCATGGGGTTGCCGGAGGTCGCGCAGGCTACTGCCGGCTCCCAGGCGTTTGCGCTGGGAGGGGAGCCGGTGTACGGTATGCTCACCTCGGCGCCGCCGTTCATGGCTGTCCAGTGGGAGGCCGCAGTCCACTCGTATAGGTATACCCGATCGTAGAAGGCGGAACCAGAACTGCCGCTATCGCCGGCGTGCGAGTAGGTCGTGAAGATCGTGGAGCCTTGGGAGCAAAAACCTGGCGTCCCGTAGATCGAGCTGTTGGTCATGCCTCCGGAGGGGTCGGTCTCGCTGCTCCCCCATGATTAGCCGCCCCACAGGTTCAGGTTGGTCTGGAAGCTGGCGTAGCGGTAGCCCACCGCGGGGCTCGTGCCCACCACGAGCATTGTCGGATCCTCGGCTTCCGCCCCTGCGGGACTCACCTGTCCTCCTAGCTGGGTCCACTGTCCGGTCGGTGCGTCACCGTCGGGAGGCGGAGGGCAACCGGTGGCCAGGGTACTCACGAAGCAGAGATTCAAGGTCGTGTCCGCAGTTTGCACGGTGGGAGGGATTCCCATGTCCCACTTCGGGGTTTTCCATAGGGCTGCCGGGGAACACCAGACCATGATCAACGCCCGACCAGAACAGGGCTGTCACCCCAGAGTCACTCTTCTGAGTGATAGTGATAGGAAAGATTGAAGCAAGGTCGGTCAGCCCGGTTGGCCACTCCGAAGGTGTGGTCTGCCAAGCCGACTACTCCGAAGGAGTAGTCGGCCCTAACTGACCACAGGCGCCGCATACCGCGCTGCCCCGGGAGATGCGGGTGGTGACGGGGATGCCGGCCTGGCGGATGCGCTGCTGAAACCATTCGACCCTTCTGGCCTCGGGTTTCTTGTAGGGAAACTCCGGCAGGGGATTCCAGGCAATCAGGTTGATCAGCGCCTTGAGCGGTTGCTGGCCGTCCCGGCCTTGAACGAAACGGACCAGGGCTTCTACATCCTCGGACCGGTCGTTGATGCCGGCCATCAGCACGATCTCCAGGGTGATCCGTTTACCAAGGGCCCTCTGATAATCCAGGAGCGCCTGACGCAGCTGTGGAAGCGGATTCGACCGGTTGATGGGCATGAGCCTGGACCGTGCCTCGCTATCGGCGCTGATCAGGGAGATGGCCAGACGCACGGCCGGATTTCGTTCCCCAAGCTCGCGGATTCCCTCCACCAAGCCGCAGGTTGAAACAGTAATTCGCCGCGGGCTGAACCCGCTGCAGGTGAGAACATCTACCGCCCGGTGGAGGTTTTCCAGATTTGCCAGCGGTTCGCCCATGCCCATAAACACCACGCTGGAAAGATCAGCGGGACCATCTTGCCTTGCGGCAGGAGCCGGGTGGCCGCACCCCCGTAAATACGCCCGCAGGAGCAGGAACTGATCCACGATCTCATGGGCAACCAGGTCACGGGTGAATCCGAGAGAACCGGTTCGGCAGAACCGGCAGCCCATGGCGCAGCCGACCTGAGTTGAAAGGCAGGCTGTCGCCCGGCCGCTCCGATCCCGAAGGACGACCGACTCCACAGCTTCCCCATCGAGCAGGCGGAAACGAAACTTCATGGTCCCGTCGGCATCATCCAGCCTTTCCTCCTCCCGGAGCCCGATGACAACCGCACGCCGGGCAAGATCTCGGCGCAGGCCGACAGGCAGATTTCCCATCGAATTGAAATCGAATACCAGCCGGTCGTGGATCCAGGAAAAGATCTGTTTTCCCCGAAACGCCGGTGTTATTTCCAGGACACCGGCCAGATCTTCGGGCAGGAGAGCGGAGAGGGGAATCATTTTCAGTTACTTCTGGAGATACTTCAGCATCTCCGAGACTTTTACGTTCTTTCCTCCAAGCCGCATAAAACGGTTCAGGGTTTCTTCGGCGGCTTCGCTGTTTCCCAGCTTGATATAGGAGTCGGCTATCTCGACGACCAGGCGATGGTTCTTCGGGTTTTGGGCTAGCAGCCCGGTCAGGGATTCGATAGCCTGAAGGTGCTCGCCCTTGATCTTACTGATAAGGGCTAGCCCGATCACCGCATACAGATCGAACTCGATGTTCAGCGCCCGTTGGTAGTATTCCACCGCTTTGTCGAGTTCACCGAGGTTGCGGTAGGCGTCCCCTGCGCGGGTGATGATCACCTTGTTGTTCGGATCGGATTCCAGGATCTTTTCCCAGGCATCGAGGGAATCCTGATGCTGATTCAAACCCCGGGAGCAGTCCGCGATACCGAACAGGGCGTAGAAGTTCTGCGGTTCTATCTCCAGGGCCATCTCGAAGTAGGGCATCCCCTTTGCGAAATCTTTGGTCTTGCGATAGCAGTTGCCCAGTGAGGTCATTACCTTGATATTTCTCGGATCATTCTCGAGCATCCGCTGCCAATAGGGCGCCGCCTCGTCGTAATGCTTGAAATCGAAGTGAAGGTGTCCCAATCCGTTGAGGGCGTAGGGGTTATCCGCCTCCACCTCCAGGGCTTTCAGGTACAGTGCTTTTGATTTTTCAAAGTTCTTCACCTTGCGGTAGGCATCGGCTATCCGGGTTAAAACCGTGACATCCTGATCATCCTGATTGAGATACTGCTCCCATATATCGATTGCTTTCTGATAAGCACTTTGTGCCCGGTAGCAGTCCGCCAGACCAACCAGGGCAAATTTGTTGCCCGGGTGGAACTCCAGACAGGAGCGGTAGTAATCGACAGCTTCGTCGAACCTCCGTTGCTTTCTGGCCGCTTCCCCCAACCCGACCAGGGCGTAGTTGTTCTCCGGGTTGATCACGAGGATCCCCTTGAACGATTCTACCGCCTCCTGAAATCTACCATCTTTCAAGTATTTATAACCCGCCTTGGACAGCTCTGTTTGCCGGTCCAGGTCGGACGAAGCACTGTTCTCCCCCTCAGCCAACTTCTTGTTCTCCTTCCTGCAACCACTTTTTTATTATACCCACCGTCTTCTCCAGCATTGCATCGACCTTCTTTTTATCCGGAGCCAGCTTGTACATTCGAAACGCTTCCAACGGCATGTGCTGGTTCAGGTACAGATCCCCGAGCCGGGTCAGTCCATCTGAGTAGCCGGTGGTCAGGAAAATCTTCTTGGCAAGGTCGTACTGCTTCTGATTGAACAGATCGTTTCCCTTTCGAATCAAAGCCGCCCGCTGCTCTTTGGGCATCTGCGCGGCGCCGCTCTCGGTAATCTTGAGAAAACCCTCTTTGGGAACTTTCTTGAGAAGCTCTTCCCTTGCCTTCATAAAACCACCCTTAATATAAGATACACGCAACCCGGAAAGTAAATCAGCCCCGTTTCTTAGAGGATCGGCGATTTTCACGATAATCTTGGCTGCTTAAACCGGCAAATTCCCCGACTAATCCGCAGGTTCTATGGTCAAATGTTCGAATTTCGCGACAAATCCGGGCTTCTTGGGGCAGCAGGCATACAACCCTGCCAGAACGGGCACCTCACCCTCACCCTCATGCAGATGGCACAATCTCAGCTGCCGCCACCGCTGTTCCGGCTCCCGCCAGTACACCAGATAATCCGCCCCGGCGCGAACAACCTGAAGGTCGATCGCGTTACCCTGGAACTCCTGAGTGGACCAGTCCGAGTATCCCCCGTTCGTGACTACAGCTCCTAATACGCTCGGCTCGTCCGTTTCATACTCGACGGAGGCCTTGATCCAGCAATCCGCCGAGATCCGCACCATCAGCCCGGCCTGGTCGTACTGATGCCGGGGGTGCAGATGGACCGTCGTGCTCATACGGAAATCGTACCCCAGACTGACGTGCAGGAAAGAGCCGTTGTCCGCGCGAAATCCGTAATGTGTCCGCTGCCAAAAATCACTGCCCCCGGAGGGCTCCACCACGAGGACGGATTCTACCACATCGACAGACCAGCTCGGAGGGGGATTCAGCCAATGCAAACGCGGATCAAGATCCTCCCGGTTGAAAGCTTCTTGAAACGACAAGTTATTTCAGGCTCTGGATGAAGCTGTCGATCGGAACTGTTGGCAGGGTCATGATCTTGACGCTTCCCCTGGAGCCCAACTCCGCCGAGATGCGGGCGATCGTAGCGTTGTCCGAGGCTTCCACGATGTTGACGAAATCGTAGCATCCCAGGGTTGCGTACTGGGCCGTGACCTTCCCGCCCATTTTTTCCAGTTCCTTGTTGACCTCTTTGATGCGGTCCGGGTTCTTCTTGAGGGTTCGGTTTCCCTCCTCTGTAAGGCTGCTGAGCAAGATATAGGTAGCCATTGTTTCTCCTCCTCTATCACTGTTATTTTGGTTGCTCCTAAAGCAATGCTAATCCATCCGCAGAGATGATGCAAATATGTAACTTGAAATCTATATACGGGTCGATGATAATGTCAGTATGGGTTCAACTATGGCAAAATCCGCATCCTCAGGGCGGCTGAGTCCGGAAGCCGAAGACATCATCACATTGGGGCAGTTGCTGAAGCGCCCCAGGGAGGAAGAGCATCGCCGCGTCGTTGACGATATTGTTGCCAGCGGCCTCACCGTTCGCGAAAAAATCCAGGAGATCCAAAACCTCGACGCCGGAAAAGCGAAGGAACCGGAAAAGCAGCAAGATCAGCCCCAAAGAACCAGACCTCTCCGATACCGCCTTCCCGCCCTCGCGGATATAATCAAGAAACCCTATTCCCGCACCCCCTATCTGACCTTTCTGTTTGGAGACTATCTCAGAATCCTCAACTTCGGGAGGCTCACCGGAGTGTTCGAGCAGGTGTACTTTCTTCCGAATGTGAGGCTCCGTCGAACCGTACTTCTGTTCCTCAATCGGGACCTCAAGCAGTGGACTGCGGAGCTTGCCTCCATCCTATCCGAGGGGCTGGAAGACAGCTGGCACTACCTGAGAAAGATCGAGTACAACCTCCTCGTAGTCATGAAGCAGCTGTGCGAGAAGATTTCATCCATGAGTTTCAATTTGTTCGATTACCGAGATCCGTACATAATCAACAAGCTGCGATTACTGGAAACGCTGTTCCTGGTATTCTGCTATCGAGACAGCTATCAGCAGATGCTTCAACTAGGGTTACAGCAAATCGGGAAAAACGATCCGAGAATCGGGGATAGATACGAAGCGGCGGTCGAACTTGTCCACAAGATCCTGCATTTCGATGGGAGCAAACCCTCGTTGTACAACATCATCCTGGGCCTCAATATGCTCAAATACCGGCGCTACCTGACGATTCATCTTCTGCTCTGCACGGACATAGGTGAGTTGATCAACACCAAGGACTTTGCCTGCCCCCCCGAAATCAAGGAAAGGATCGGAGCGATTGTCGCCGACGGCAGACGCCGACTGGAGGAGCTGCGCGGCCAACTGGCGGAGACGAAGAAGTTGAAAGCCTTCCTCACTCTCGATGGTTCAGGGGACGTGAGCTTTGAACCTCTTCGGACCCTGTACGAGGGGCAGCGCGGCGGAGAGCCGGGTTATTCATTCTCATCGGACAGCGAGGATATTCGACGTTTCGCACCCCGGCTGTTCGACATCGTCGATCGAACCTTCGCGCATCTACTCAACGGCCAAATCGATATCGAGGAGACCGGCGCTGTCACTCTATTCACCCACGATTTTTTCCAGCTCGAGTTCCTGAGAATAAGGAGAATCAGCGGCCGGCAGTGGGACAGCGACGAAGAGAAAATGCCGCACTCCCGCCTTATGGACCTGCAGCACTCGACCAAGGGAATTCGAAATACCGAATCTGAAATCCTGCGGCAAGTCAACGAGGGAATCGAGGTACTCCTCGAGATGGCTGGAAAAGTCGAGACGATCCTGAACACACGTAAAAGAAGCGGGGGCAGGTCTGCCGGATCGCTGGATCCGATGATCCTGCAGGGAAAGCAATTTGTGGTTCCTTACGGCAAACGAAGAATCGCATCTGCCGGCATTCTAGGGGGAAAGACAGTTATTGATGCTCTGACCTGTTTCGTCGGCCTCTGTTTTACCACTGCCGTGTTCCTCCACTATCTGCCCGTATACACACCGCTGGAGCAGGAGCCTCGGAACGAAAGAGAACTAAAATCTCAACTGGAGATATTGAACAGGCTGAGCGCTTCCCGGTCCGCCTAGTAGGTGACCGCCCCACGGCTGGCCGAGGAAACCAGTCGCGCGTACTTGGCCAGGGCTCCCGTGGAGTAGGAGATCGCTGGTGCTTTCCAAACGGCTGCACGGCGCTTCAGCTCCTGATCGCTCAGCTTTACGGAGAGCAGCTTCCTGCGGGAGTCGATGGTGATCGTATCGCCATCCCTGATCCCCAGGCTGCGCTCAGGCCCCGCCGGACCGGCCGCTGGCGGCTTGCCCGCCTTGGGCCCGGTCGTAGGGGAAATCTTTCACGTAGGGCAGGCGGGCCGCTGTGGCCTGTATCTCCTTCAGACCCTCCAGGAGGGTAATCGTGGTGTCCCAGGTGCCGTCCAGCAATACCCGGGCCAGGCTTTCCGGCAGGGAGAAGGACAGGCGGAAATCTCCTGCCTGCAGGCTCCTGAACTCGAGATCGAGGTGAAATTCCGTGGCCGGTTCGGCCTCAACCCGCTTCATGAGCTGCTCGATCTCCTCGGCGCTCACCGTCAGGGTAGGAATACCGATAGCGCTGCAGTTGCCGGCGAAGATCTCGGCGAAGCTCTCGCCTACGACGGCCCGGATCCCCCAGCGCATCAGGGCTTGAGGTGCGTGCTCCCGGGAGGAGCCGCAGCCGAAGTTCGCGTTCACCAGCAGGATCTTGGCTCCCTGATAGCGGGGATCGTTGAAGGGATGAGCCGTGCTCCTGCCGGAAGCGTCGAAGCGCTGATCCTGGAAGCTGTACTGACCCAGGCTGTCGAAGGTCAGCTCTTTCATATACCGGGCCGGGATGATCCGGTCGGTGTCGATGTCGTTGCCCCGGACGGCCACCGCCCGGCCTGTAATCTCTCGAATTTCCGTGGTACCCGCGCTCATGCCTCACCTCCCTGAGAGAACCGTCGAACATCCACCACCTCTCCGGCTACTGCGGCTGCCGCCGCCATGGCCGGACTCATCAGCAGGGTCCTGCCCTCCGGCGAGCCCTGGCGCCCGATGAAGTTGCGATTCGAAGTACTGGCACAGATCTGATCCCCGACCAGCACGTCCGGGTTCATGCCCAGGCACATCGAGCATCCGGCCTGCCGCCACTGGAATCCGGCTTCCCGGAAGATATCGGGCAAACCTTCTGCGGCGGCCTGTTCCGCCACCGCCTGAGAGCCAGGCACCACCAGAGCCTTCACGTGGGATGCGGCTTTTTGTCCCCGGACCTGCCGGGCCGCCTCGCGCAGATCGCTGATGCGCCCATTGGTGCAGGAACCGATGAAAGCCACGTCGATTTTCTGCCCCTTGATCGCCTGCCCCGGTCGGAAACGGGTATGGTCGTAGGCCATCTGCGCTGCTTCCCGCTCTTCGGCTCTGAGCTCCTTCGGGACGGGAAGCTTCTGATCAATCCCGACTGCCTGTCCCGGATTGATCCCCCAGGCGATCATCGGCTCCAGGGTGTCCGCGTCCAGCTGGAATCGATCCTCGTACTCGGCGTCCGCATCCGAAGCGATCTGTTTCCAGTAGGCCACTGCCGCTTCGAAATCACCCCCCTTGGGAACGAAACGCCGGCCTTCCAGGTATTCGAAGGTCGCCTGATCGGGGTTGATGTAGCCGACCCGGGCTCCCCCCTCGATACTCATGTTGCAGATCGTCAGGCGCGCCTCCATCGGCAGGGCCTCGATAGCCGTGCCCCCGTACTCGTAGGCATAGCCCAATCCGCCCTTCACCCCGAGATCGGCGATGATTCTGAGAATGATGTCCTTGGAGTACACGCCGGGCTGCAGGGCCCCCCCGACTTCGATCCTTCTGACTTTCAGTGGGTTCAAGGCCAGGGTCTGGGTGGCAAGCACGTCCCGAACCTGGGAGCTGCCGACGCCGAAGGCGATGGCTCCCACGGCTCCGTGGGTGGAGGTATGGGAATCCCCGCAGGCGATCGTCATCCCGGGCTGGCTCAGCCCCAGCTCTGGACCGATGATGTGGACGATCCCCTGGAGGCCGGAATCCAGGCCGAAGAAGGGTATGCCGTGCTTGGCCGCATTGCCTTCCAGAGCCTGTATCATCCGCTCGGCCAGATCATCCTTGAACGGCCGGCTCTGATCATCGGTGGGCACGATGTGGTCTACCGTGGCGAAGGTCCGATCGGGGTGCAGCACCTTCAATCCCCTCTCGGCCAGCATGGCAAAGGCCTGAGGGCTGGTCACCTCGTGGATCAGGTGAAGGCCGATGAACAGCTGGTCCTGTCCAGAGGGCAGGGTCCTCACTTTATGCAGATCCCAGACTTTCCGTAGCAGGTTTTTTCCCATGGCGCAGTACCCCTTATCTCGTATTGTATCTAGTAGGTCGTCTCTTCGCCCCTGGCGATCAGCACGTGCCCGGTTCGCACCATCTCCAGAATACCGTACTGGTTGAGCATCCGGTGCAGCGCGTCGATCTTGTCGGTCTCCCCAGTGACCTCCAGGGTGATGGTCGTATCCGTCAGATTCACAGCAGCGCATTTGAACACGTGGGCGATCTGCAGGATCTCATTGCGGGTGTCCCCGGTGCAGTGCAGCTTGATCAAAGCCAATTCGCGCTGCACGATATCGTCCCCAGTATGATCTTTCGCGTGGATGACGTCTACCAGCTTGTTGAGCTGCTGCAGGATCTGCTGAAGAGTCCTCTCATCCCCTGTGGCGGTGATGTTCATATGGGAGAAGGCCGGGTCGTGTCCTTCCGAAACGACCAGACTGTCGATGTTGTATCCTCTGCGGGCAAACACCAGAGCGATTCGGATGAGAGCCCCCGGCTTGTTGTTGACATAGAGGCTGATCACGTGCTTCTTGACCAGATTCGAGGCTCTCTTGCCGTCTATAAGGGCAGCCCCGGAAATCGGCTGCGAAGATGTGCCCGTCCCCACCCCAGGGGGCAGTCCCAGACGCCGCGCTGTTGCTGATTTCCCGTTCCCATTCATGCTTCCTGCTCCTTTTCTGCTCTCCTCGGTGGCGCTTCAGCTTCTTGATCCGGCGGACACAGTATCATATCCTTCATCCCGGCTCCTGCCGGGATCATCGGGAAGACGTTGTCCGTTTTCTCCACCTCCGCGTCGATGATGCAGGGCCCGTCGCTGTAATCCAGAGCCTGCCGGAGCACGCGCCGGATGTCGGCGCTGCGGCGGATGCGGAAGGCTTTGCAGCCGTAGCTGCGTGCCAGCTGGACGAAATCCGGATTACCCTTCAGATCCACTCCGGAAAGGCGGTTGGCGTAGAACATATTCTGCCACTGCCGTACCATGCCGAGGTAGCGGTTGTTGATGATCAACACTTTCACCGGCAGCCGCTCATTGACTGCTGTGGCCAGCTCTGACATAGTCATCTGAAAACCACCATCGCCCACGATGGCCACGACCAGTTCGCCTGGGCGTCCAATCTGCGCGCCGATGGCCGCGGGGAAGCCGTAACCCATGGTTCCCGCTCCTCCGGAGGAAAGCCAATTTCTTCGCTGGTCGGTCTTATAGAACTGGGCGGCCCACATCTGGTGCTGTCCCACGTCGGTTACCACCACCGCTTTGCCGTCGCTCAGGCGATACAGCTGATCGATCACCGCCTGGGCCTTGAGCCCGCCTGTTTTTTTGTAAGTCAGGGGATGGTGCTTCTTCCAGGCTCCGACCCGCTGAACCCACTCAGCGGTGTCCCCCGGCTTGGATAGGGGAAGCAGGGATTGCAGGACCTGGCGGGCATCCCCCACCACGGCGCAGTCCACCTCAACCGTCTTGTTGATCTCCGCCGGGTCGATGTCCACATGGATCTTGCGGGCGTGGGGGCAGAACTCCTCCAGCCTGCCCACGATCCGATCGTCCCATCGCGAGCCGATGGACATGATCAGATCACAGTGTTGGACCGCCAGATTGGCGTATGCGGTGCCGTGCATCCCCAGCATCCCGAGGGAAAGTTCGTGGGTCTCGGGAAAACATCCCTTGCCGAGAAGTGTGTTGGTCACGGGGATCTTCAGGCTCTCCGCCAGGGCGCGCACCTGTTCCCCCGCCCCTGAGAGTACCGCGCCGCGCCCGACCAACAACACCGGGCTGCGGGCCTGCTCGAGCAGCTCTGCGGCCAGCTCGATATCCCGGGGATCCCCCTGGTTCGGGACGGCGTAGCCGGGAAGGTGGAAATCGTCGTACTCCGTCGGATCGATCACCGTGTTGGCGACATCCTTGGGCAGATCGATAAGCACCGGTCCGGGCCGGCCAGACCGAGCCAGGAAAAAAGCCTCGGAAATGATCCGGGGTATCTCAGCTGCCTCCTTCACCAGATACGAGTGTTTGACCAGGGGATAGGAGATCCCCGACACATCAGCCTCCTGAAAGGTATCCAGTCCCAGATTATTCGTGCTCTGCTGACCGCAGATCACCACCATGGGTACCGAATCCATATGGGCGGTCAGGATCCCGGTGATGGTATTGGTAGCCCCCGGCCCGGAGGTAACCAGAACCACCCCCGGTTTCCCCGTCGCGCGGGCGTATCCGTCGGCCATGTGGACTGCTCCCTGCTCGTGGCGAACCAGGATCAATTTAACCGGCGAATCCACCAGGGCGTCGAATATCGGGATGGCCGCCCCTCCGGGCAGCCCGAATACATGCTTGACTCCCTGTTTCTCGATCAGGTCGATCACGACCTCCGCAACCTTGCGCGGCCTGGCGGTGACCTCAACCCTCTCATCTCTGGCCATCTCGAGTGTTTTCTCCACGGTCTACCCTCCTTTACGGGACATACATCCTCAGAGTATAGAGATTGTTAATATTTACTTTTTTGGTCAACATTTTTCGGTCGGGGTTGCTCGTTTTTTGAGAGGAGCGAGATTGAGCATCTTCTCGGTCGCTTCCGCCGCGGCCAGCACCTGGTCGGAGTTCACCCCCTTGGTCACGAAGGTCGTGTGATTCTTCCAGGTGATCGTACACTGCACCAAGGCATCGGAATGCCCGCCGGAAGGGATCGTGATCTGGTAATCCGCCAGGGCGGGAAACTCCAGTCCGAGCTCGGCCGTGATTTTGCGGATGGCCCGCATCAGGGCGTCGTAACCCCCGTCCCCCTGGGCGCTGCGCTCGTATTCCTCGTACTCCTGCTGGCCCTCGGGGCGATAGGCCAGCTTGATCGTGGCCATGGGTTTCAATCCCATGCTTGATACCACGACGCAGGAACGAAGAATGAAGCGCTTCTCGTGGGGGGTCTCCAAAACGTCGGCAACAATATAGGGCAGATCGTCCCGGGTGATCGTTTCCTTGCGATCCCCGATCTCCACGATCCTCTTGAGGACGAGCTTCTTCTGCTCCGCGGTCAGGTCGATACCGAGCTCCTTGAGGTTGTAGTCCAGATTGCTCTTCCCGCTCATCTTCCCCAGGGCGTACCGGCGTTGCCGGTTGAAACGGGAGGGCACCAGACGGCTCTCGTATAGATTCGCCTTGCTGTCCCCGTCCGCGTGGATCCCCGCCGTCTGGGTGAAGACATTCAGACCCGTAATCGGCTTGGTGACCGCCTGACGCCTGCCGGAGAAGACCTCCACCGTTTCGGAGATGTTGATCAGCTTCTTCTCGTTCACGTTCGTCCGCAAGTCCAGAAAATCGTGGAGCGCCACCACCGCTTCATCCAGCGGCGCATTTCCGGCCCGCTCACCAAGTCCATTGACCGTACAGTGGATCCCCCTGGCGCCCGCCTGCACCCCCGCTAGGGTGTTAGCCGTAGCCACGCCGTAGTCGTTGTGGGCGTGGAAGTCGAAGTGGACCGAAGGATGGCGGGAAACCAGATCGGCTACCATCTCGCTCACCTGTCCCGGATGGAGCACCCCAATGGTGTCGGCCAGCATGAAGCGCCGGATCGGGCTTGTGACCAGACTGTCGAGCAGCCGGTACAAATAGTCCCTGGAATTGAGCATCCCGTTGGACCAATCCTCGAAGTAGATATTGCATTGGATCCCCTTCCCGTAGGCGTATTCCACAGTGCGCTGGATCTCCTTGATGTGCTGCTCCGGGGTTTTCCGAAGCTGCTTTTCTAGGTGGAGGAGAGAACCCTTTGTCAGCAGGTTCATCACCCTTGCCCCGCTGTCGAAGATCCAATCCGCCGAAAGGGTGTGATCCACAAAACCGAGCACCTCGACCTTGTGGCCATGACCGTGCCGGCGAGCCCACTTCATCACTTCCGCCACCGCCCTCTGCTCTCCCGAGCTCACCCGGGCGCTGGCGACTTCGACCCTGTCCACACGCACATCATCGAGCAGCAGTTGTGCCAGGGTGAGTTTTTCCTGCGGTGTGTAGCTGCCGTCCTGCATCTGTTCGCCATCCCGCAAGGTCGTGTCCATAACCTCAACAGGAGCGGACCGCTGAGCTTTGGCGATAGAACGCCATTTCTTTTTTTTTACTACGGTCATACCATTGCACTCCGTCCTTCGTTTTTTCTCCGGCGTTCCCTCGGGCCACCGGCCTCAATGCCCCAAAAAACAAAAAAGCCGCGGGGTCTTTTCAGTACCCCACGGCCTGTTGTCCGCTCGAGGCTGCCTATCCGGCAGCCGGCGTCCAGCCCGCGGGGTCGCGAATAATGATGATTACACCAAGGAGGATTATGTTTATCAGAGATATCGCGCTGAAACCCACAGCTGTCACGCTATTCCAACCTTTTTCTTTTTCCAGTTTTCGTTGAGATGTAATGTAGCCAGGAAAGCATCGGCTTGTCAAGAGGAAAAATCGGCGATCCACGATCGGGAAAAATCGGCGTTTACAGCGGCTCGAACAGCGGATACTATAGATCCACGAAGACCCACCTGGGGATCGAAAATCGAACTCTGTCCGTTTCGCGGGAGCTGAAGAACAGTGAAAGGTTTCTACAATCGTCTACTGCGCATCAATCTGTCGACCAGACAATCCAAATTTGAAACGATTCCGGATTCTGTCTTCGAAAGGTCGTTGGGGGGCAAGGGTCTCGGGTCCCACTACCTGCTCGAAGATAATCCCCCGGGAGTTCACCCCTTCGATCCGGAAAACCGTTTTATCATCGCCGTGGGACCCCTCACCGGTACGGCGATGTGGAGCCAATCCCGCTTCGCCGTGTTCACCAAGAGCCCGGCCACCGGCGGATACGGAGAATCCTACTGCGGCGGCACCTTGGCGCCTAAAATCAAAGCCTGCGGGGTAGATGCTGTTATCCTGGATGGAGCCTGCCAGTCCCTCAGCCGTCTGCTGATCACCGATGAGGGGGTACAGTTCCACGATGCGCAGCGGCTCGCAGGACGGGAAACGGGGGATACCGAAAACCATATCTTGGAACACTCCCCTGCAGGGGCCGGAGTCATGGTTATCGGTCCGGCCGGAGAGCACCGGGTTGTTTATGCCTGCATCAAGTCCGACCGCTGGCGGAGTCTGGGACGGGGCGGCATGGGGGCGGTTCTGGGCTCCAAAAAGATCAAAGGCATCGCCTTTGCCGGCAGCCGAAAGGCAGAGATCGCCGACGAGAATCTTCTCAGGGAGATGGTCCGCGACATCTCGAAAAAGGGCAAAGATTCCCCTGTCACCGGGGTCTACCGGAATTTCGGAACGATCAGCCAGGTAAAAGTGACCAACTCTCAGAACTGCTTTCCCACCCGCTACTGGCAGTCGGGACACTTCCCAAAGTGGGAGAACCTGTCTGGGGACTACATGCACGAGCACTTCGAGGTGAAACGCCACGGCTGTCCGAACTGTTTCCTCCAGTGCACGAAAAAATCCGTGGTACGGGAGGGAAGGCACAGGGGTCTGGAGATCGAAGGACCGGAGTACGAAACCGTTTATGCGATCGGCGGGCTCAACTGCATAGAGAGCCTGGAAGAGGTTGCCTATCTGAACGATCTCTGCGACCGGCTCGGCCTGGACACGATGAGTGCCGGGAATATGGCGGGCTTTGTAACCGAAGCCTGCAAGAGGGGCAAGATCGACTTTCCGATCGACTACAATCAGCCGGATCGGATCGCAGAGCTGCTGCAGCTTATCGCTCACGCCCAGGGTATCGGCAAACTGCTCGGCTCCGGGATCAAACAAGCGGCGGCGGAACTGGATTTGAATGACCTGGCGGTTCACGTGAAGGGCCTGGAACCGGCCGGTTTCGATCCCCGGGTGCTGAAGGGTATGGGTCTGTCCTACGCCACAGCGGCTCGGGGGGCATGCCACTTGCGGGGCACCTTCTACAAGGCGGAGCTGTCCGGCGAGATCCCCAAAGAGCAGATCCAAGGCAAGGCGCAGCTGCACATCGATTATGAGGACCGCGCAGCTCTTTTCGACAGTCTTATCCTCTGCCGCTTCTTCCGCGATTTCATCAAATGGGATGAGCTCTCCGCGCTGATCGCCGCCGCCACGGGCATGCGGCTCGGCAAGCAGGAACTGCAGTCGATTGCCAATCGAATAACCGAACGGACACGTCTCTACAATGCTCGAGAAGGCATCGATCCGTCACTGGACAGGCTTCCGTCGTATCTGCTGGACAATCCCACCCAAGAGGGAGCTTCTATCAGCAGGGAGGAGCTGCGAACTCTGATCGGCGAGTACAACCAGATCCGAAGGGACCGATATGAAAAGGCTGAAACTGCAAGCTGAGTTCGACTGGCAGCTGTGGAAATCGAGCGCCCAGGATGTGAAGAATCTTCAACCCCTGCTGGCCTCACGGCTGCTGTTTGAAATCCTGCTGATCAACAAATTCGAGCACGCGCTGCTGCGGCTGAAAAACAACGGCTGCGTTTGGGGCCCCGTGCACTCCAGCGTGGGGCAGGAGGCGGCAGCTGCGGCGGCTATTGCCGCAATCGGCAGGCAAGACAAGATCACCGGCAGCCACAGGGCTCATCACCAATTTTTGAGCAAAGCCCTGAACTACGTGCTGAGCCCCAAGTGGAACCCCACCCGGGAACAGTTGCCCCCCGAAGGCCTGCAAGTCGTACAGAAGACCCTGGCCGAGATCATGGGCCTTGCCCCGGGATATTGCGGAGGCCGGGGAGGATCGATGCACCTTCGCTACGCCGAGGCCGGTGTGCTTGGAACCAACGCCATCGTGGCCGGCGGCATTCCTCTGGCCACCGGTGCAGCTTATGCGCAGAAGTACAAAAAAACCGGCCGTATCGTCGTCTGTTTCTTCGGTGACGGGGCTGTAAACCAAGGTGTTTTTCACGAAGCCCTGAACATGGCCGGGCTGTGGAAGCTGCCCATCCTCTACTTCATCGAAAACAACGAGTATGCCGTAGGCACCCGCTGCTCCGAGGCCTGCGCGATAGCCGACCTCTCCCTGCACGCCGTCTCCTACAGCATGAAGGCCCGGATCGTGGATGGAACCGATGTGATCGCCGTCTACGAAGCTACCAGAGATGCGGCCGAGCGAATTCGAAAGGGCGAAGGCCCGCACATCATCGAAGCAAAATGCTACCGCCACTATCACCATGCCGGGGATCAACCGGGCAGCGCCTACGGCTACCGGAACAGGGAAGAGGAAGCTGTCTGGCTTGCGAAAGATCCGGTGAAGAGCTTCCCCCGTACGCTGGTACAGAACGGCATCCTTAAAGACAAAGAGGTTGATCGCGTACAGAAACTCGCGCAGGAAACCGTGCGGCAGGCCCTGGAGTTCTGTACCGTCGGAGACGATCACCGTCAGGTCAGGCAGGAGCTCTGGCCGGAGCCGAGCACCGCAGGGGCCGGGATGCGCAGCGGCGGCGAAGAACTGGAGGGACTGCGCTACAAAGAACGGGCAGACTTTCAAGAGTTCCGGGAGATTAAATACTCCGATGCCATCGCTGCGGTAACCGGTCGCTGGCTGGAAAAAGACGACAAGGTAGTCGTGTTCGGTGAGGAGATCGCCAATTTCGGCGGCGGAGCCTACGGCGCAACCAGGGGGCTGCCCAGCCTGTATCCGAACCGGATCATCAACACACCGATATCGGAAGCCGGATTTGTCGGTATAACCTGCGGTGCGGCCATGTCTGGGATGCGTCCGATCGTGGAAATCATGTTCCCCGATTTCACCCTGGCCGCTGCGGATCAGGCCTTCAACCAGATCGCCAAGGCCCGCTACATGTACGGAGGCACCACCGATCTGCCTCTGGTCGCACGGACCCGCATCGCCACGGGCTGCGGGTACGGAGGGCAGCACTCCATGGATCCGATCGGTTTGTTCGCTCTGTTTGCCGGCTGGAGAATCGTGGCTCCGAGCAGTGCCTTCGACTACATCGGTTTGTTCAACACGGCGATGCAGTCCCTGGATCCGGTGGTGTTTTTGGAGCACCACTGCCTCTACGCGAAGAAGTTTTCCGTTCCCAAAGATGATCTGGACTACTTTATCCCCTTCGGTAAGGCCCGGGTTGCGACCGTGGGAGAGGACCTGACCGTCCTGACCTACTCCTCCATGACCGGACGCCTCGAGGCTCTGGCCGAACAGCTGAAGATCCAGGGTGTATCGGTAGAGATCATCGATCTGCGTACAGTGGATCCAACCAGCCTGGATTACGATACGATCGGCAATTCCTTGAAGAAAACCGGCTCCATAGCAGTTGTGGAGGAAGCGGCCGGGGGCCAGGGGATCGGGGAGCGCATCGCAGCGGAAGTAACCCGACGCTTCTTCGACGAGCTTGACGGGCCGCCCGGTACACTCACTTCGAAGAACGTGCCCAACTCCGTGTCACGGATCCTCGAGGCCGCGGCCCTTCTCAGCGACGAAGAGATCCTTCACGGTCTGGTTGAGATCGGCAAACGCCGCCGGTAATGGAACAAAAGACCGGCGTCTCCTCCGAGCCGGGTCAGCGCTTGCCGCAAAAACAATAACGGATACGGAAAACCGGCTGCTACAGAAACGCATCCCCCAGGGGCAGGATCCGGTGCAGCCGGCGCAGGATCCCCAGGACCCGCCCCTGGACCTCCCGCAGGTCCTGGTCACTGGGGCGGTCGGTGATTATCCCGAAGCGGCCTCTCAGGTTGTAGGCTTCCTCAGCTTCCGGGAAGTTGCCGAGCAGGGCGATCTCATCCACCACCCGGATGCCTTCGTGCTCGAAGAATTGGCCGATAAACTTGAGCATGGGCACCGCCTCATTGTGGCCGGTATGCCCCCCGCCGTAGGTGCAGTAGGGTATGGCCGCGATCCCCGGCATTTCAGGAGCTGAAGCCACGATCTCAATGCCCCGTTTCCTGTGCTTCTCCAGAAAAGCGATGACAGGCTTGGGCGGCAGGTTGTGATACACCGGGGCTCCCAGGAATACCAGGTTGTAATCACGGTACTCGACCTCCAGATCCTTGGTCATGCGACAGATCGAATCATCGATCCCGGCCTTTACCAGGGTATCGTGGATCCTTCTGGCAACTTTTTCCGTGTTTCCGTTCTTGCTCCAGTACAGGGTTAACGCCTTTTTTTCAGCCATTGTGCCGCTCCTGAGAATATTTATTCATTCTGTCTCACCAACCTTCTGTTTCCACCTGGTCATGACACGATCACGCATCACGACAGCCATTCCAAGCCACTCTTCTTTTTGAAAGTACTGTATAGCCTGAACAACTTTTTCGTGGATTTTTTGGCTGTTCGGCTGGCGAAGGAGAATCACAAGAAGTCCGGAGTGCCTATCATGTCGGCGAGTCAAGAATCCCTTATCAGTCGTGATCAACAGTCGCTTCTGTCTTCGAACAAGCGCCCAAACCTTTTCGTCGCTAAGACCTTCCTGTGGCGTCTTTCGTAGGTCCAAGACATCGTGCCCCGCGCTATTGAGATAATCTACTGTTAGCTTGGGGATATTCTCGTCGACGAAGACCCTCACGGCGTGAATTGTCAGATTGTTTCTATCGGAGCGATCTGCTCTTCCGCCAGAGTTCCGGCGTACTCTAGGCAAGCCAGTATATCCTCGCGGGTCAGAGTTGGGTATTCCCGAAGCAGATCCTCTATGGAATCGCCATATGCCAGCATTTTTACGATCTGATGAACCGGTATTCGGGTGCCCTTGATACAGGCCTGACCATGACCTATTCGCGGATCCACGGAAATCCGATCGTTCATCACCACAACTCCTCTATGCTACTAGGATAGTGGAAATTACCATGGGCGGCAAGCAGGGAATATTACTCCAGCTCGCCGGTCAGGATCTTCAGCTGCCTGATATCCGAGACAAGGGTGCCCCGCTCGAGGTTCTGGAAGCGCTTGGGAAGCATCTCCCGGCTGGTGCACTCCA
>CAZPPB010000047.1:2540-23568 GCA_964588355.1 uncultured Spirochaetaceae bacterium | reverse complement strand
TCAGGGATTTGCAGCTGCCCGGCAGAACAAGGGTCCCGATGACGATGAGGAACCCAGCCAATAGACGAACAACACCTGCAGTCTTTGCCTGCCTCATCTGCGGCCTCCTTGGTCGGCGGAACACCGTCGGTACCTTCATTGTAGTTGAGAACAACGGGAGATCGCAAATTTTTCTGAGCACTTTGCCGTTGTACCGGCTGCGAGGGGATCGAATGGGCGGGGCAAAGCCGCCGCTTCCCGGGATATCACTGCTGAACAACTATTTTTTCAGGGTGGAACGCATGTGGGGCACCTCCGCGCCGTGCACCACAGCCACGACCTCCGCCGCGATGGAGATCGCGATTTCCGCCGCGGTGTCGCCGCCGATCTTCAGGCCCACCGGGGCGTACAGATAGCCGGGGGCCTGCAGGCCGCCCGCCTCGAGTTTTTCCAGGGTGGTGCGGATCTTGGAGCGGGACCCGATCAAGCCGACGTAGCGGTACTCGTCCCTGGCCTGCAGCACCTGCTTCAAGACCTGGAAATCGTGCAGATGACCGTGGGTGGCGATGAAACAGAACTCGCAGGCCCGCAGGTTATCCGCGGCGCCTGCGATATCTTCGTAGTCTCCGATAAGGATCGTCCGCTCTTCCCTTTCTCCCAGAAGATCCAGAACTTCGGGCCGGGAGTCGAACACGGTCACCCGAAAGCCGAGGGATTCCAGAACCGGGGTCAGAGCCCTGCCGATATGTCCGCCCCCGAACAGCATGAAGCCCCGCCGGCCCTGCATGTACTCGTACAGCAGGGTGACCTGTCCGCCGCATTTCATCTCGAGCTTCTCGAGATTGTACTCCTCCAGGCGGTTTTCCCGGGTTCCAAGAACCTTCCTGCCGTCCTCCACCGCCCGATGCTCGATCGCTCCGCCCCCCACGGTTCCGAACAGCTCACCCCGGTCGGTCAGGATCATTTTGAATCCCGCTTTGCCGGGGGTTCCGCTGCCCGCCTTCACCACGGTGACCAGGACTATATCGATTCCCTGTGCGATCAGGCTGCTGCACTGTTTTAGAATGTCCATAGGGCTACTGTAAATCCTGGCCTGCAAATGCTCAAGGGCGCAGCCGCCGTTCGACTCAAGCATTCGCCAAGCGCAATTGGCCCCAGGCGCTGGATTTAAGTACATTTTTAAAGTGAGAGAGGAGCAGCGGATGGACCGGGTACTTCAATGGGTCTTCAGTAAAAACGATCAGCAGGAGGGACTCGGATCGGGAAATGGGGGTTCCCGAAAAGACGCACGGCCCAGCGACCAGGAGCTGCTGGACGCCTACTCACGGGCCGTGACCAGTGTCGTGGAGACCGTGGGTTCCTCCGTGGTTGCCATCAGCATCCGAAAGAACAGGGCGGGCGGCCGGCGAGGTGCCGAGCCCGGGGAGGCGGGCGCGGGATCCGGGGTGATCATCACTCCGGACGGGTTTGTCCTGACCAACAATCACGTCGTGGAGGAAAGCGACGCTCTGGACGTGTCCCTGACCGACGGGCGCACCTTTGCCGCCCAGGTGATCGGGACCGATCCGGCGACCGACCTGGCGGTGATCCGTATCTCCGACGGCGGCCTCCCTGCTTCACAGCTCGGTGACTCGGACCTGTTGAAGGTCGGACAGCTGGTGATTGCCATAGGCAATCCGCTGGGCTTTCAGAGCACCGTGTCAGCCGGAGTCGTTTCGGCTCTGGGCCGGAGTTTGCGCAGCCGGAGCGGGAGATTGATCGACGGTGTGATCCAGACCGACGTCGCCCTGAACCCGGGCAACTCCGGAGGTCCTCTGGTGGACAGCCGGGGGCGGGTGGCCGGAATCAATACGGCCATGATCTACATGGCCCAGGGGATCAGTTTCGCCATCCCGATCAACACGGCCCGCTGGGTGGTGACCGAGCTGGTGATGCACGGGAAGGTCCGCAGGGCCTACCTGGGCATCGGAGCCCAATCCCGCCCCGTGAACAGGAGGATCCAGCACAACCTGGATCTCAGTACTCCCATTGTGGTCGAGGTTATCAGTATCGAGACGGGCGGTCCGGCCGAGCGTGCCGGTCTGGAGCCCGGTGACTGCATCTTCGGTCTGAATGAGAACCAGGTTGGGACGGTGGACGATCTCCACCGCCTGCTGAGCAAATGGCCCCCGGGAACGCCCCTGGACGTGAAGCTGCTGCGACGGGGACGAGTAGAGGTATTTCAGATTACCCCGCGGGAGGGCTAGCCGCGAGGAGTTGACCCCGCGGGAGTTAACGCCGGTTGTTCAGTCCCAGAGCGGGACGGACTCGACGCTTTTCACCTCGGGGATCGAGTCTTTGAGTCGACGTTCGATTCCCTGCTTGAGGGTAATTTGGGCCATGGGGCAGCCGCCGCAGGCGCCTTTGAGTTTCACCTTGACGATGCCGTCTTCGGTTACCTCGACCAGCTCGACATCACCCCCGTCGGCCTGAAGGGCAGGGCGTATATCCTGCAAAGCCACTTCGACTTTTTCGCGCATTGTGTACCTCCATGATGGCGCGGCGTTTTCTCTTCATCCGCGGAGCACTATCCGCCGGATGAATGCACCATCGCAAGTCTTTTTGCGGTCTCGGTCCTCAGGGCATCTTCGGCAGGCCTCTGTGCTCGAGGAAGAGCCAGAAGCCGGGCATCGTGAACCACATCGAACTCCGCACCGCTCTCCGATGGATCCCGCTCGATAACGCGCAAGATCTTTTCGATATCTTCGCGCACCAAACCGGAACGAAGCAGAATTTCTTTGGCGGCCCGAAAGACGCCGGAGTCTGCATCGCCATCGACAGTCTGTAATATACTAGCCGGAATGACAATATGCCAATCCGCTTTTTCCTCTTTCAGTATATGCTCGCTCCAGGAGAGGACCGCCTCGGCCTCTCGTAACCGATCCGGGTTCCCGTCCCAGTGCTTTTGTAACGTCTCCAGCAGCCTGTGGCGCAGCCCCGTCGCCCGGTTTTTGATGTAGCGGTCATAGGCCTCTTCTCCCACGCAGTCCTGGGCGAACTTGCACCACTCCAGGCAGCTCATGGTTCCCTCCCGGAAGACCGCCTGACCGCAGTTGGAGCAAACGCCGCGGATCTCATCGGTCCAGATCTCCACCTCCTCTCCGCAGGAGGGGCAGTCGAACATTTCCGGTTGGGGCTGTCTGAGGATTTTTGCCCCGGGGCAAAACTGATGATCCATGGTTAAAATATAATCAATGCACTCAGGAGTTGCATTGATCTGAGTCAATTCCTTCTTCATTTATTGGAGACATCATCGGTCCTCCGGAGAAGCCCCGCCGTACATCCTGCCGGTGGATTTGCCCATGATTCTGACGGCGGCCTGTCTGGGCATCAGCTTCCGGATAAAGAATGAAGCCATTCGGTTAACGAAGGCGGGAACCAGAATGGAACGTTTTCCTAAACAGCGCAGCGAATCTTCCGACACCTGCTCCGGCGACAGGACCGGAGTAAAAGTGGGAGGGCGCTTGCCCCGAAGGCTGCTGTTGAACCCTGGCGTGCCCGTGGGTCCGGGACAGCAGGCAAGAACGTCGACATTGGCCGATTTGAGCTCATACCACAGCCCTTCGGCCAGCACCAGATTGAAAGCCTTGCTTGCTCCGTATGCAGCCACGTAAGGTGTGCCTTGAAAGCCGCTCATGGAGGACATGAGTACAAATCCCCCTTTCCCGCGCTCCGCCATTTTTGCGCCGAAATGGCGGCACAGCAGCAGCGGTCCTGTACAGTTGGTGGCAACCAACCGCTTCAACATTTCCGGCTGCCGGTACAGAAACGGTCCGGTATCGGCAAGGGCCGCGTTGTAGACCACCAGCCCGACATCCAGGTCCGCCGTGATATTGCCTATGCGCTCGACTGCGCCGGAGGTCGAAAGATCCAGCAATACGGGCAGGGTTTGGATGCGATATTCCCCCTTCAGTTCTTCGGACAGCCGCACCAAGGGATCTTTGGTCCTGGCGATGAGAACCAGATGCAGTCCCCGTTTCGCCAGGGACAGGCCGAATGCCCGCCCGATCCCTTCGGAAGCACCGGCGACCACAGCCCAGGGTCCATATTTTTTCCGAAATGCTGCAACTTTCCTGGTTTTTCTGTTCATTTAACGGAAGCGGTTAGGTTCGATCCGACGGTTCAGGATTCCCTGTCGCAGTTTTGATCTGAGTGCAGCGACCGTACAGCCGGCTGAGCCCGCGGAGCCTGCCGATGATCTCCTCAGTGATAGACTCGCCGGTGAATCGCCACTGCCAATTGCCTTCACCGCGACTGGGGACGTTCATGCGGGCGGCGCTGCTGAGGTTCATCGCGTCCTGCAGAGGGATTACCGCCGTGTCGGCCGTTGAGCAGAAGGCCAGGCGGATCAGGTCCCAGACGATATCGTGCCCGTCCCGGCCCAGATAGCGGCGAACCTGGTCCTGCACCGCATCGCTTTCCCGCCTGTACCAGCCCAGGGTCGTGTCGTTGTCATGGGTTCCGGTGTACACAACGCAATTGGGCAGGTAGTTGTGGGGCAGATACTCGTTTTCGGCATCCTCATCGAAGGCAAATTGGAGCACCTTCATTCCGGGAAAGCCGAAGCGATCCCGAAGCTTCACCACCGGGGGGGTAATGACCCCCAGATCCTCGGCGATCAAGGGCAGAGTTTCGAAATTCTCTTTGAGAGCCTTTTTGAGGGAATTGAATAAATCCGCGCCGGGGCCTTTGACCCAGCGTCCCTTCACCGCCGTCTGCTCCCCCGCGGGCACCTCCCAATAAGCCTCGAATCCGCGGAAGTGATCCAGCCTCAAGCTGTCTGCCAGGCGCAGGTTGCCCCGGATCCGCTCGATCCACCACGTGTACCCCGTTTCTTTGTGCCGCTTCCAGTTGTAGAGGGGGTTTCCCCACAGCTGTCCGGTGTCGCTGAAGTAGTCCGGCGGAACCCCGGCCACGACCGTGGGCGCTCCCTTTTCGTCGAGGAAGAACAGCTGTTGATTCGACCAGACATCGGAGCTGTCGAAGGCAACGTAGATCGGGAGATCACCGACGATGCGGACCCCCCGATCGGCGGCGTAGCGCTTCACCGCATCCCATTGTCGGAAGAACAGAAACTGCTGGAATTTCTGCTGTTCGATTTCTTCGGATACGCTTCCCCGCCAGCGCTTCAGCGCCTCCGGTTCGCGCCGGATCAGTTCAGCGGGCCAGCTGCTCCAGTCGCCGATCAGACCCTTGGACTCGAAGGTCCGTTTCAGGGCCATGAAGAGGGAGAAATCCTCCAGCCAGGAGCGCTCCCGTTCGCAGAAAGCCTCGAATTCCCGTCGGCTGGCAGGATCACCCAGCTGCTTCCAGTGCAGGTGGGCGCATTTCAGGATGTCCCTCTTGAAAGTGAACACGCTCCCGTACTCTACATGATCCTTCGGGAACTCCGGGGCACCCTCGAGATGCTCGGGGGCCAGGAAGCCTTCCCGTTCGAGCTCTTCCAAGTCGATCAGCAGCGGATTGCCCGCGAAGGAGGAGAAGCTCTGGTACGGCGATTCCCCGTAGCCGGTGGGACCCAGGGGAAGCACCTGCCAGACGCACTGCTCGCTGGCTTCGAGAAAGTCCACGAAGGCCAGGGCTGCGCGGCCCAGTGAGCCGATACCGTACCGACCGGGCAGCGAGGTGGGGTGGAGCAGGATCCCGCTCGAGCGGGGATTGTTGGTTCGGTGAGTAGCCCAGTCTCGGATCGACTTGTCGCCCTCAGCCATCGCTTTCTCCCCGAAGCTGATCCCGGAGCGCCGTACCCAGGGCAGAGAGAAAACGATCCGCCCCCTGCGGGTTAACGCCCACACCCTGCCAGCTCCTGCCCCTGCCCCCTCCCTTGCCGTCGATGAGGGGAAACAAGCCGGGGAGGATCTGCTTCCAGGGCAGATCCAGATCCTCGCTGCAGCCGATCCGCCATTGGATATCTGCATTTCGACGCAGAAGTATGCAGGCCACGGTTTTTGGCTGGTCGAGCAGGCTCTGGTAGACGGTCTGGGCGTAGGAGCTTTCCGCCAGGGACAGGCTCTCCAGGACGAGACGGACACCCTGGACGGTCTGCGCCCGTTCCAGCACCTCCCGCACCCGCTGCTCCGCCAGGGCCTTCTCCAGCTGGGAGATGCGCTGCTCCCGCTCGCGGATCTTGTTTCTCAGATCCTGTACTGAGCTCAGGATATCCGCGGTCCCGCAGGTCAGCTCCCGGTTCAAAGCGGCGGCCAGACGGTCCTTTTCCCGGGTGTCCCTGTAGGCCCGCTCTCCGATCAGCCAATGCAGGCGCAGGCGACCCCGGATTTTTTCGAGGCCGTCGTATTTGATCAGACCCACCTCTCCGGTAGCGGCCACGTGGATGCCGGCGCAGGCCGCTGCGTCGACCCCCTCGATCTGGACGATGCGCAGACGCTCCACCTCCGGGGGAGGCTTTCTCAAGTGATAGTGCTCCGCCTCCTCCGGGCGGATCCAGCGGATCTGTACCGGAAGATTCCGGGTAACTACCTGATTGGCCAGCGTTTCCGCCGCTTCGATCTCCTTCTCCCGAACAGCATCGCTGTCGATTTCCACGGCGGTGTAGTGGTCGCCGAGATACGCCGAAATGGTACGATAGCCTGCCGCTTCGATCAGGCTGGCCGATATTATGTGCTGTCCGGTATGCTGCTGCATGAACTCGAAGCGCCTGGCCCAGTCGATGGTTCCCCGCACAGCGGGTCCCTCAATCGCCGCGCCCCCAGCCGCTGTTTCCCGCCCCGCTGTTTCCTCCGGCAGAGGCTCGGCAAGGTAGTGGCGAATCTCGTCCCGCTGTTTCTGCACGTCCAGGACCGGTACACCGTTCAGCGTTCCCCGATCGGCGGGCTGGCCGCCCCCCTCGGGGTAGAAGGCCGTTCTGTCCAGGACCACGACCCAGCGGTCTGCCTCGGCTTTCTGCTGCAGAAGGCGGGCTTCGAAGTCCGCAAGGCGAGGATCTGTGTAGTAAAGTTGCTCAGTCATGGTTCAGGATTCCGGATGGCCGTACCCCGGATGGCCGTGCCCCCAGCTTACTAGATATTCGCACCTTTGCCAGGCCTCCGGACGGGAAAGGGGTGAAGATTGCAGAGCAGGCGGATCCAAAACCTGCCAACTGCCCTCGATGCCGGATGACGCCATGGCCAGGTCGAAGTGGGACAAGGCGATGCCCATGTCGATGCGCTGAAGATCGGTCTGCAGGAGCGACCGGTAGCCGGGAAAGCGCTGCAGGCAGAAGTGGATCGTCTGCCCCGCTTTGAGGCAGCGCCAGGGCTGTCTGTTGGAGGCGGAAGGCGCGAGTCGGACCATCTCCAGAGCCGTGGCGAATGGTCCCGCCTGGGCCTCTGACAGGGGCACTGCGGTGTCGCCGTCGTAGAACAGCTCCTCCCAAGGTTTTCTCCGCTTAGAGCCGGCGCCCCAGCGGATCACCTGATCGACCACGCTCCTCTGCTCTGTCGGAACACCTATAGGACTAACCGCCGGGATGATTTCCTCCCCCTGCAACTCCATAGCCCTGGCAAAACGGCTGCGGGTGAAGGTCCCCCCCAGCCAGCAGCTGCCCATTCCCAGATCTGTTGCCTTGAGCAGGAGCAGCTCGAAGAGATAGCCGAAGTCCTCCAGACCGTATCGGCTCGATCCCGTCGCTCCGGCCAGATAGGTGCGGGCTCCCCTGATGAGTCCGTAGGCTCCCACCCGCTCTGAGCGATCGCCGCCGGCAGGGTTGTCGATCAGCCGAAATCGGCAGGCACTGCCGAACGGTCCCGGCCGCGCCTCACGGCAGCAGTGCTGCAGCTCTTCGCGGACCTCCCCTGAAACGGGCTCTCCGGTGAACCGCCGAACAGAGGTCCGGGCGCGGATCAGCTCCAGTGGGGAGTGGTTGTAGGATATGGGAATGGTCATGCGCCTTTTTCCTGCCCCTTGTTTTCTATGAATATAAAAAGGGCAGCTCCTTCTGAATAGTATTTTCCGGCGCCATTGTAGTAGAATAAATTCCACTTGAAGAGGTTTGAAGCTTGAAATCCAGGCGCCCGCAGAAGGAAGAGCTGTTCGATCAGGCAACCCGGCAGAGCGAGGCGGAGCAGCCCCTGGCTGCCCGCATGCGGCCCCGAACCCTGGATGAGTTCGTCGGGCAGGAGCACATTCTGGGTCACGGGAGACTTCTGCGCAGGGCGATCCAGGCGGATCAGCTTTCCTCCCTGATCTTCTACGGTCCGCCGGGAACCGGCAAAACCACACTGGCCCGGGTGATCGCCAACTCCACCCGCAGTCAGTTCTTCAGTATCAACGCCGTGCTGGCCGGGGTCAAAGAGATCCGCCAAAACACGGGGGAGGCGGAGCAGCGGCGAAAACTCTACGGGCAGCGCACCATCCTGTTCGTGGATGAAGTGCACCGCTGGAACAAGGCCCAGCAGGATGCCCTGCTGCCCTGGGTGGAAAACGGCACCATTGTTTTCATCGGGGCCACCACCCTCAATCCCTTCTTCGAGGTAAACCCGGCCCTGGTCAGCCGCTCCCGGATCTTTCAGCTCAAAGCTCTGCGATCGGAAGACCTGTACGCCATCGTCGAGAGGACGCTGGCGGATCGGCAGCGGGGTTACGGCGCATACAAGGTGGAGTTCGATGATGAGGCTCTCGATCACCTGGTAGACGTTTCCGGGGGAGACGCCCGTACCCTTCTCAATGCGATCGAGCTGGCGGTGGAAACCACCCCTGAGCGTTTCCCTCCGCCTGAAGGGCAGTCGATCCACATCACCCTGGAGATCGCCGAGGAGAGCATCCAGCGGAGGGTGGTGCTCTACGACAAGGAGGGGGACTACCACTTCGATACGATCAGCGCCTTCATCAAGAGCCTGCGGGGTTCCGACGTCGACGCCGCCCTGTACTGGCTGGCCCGCATGGTATACGCCGGGGAGGATCCCCGCTTCATCTTCCGCCGCATGCTGATCTTCGCCTCCGAGGATGTGGGTCTGGCCGATCCGAACGCCCTGGTCGTGACCCAGGCGGCGGCCGCCGCCTTCGAGAGGGTTGGCCTTCCCGAAGGGCGTTTCCATCTGGCCCAGTCCGTGCTCTACCTGGCCACGGCTCCCAAGTCCAATACGAGTCTCGCCTTTTTCGACGCCCTGGACGTTGTAGAGACCGAGCAGGCCGGGGAGGTTCCCAACCACCTCAGGGATGCCAGCCGCGATAAGGAGGGATTCGGCCACGGCGAGGGCTACCTCTACCCCCATGCCTACAGGGAGCATTGGGTGGCGCAGCAGTACCTGCCCGATTCTCTGCAGGGAAAGGTCTTCTATCAGCCTTCGGATCAGGGCTACGAGGCTGCTATCCGGAAGCAGGTGCAGCGCCGGCGGGAGGCCCAGTTGGAGGCCATGATGGAGGTGGATCGCCGCAGCGCAGAGATCCTGACCTTCAGCAAGGGGCACAGAGATCGAGATCTGTGGCTGGAGCGGGCAGTCAGCCAGACGAGCGAACAGCTTGCGCTGATACGGGAGACGATATTCTCGGCCATCTCCACGGCGCGCCATCATCTGCTGTTGGACCTGAAGGCCGGGGAAGGGCTCCTTACCTGGGAAGCCCTGCGGCGGGTGCCGGAAGGAGGGGTCTGGTCCGTGTGCGACGATTCGACCGCCGCCTCCCACCTGGAGAGCAGGGCGCAGGCACTCGCGGAGCTGGAGCGGCCCAAGGTACTGGTCGGGGCTCCGCAGGCACTCCCCGAGCTGCTGGAACGCAGCCAGGGAGGACAGATCCGTTTCGACGCCGCGGTGGGGCGCAACGCCCTGTTCCGGGAGCCGGATAAAGGCGCCTGCCTGAAAGCAGTGTCCGCGGTGCTCCGACCCGTGGGGCAGATATCTCTGGCAGAAATTGTGCCGTCTAAGGGCATGCGGCTCTCCGAGCTGCTCGATATGGAGTCCGAGAGTGAGGCGTTTGAAAAGAAACTCCATCAGGCCGAAGAGGCTATCTACACGGATCCGGCCAATCCTCTTGTCAACTGGTCGGTCGAGGATTTCTGTAGATTGGTGGAGGATACGGGCTTCAACATTGTGAAGAGGGACGCCCAAAGATTTTCCGATCGCCGAACGATCCGAAGCGAAGACATCGAACGCTGGTTCGCGCCCCAGAGCGGAAGCTACGCGACCCGGGCTTCAGCTATAATGAGCTCCGCCGAGATCGAACGTCTCCGGAAGATCTGTACAGATCAGCTCAGCGGTCGTGAGCTGGACTGGCAATACACCGTGCTGTTTGTAAGTGCCGAAAATTCGAAGGCTTGAGAAATATCAGCGCGGGATAGGATCGCGGGTATAGAGACCGTCGACCTGACGGAGAATGCCGAGAGGATTTTCATCCTGCAGCTCCGGTGCGAGCGAGGGGTCAGGAAAACCCTGGAAGCATATGGGTCTTACGAATCTGTAAATCGCCGCGGTACCCACCGAAGTGAAGTGGCTGTCGCTGGATGCCGGGTAGGGGCCGCCGTGGTTCATCGCCGCACATACCTCCACACCGGTGGGAAAACCGTTGAAAATCAGGCGCCCCACGTTGCGCTGCAGGACGGCCGCCAGATCGGAATAGTCCAGCAGCTCCTGCTCGCTTCCGTGAATCGAAGCGGTCAGATGGCCTTTCAGCGTTGCGGCGATCCGCAGCAGCTCCTCCCGGCTCCGCGCCCGAATGATGAGGGAGGAGGGACCGAACACCTCTTCCCGCAACAGGGGATTATCCAGGAAAGTCCGGTCGTCGCTGCTGTACAGGGCCGGTCTGCCCTGGGTTCGGCCGACATCAGGAGCACCGATCGCTTCGGCCCTGAGCTCTACTCCCTCCACGGCTCTCAATCGGCTGGAGCCCTCCTGGTAGGCCTGGTGGATCCGCTTGTTCAGCATGGTTTCCACCGTCGCTTCCTTGAACAGCAAACCAGCCTCCCGGATGAAGGCATCGAGCTCTTCGGATTCCAGCCCGATGACCAGCCCGGGGTTGGTGCAGAACTGTCCGACCCCGAGGGTAGCCGAAGCACCCAATCCCCTGGCGATCTCCTTGCTGCGATCCCGCAGCGCCTGCGGCAGCAGAAACACCGGATTGATGCTTCCCATCTCAGCGTAAACGGGGATCGGTTCAGGCCGCGAAGCGGCGGCGTCGAACAGGGCCCGGCCTGCCCGGAGGGAGCCGGTAAATCCAACGGCCTTGATCAGAGGATGGGTAACCAGTTGAACTCCAACCGTCTTACCCGGCCCGTGAATCAGGCTGAACATCCCCGGAGGCATCTTCTCCGCGGCTACGGCCCGCTTGAGGGCGGTGGCCACCAGTTCCGCGGTTCCGGGGTGGGATCCGTGGGCTTTGACGATGACCGGACATCCTGCGGCAACAGCGCAGGCCGTGTCTCCGCCGGCCACGGAGAAGGCCAGAGGGAAATTGCTGGCGCAGAATACCGCGACCGGTCCTATGGGAATGAGCATCCTTCGCAGATCCGGGCGGGGGGAGGGGGTCCGATCCGGGATCGCCGTATCGATGCGGGCGTCCACCCAGGATCCTTCCTGCAGCAGGTCGGCGAACATAAGAAGCTGATTCACGGTGCGCGCACGTTCGGAGACCAGGCGCCCCTTGGGCAGTGCCGTCTCCAGGTGGCAGCGATCGATGAGTGGATCTCCGAGAGCAATGATTTCCTCGGCCATCCGCCGCAGCAGCCTCGCCCGAGGGGCCGAACCCAGCCGAAGGAGCTTCTCCTGCGCCTGCTCCGCCCGTTCTGCGGCCTGCCGTACTTCCGCCTCGGTGGCATGGATAAACTCCGGTTCCAGCTGTTGCCCCGTGGCTGGGTTTACGGCTCGGGCGCTTTGCGCGCCGCCGGCCTTGAGCTCCCCGGCGATAAAATTTTTGCCGTGAAGGTTTTCGGTCATGGACATCTCCTCTGCTTGTTCCCTAGGAGTAGCGCGCCGCAACCGTTTTGTCAACGCAACGGACGAGCCGATCAAGAAGTACCCGGTTAGAAACCTCCGGCAGTCTTAAACGGATCCGGTTTGCCTTGAAGAAAGGAAGGTGGAGATGTATAAAGCAGCTAACGAATGCTGCAAAGGTGGGATCATAGTGTACAGCGGTGACGGCTCTGAGGAAAACATTCAGGTCTCCGCTTGAGGAGGAGAAGTAGGTATGGGGAAGTCTTACCTCGACAATCTGGTCGGTGTCTTCGGACATCCTGTAGCGGAGAACCCCACGGTGGTCATGATCGAAGCGGCGTTTCATGCTGCCGGGATGGAGAATTGGCGCTATCTGACCATCGAAATACCTCCCGAACACCTGGCGGAGGCGATGAAGGCGGTCACGACTCTCAATATGAAAGGAATCAACCTGACCATGCCCCACAAGGTTGAGGTTCTCCGTCACCTCGATGAGATTTCCGAGGCAGCGGACAAGATCGGCGCGGTCAATACGGTGGTCAACCGCAGCTGCAAGCTGTTTGGAGAGAATACCGACGGCAAAGGGTTCCTGGAATCCCTCAGGAAGGACGGCGGTATCGACCCGAAGAACAAAAGGGCGGTTGTCCTGGGGGCAGGCGGCGCGGGACGGGCAATCTGTATCGAACTTGCCCTTGCCGGGTGCCGGCACATAACCGTGGTGAACCGATCGGCGAACCGGGGTGAGGAGCTCGCCCGGCGTATCGAAGAGAAGACATCAGCCCGCGCGGATTTCATGGCGCTCACCCCGGGATTTGCCGTCCCTGAAAATACCGATATATTCGTGCAGGCGACCTCGATCGGCCTCTATCCGGACACCGGTGCGAAACCTGATATCGAATACGATTCGATTTTGCCGTCCATGACGGTTTGCGATGTGATTCCCAACCCGCCGCACACGGAATTCCTGACGGAGGCTGAAAGGAGAGGCGCACCAACACTCGATGGGATGGGGATGCTCGTGTACCAGGGGACAATCGGTTTCAGGCTCTGGACGGGAAAAGAGGCTTCGGTGGATGCGATGAAATCGGCGTTGCAGCGTGAGTTCGGTGTCGCCGACTGAGGATGATCTTCCCTTCAGTAACGCTCAGTACAATTTTTTCAAAATCCTATTCATCTGCTTCCATCTTGTCGTCATTAAGGGACAGAAAACCCAGGGGCGCCACTCTTTTCTGTACATATAAGGGGAGTTCTGTGCACAGTCATAAAATTGGATTTTACTGCTGAACAGTAGAAAGTAGCGGGCATTAAAAGTTAGAGCCAACCGCGATTGGCTGCTATAAAAATACCAATAGTCTGAGAAAGCACGGCCTGGGTGGGGGATGCGGCGGGCGCACTTTCTTCAGTGCGGCTGTTCCCCGGCAAGCAGAGCCCGGGTCTCCTCTGCGATCATCCACTCCTCGTCGGTCGGGATCACCAGGACCCGTACCTTCGATTCCGCTGCCGAGATCTCCGCTTCCCGCCCCACCGCCGTGTTGCGCTCCGGATCCAGACGGATACCGAGCAGTCCCAGCCCGCTGCAGATCATCGCACGCAGCTCCGGGGCGTTTACCCCAATCCCGGCGGTGAACACGAGCGCGTCCAGCCGGTCGCCCAGGCTGGCCGCCAGAGCGGCGATCCAGCGCCGGGCCGCGTGGGCGAATACCCGCAGCGCGAGCCCGGCGCGCCTGTTCCCCTCGTCGGCCGCGGCGGCGATCTCCCGCACATCACTGGACACACCAGAAAGACCTTTGAGCCCCGACTCGTGGTACAGCAGCCGATAGACTTCTCGGGGGCTCAGTCCCGCTTGTTCTATAAGGTAGAGGATAGCCGCAGGGTCAACGTCCCCGGCGCGGGTGCCCATAGGGATGCCGCACATCGTGCCAAAGCCGACGCTGGTGTCCACCGACCGCCCACCTCGGATGGCTGCCAGGGAGACGCCGCCGCCCATGTGACAGGTGACGCAGTTCATCTCCGCCGGCGCCCTTCCCAGCATCCGGGCGGCACGCTCGAATACATAACGGTGCGACGGCCCATGGAAGCCGAAACGGCGGATGCCGTGCTCGCGATAACAGTCGTAGTTCAGCCCGAACAGAAAGGCTTCCTCCGGAATGGGGGCGTGGAAGGCTGTGTCGAATACCGCCACCTGCGGAACTTCGGGAAACACTTCGCGCACGGCCCGGATCCCCATGAGGTTGGCCGGATTATGCAGCGGGGCCAGTCTGCTGTTCTTTTCGATAATCCGTTCCAAATCCGGGGTGACTAGCTCGGCCTGGTCAATGGACTCCCCTCCATGAACGATGCGGTGCCCGACGGCCGCGATCTCCTCGATGGACCGAACAACCCCACGCTCCGGGTGGCCAATTAGCTCCAGGAGCAGACGGACGCCCTCCCGATGATCCGCAACATCCCGTTCCTCAGTCCAGCCACCCCGGGCGGACTCGTAGCGTACCACTGAACCTTCCAGCCCGATCCGCTCGATTTCGCCCCGGCAGAGGATGGTCTGCGCCGAGGCATCCCGCAGCTGGAACTTGATCGAGGTGCTGCCGCTGTTGACGACGAGGATGCGCATGATCCCGTCATTGTACCGTAGCGGGGGGGAGACTGCAAACGATCCGGCAGGCGGGGTTGTAGGTGAAAGAGACATGATGCCCCGGGCCTGCGTTGTCATAGGCGATTTCCACGTTCATAATCTTATTGTAGAGTAGCTGCCGGGGATTTCCTTCCGCCTATCCGGCTGTCTGTGGATTTGTTCAACCGTCACGTGCTGAACTTCGACAAAAAATGAGAAGCGGTTTGTGAGCGCCTATCCGAGAACGCCTGATGATGAAAAGAACAAAAAAACTGATCATAGGAGGAAACTGAGATGTGGAGGAGTACACCTCGTCTGGTAGGGCTGATGTTGTTCCTCGGGACCGCGGCCGCCGTGCGCCGGCCGGTTCCTTGGTTTTCCGAACAAGGTTCGCTTTCATCAGATCTCGGGGTTTACCTCCTCCTCCCTTCTCCTGGCCGCGGGGATCGTAGGTACGATCCAATGGGCGACCTTCATCTCCGAGGGACATGACCTGCGGGATGAGTTGGATGAGCTGGGTATCGACGAGGAGGACATGCTCGGCAGTGACTGCAGAGACAAGATTGCAGCGATGTGGGAGGATCCTCTGCACCAGGGCTTGCGCTGGACTCACGTCGCTTTGATCAGTACGGGAAATCTGCTGTATCTGGTCAATGCCGTCACCGGCACCAGCATGCACAGCAGGGAACAGCCCGGGCTCGGATCTCGGGATCTCCATCGTTACGCTTTTTTTCTGCACGGTACCCTGATGATCGTGCAGATCGTGATGGGCGTGCTCACCACCACGGTACTGGAGAGAGGGTCGCACAATCAGATCAAGGCCTTCGGCATCGCTCACTCGGCGGTGGGATTCGCCATCCCGGCGGTGATGATATCCGCCGGTATAGCGGGCAATCGCGGCTTCCCTCGTCAAAGGAACTGAGTGCTGGTCAACTGTGTGATGGCGGGTCGGTTCCGACGTTCGAGGGACTGAGTGCCGGGTGGTGAGCTATCCCCCTGGTGCCCTTTCCGGAAGCTATTAAATAGAATGCCACTTTGTGTTGCAAATTTGCAGCGATACTGTACACTGATAGGCAGACTCCAACTCAAGTCCTGCACCAGTTCGACCATCCCAGGTGGGGGTGTGCTTTGATTCGCAGACTGATTGTTCTGCTCCTCGCCCTATTGACTTTGACAGCGCTTCACGGATACCCGGATACAGATAGGGGCGTCGGCACTCTTGAGAAGCCTGCAAAAGTCGAGTTTCGGATCGGTAAGCAATACCTGGTGGTCATCGCAATCAACAAGTACCAGCACTGGATGCCCTTGCTTAGTCCCGTGCGAGACGCCCAGAAGCTCGAAGAGGTCCTCATATCTCGCTACCACATTGACGAGGTCTACGAGCTTTACGATGATCTGGCTACCAAGGCTAATATCATCAAGCTCTTTGTTGACCTGCAGAAAAAGTTAAAGAGCGACGATTCCCTCCTCGTCATCTATTCCGGGCATGGGCACTTGGACGAGAACTCCGATACCGGTTTCTGGATTCCAGTAAACGCCGGCACGGACATTTACGAGCAGCAAAACTGGCTGCCCCATGTACAGTTACGAGGGCTGATCGCCAATATCGAGGCCACTCACGTGCTCGTCATCTCAGACTCCTGTTTCGCCGGCAATCTAATCTACTCGACCCGGTCCCTGCCCGTGAACGTTACGGCAGAGTATTTCAAGGGCGCCTATTCCCGAGTTTCCAGACAGGTACTCACTTCGGGGGCCGTCGAGGTCGTCCCCGACCGTTCAGCCTTTGCCGACCAGCTGATTTCAGTTTTCAAGCGGAACGATCATTCCGTGCTGGACGCACTGATGCTGTTCAACGAGGTCCGCCTCGGTGTGAAGGGATCGACGCCTTTGTTGGGTGCTCTGGCTGGCACCGGCCACCAGGAGGGCGCCAGCTTCCTGCTGTTCTTGAATGATGAAGCTGTGTCACCGGATAGCCCCGAATCGGTCCCCGGTACGACACCGGCGGCGTTGCCTTTCCCTTCCGGAGGTGCCGAGGTTGGGCCCGGGAACACGGGCACTAAGCGCTCGAGGCACCTTTCAGCGGGAATATCCTACGGTTGGATGATAACCGTCGGGGAATTTGGCCAGGCCTTTCAAACCGGTCCCAGTCCGAGCGGCCGACTGTACTACCTCTTGCACCGGGAGCGAGGAGAGGTCGGCGTCGGACTACGAACAGGGGCGCTGATCCTGACCGGTAGGGATGACTCGAGTAATCCTCTCAATCCGGATCCCTGGGACTTGACCTGTTGGCCGGTGGCGGCAAGTTTTAGCTACACCGCCTTTATCGATCCGCCGCTGTATCTGACCGCGGAACTGGAGGCCGGCGCCGCAATCAACTCGATCAAGACCTACTCACCGGAGTTGCACACCACCATCACCGCGAAACCCTATCTTGGGTCTGCGATCGGTGTGGGATTGCGTTTCCTCGACAGCGTAAAAATCACCTTTTTCGGGAGATTCGTATCTACATACTTCGATATCGGCCTGTACATGGGATTATCCCCCGAGTTCGCCATCGAGTATGCCTTCTAACCGGAATGGGGAATTGTGGCGCATGCGGAGAACCCCAGACGGTCGAAGGCGGCTACAGTCACAATATCGTCTGACGGCAGCCCGGGTTCTTTAATGAATCTCTAATTTGATCGTTCCACAAATCTAGAACAATGATACCCTTCTATCCCACAGCCCAGAGCATTTCCTCGTTTTCAAAGTCGATATCCCGAATCGTCCCCACCTCCGGATAGGATCATTTTTACCTATATTATTTTCTTCGTATTGCCGGAAATGTCAGTTCTGCGTGCTGCTTGTCCTCCTTTGGATTTGCGAAATATTTTTTTCAACTGCAACGACTGCGAGGATCGCTTCCTTTGCAGTTCCGTGGCACGTGAAAAACCGAACGTCAACCTCGAGATATTTGAACGTTCCGTTGGGGTCCTCGATCTGGTTCCCAGGCCAGCGAAGCCAATTTACACCCAGGGTTTCCAGGAACTGGGCAGGGTAGAAGCCGCCGGGATCCCAGCCAAGGTCTTGCTTGAAGTCCCGGAAAACTAGTCGAAGCAGGCTCCCCCTTCTTATAGTCGCACAATACTTCCTGGACGGTTCCGCCCCCATAGTAGACAGGGAACGCCCCATGACGGGAATCACCGGAACGCGATCCGGTTCCTGTATGCGGCTGCCTCCACTGTCTCATTCCCGTGATTCCTTGCCATCAGCCGAACTCAAGTGAAGCAGTCCAAAGACCAGGGCAGCCGCCAGGCCCACCCACGGACCGAGCAGGGCATAGCGAAGGAAGCGAAATACCAGGTACAAGCTTTCTCCCTCAGCCGGAAACAGGGCTTTCAGCCCGAGGTAAACAGCCGCCACAGGACGCCGATTGCCAAACAAGATGAACTGCCCCGTTTGACCTGGGAGACAGGGATACCGCGGTTGGTCGGAAGGGCGGCCCGCTGAGGTGCAGAAGCGGACCTCCGGGTATCATCTCAGAATTACCCACTTTCTCCCTGCCTGCTCCGGTGGTTAATGGGTACTTTCGTTGGTTATCGAGTGCTTCAGGGCAACGAACCATCTTCCGCACCACCGGATTCACTTCAATTTCAACTCCGCTCGTTCCTCAGTGGTCACTCGCTGCGAAGACCCGAGTCGCGATCGGCTTGCGAAATCCAATTACGAATTATGTTCTCTGTTGGCTCAAACTCCCTCGCAAGGCTGGCCACTGTCCAGCCTGCTCGGTCCAAGTCCGCTATCCGCTGACGCAGTTCTGTGAGATATAACCGGCGATGAGAGTGAGAGTGGGCTATCCTGTTTCTTGTGTAGATCTATTCTCACAGCCCCGGAAAAACCAGTAGCGGCAAGTCAGGCCCCGGTCATTGACAACCGGATTCACCCCGGTACAATAGGGTCGATGAGTCCTGCAACCCATTTGGAGGTGTTTCTGTAGATTACAGGAAGGTTCCTCAGATTCTACCATGCGGGACTGGTACGAAAGACTGATAACCAAGGGGCGAGACGGATAAAAGAATGTCTCGGAGACAGCTATGACGGCAGAGGACATGAAGCACGCTACCGTGATCGGCTGCGGTATGATCGGGCCGGACATCAGCACCTCCCTGCTGATCAACGGGGTTAGAGTTTGTCTAGTGGGTCGGAGCAGAAGCAGTCTTTCCCGCGGATTAACTACTATTGAGAAGGATCTTTCAGATCTGGTAGAAGCGGAGGTGATCAGCGGTGAGGAGAAATCCACGGCCTTGGGTATGGTTGAGACGGCAACGGATATTTCGTCCGCAGTTCGCGATGCGGATATAGTCTTCGAAGCGGTGTACGAGGAATTGTCCGTGAAACAGGAGGTTTTTGTCGAGATCGATCGTTCCTGCAAGGACCAAGCGCTGCTGTGCTCCAGCACATCGGGACTATCCCCCAACGATATTGGCGCGCGTATCAAGCACCAGGATCGAATGATGGTGACCCATTTCTGGAATCCCCCCTATTTGGTACCGCTGGTCGAAGTGATACCTCACAACCGCTTATCCGAAAAGGCGCTGGAGCTAGCGATCGCCTTTTTCGAGAAGCTGGAGAAAATTCCGGTGCTTGTGAAAAAGGATATTCCAGGTCAAATCGGCAATCGCCTGCAGCATGCCCTGTATCGGGAAGCCCTCTATTTGATTGAGCAGGGGGTGGCGGAACCATCGGATATCGACAAGGTCGTTCTGGCGAGCTTCGGACCTCGGTTTTCCAAGATCGGACCTATGGAGTACTTTGATTCTTGCGGTTTGGATCTCCATGAGAAGGTACAGCGCTACCTCTATCCCACGCTCTGCAATGCGCCTGAGCCCCAGAAGATCCTCATCGATAATGTCCGGGCCGGACATCTTGGACAGAAAAGCCGCAAAGGTCTATACGACTGGTCCGAGCGGGACGACGAGGATTTCCGGCGACGGCGAAATCAGCGCTTTATCGAAATGCTTAAAGAAAAGGCAGGAGGCGGGAGGTGAGCGTACTATCCGCACCGGAACAAAGGACAGCGCTGGTGACCGGCGCGGCCGGAACTATGGGCAGGGCGGTGGTTGTGGGATTACTGGCCGACTGTATCCGGGTGTCAAAACTTTCCCCCTTCGGGTCAAACTCCACAGGGAGACCCTCCAACTCTACGCGGTAGGGGTAGTCCGGGTGATTCTCGAAGCCAAAAACTCTAATCTTGTGGCTTTCCTGTGGTCTGGGCAGCGTGTAATCTGCATCGATGGCGTGGCATCCGACGTCCAGCTCTCTCGCGATTTCCACCGTGTTCATCCCCTCGATACGGTCAGTGAGGGTCCCTCTGGCCTAGTTGGCGATGTACCACAGGTCCATTCGTGGACAGAAAGGTATCTGATCGGTCTTCTCCCCTTTCAATACCGCGAGCATTCTTTGCTTATAGGTCATCAATGATCCTCCTCACCAGACTCTATCAGGCGGCGTTCCCGTGGACAAGTCGTCAGCGAGAACCGCGTCCGTGCTTCGGTTATTCTGACAAAACGGGCGTTTGTCTTTCAGCCACATTTGTCTTGATGGG
Source organism: uncultured Spirochaetaceae bacterium (assembly GCA_964588355.1). GTDB lineage: Bacteria > Spirochaetota > Spirochaetia > SZUA-6 > DRHE01 > JAFGQJ01. Next base: position 3,500 of record CAZPPB010000047.1, on the reverse strand, counting down.
CGGCGGGGCTTCCTGATGGCCTGGGCCGGAGGGACCCGTAGTGATTATTGTGAATGCGTTTGTATTCCAATTCACTCCAGGGATGTGGCGGTAAGCTCTCCGCAGGATAGCCGATGGCAATAAGGGCCAACACCGAAATGCGCTCCGGTATTGCCAGGATGTGACGCACGTTTTCCTCTGCGCTCACCGATTTGTCATGCTGCCTGTTGCGGATCTGAACCAAACATGCACCTAAATCGAGGGAGTGCGCTGCCAGAAAAATCATGGAAGCGGCGATAGAAGCATCCTCGACCCAGGCATCGCTTTTTTCCGTGTCGGCGCACACCACGATGACGACCTGAGCACTTGCTGCGAAAGCAGACCCTCGTTCCTTGGATCGGGATAGTTTTTGAATGAGGGCGCGGTCCTGGACTACTACAAATTCCCATGGCCTGATCCCTCTGGAGGAAGGCGCCCGCAAAGCCGTCTCCAGGATGAGGTCGATCTTTTCGCTTTCCACCGGCTTGTTATGATACAGTCTGATACTCCGTCTCGTTCTCACTAGTTCATTAAACATGCTTTCCTTATACCTCCGCAAAGCTCAGTTTTTTACCTGCAGGGCTTGGCGCAGTCTTCGTATTTGATCCGCCATTGGGCGAGGAGCCCGGGGAGCCTTTTGACCGAATCGGGCTTCGACTTTCAGCCAGATAAAGGCAGGACCGCTTCCAGCAAGGGCTTCTGCAGCTGCGTTTCGCCAATCGGTGGGTGCGTCGAAGGCGTACACCCTCTCAATTCCTGCAGCCCGTGCAAGGCCAGCGTAGTCCACCCGGCCACTGCCTGCCGTGGGTTGCCCGCCCGTGATCTCGTAGATACCGTTGTCCAACACCACGACGAACAGATTGGCCGGATTGCTCCCAATGGTCACCAAGGTGCCCAGGTTCATAAGCATACTCCCGTCGCCGTTCACTACGATCACTCCGC
>CAZPPB010000047.1:0-2440 GCA_964588355.1 uncultured Spirochaetaceae bacterium | reverse complement strand
TCACTCCGCCAGAAATACCACCTGGGGCCTCTTCTGCTCCACAGCTCGAGTATAGACTTGGGCTAGATCCTCCCTCGCGGATGACTTCTCGAAGATCACAAATGGAACCTGCCAGGCCCGTACGATTGATGCGGCAAAACGCGGAGCCGAATCACGGCTTTGCCCCTTTCCATAGGCATAGTAGTTGCGTAATCCTACCAGAGCGAAGATCGGTAGCTGTAGATCGTGAATGAAGCTTCTCAGCGAATCGCCAGCCTCGAACAATCCCGTGCATTGCATGATGATGACCGGTTTTTTGCCGCCCAGCAAAAGCCCGGCCGCCACGGCGAACGCCTCTCCCTCGCGGCATACCCGTATCAAGGTTGGGGCGCTTGGGGAGCTCAGCGCGGTATCCCAGGCGCCGGTCGAGCCGTCTGGGATCCAGACTATGTGAGTGACCCCGCAATCTAGGAGCGTATCTCTCAGTGAATCTCCGTCCAGCATGTACTCCTCCGTCATAGGAAACAGCCTATTGCGGGAACCGATTTATTGTCAATGTAAAGGCCTAAAGGAGTCAAAAAAGGGAGTAGAAACCGCGTTGTTTGCCATCTCGGTCGTATACCTCATGCCGTTAGTGAGCTCGATGACGGCTGTGGTGATTCGAGTGATCAAGGTTTCCCCTTTCCGCGTGAAATTCCACCGGCAGATACTTCACCTCTTAGCACTACAAGCATTCTTTGCCGTCGGCCATCGAAAGTCCTCCTTTCCGAACGTAATCAGCCGAGCTTTCTGTCGACAAGATCTCACCGTGCAATTTAGTTCTTGATAGAAACTATGTGAAATCCAGTAGCGTTGTGGAAAGTGCGGTGTTCCATTCTATGGAGCCCCCTTGTCTCATGGTAGAGGATGTACCCTACTGGGTCATTTGGAGAATAATTAGCGTTTCAGCGGTTGAAGATGGAAATCCGTCAACCTGCAGTCTTCAGTTCTTCACGAAGGATCCGGCGAAGCGTCGTTTCATCCACCGGGCGGAGTGTTTTTCCTAGATATTCGCGAAGAGCCTCATTCATCATGGTCTGATAGCCTTTCCCAGACTCATCCGACCGATGGCGAAACTCCTCCAGAACATCGTTGTCTATGTAGATGCTGATTCTTGTCTTCCCCTTCTGAGGAACTACCGCTCCACGTTTGGCTTTGGAGAAACTATATTCCTTCTTCATAATGCATTCTCTTTCTTTTGGTCGCGGATCGAGCTGATATCAATCGGATATCTTCACCGCGACACGTATAGACGACTACGAGGATAAGGCCGAGGGCATCCATTCCAACGGTTACAAAACGTTGCTCCCCTTTGGATTCAATATCCTCCCTGGTGAGTGCGTTGGGATCAAATAGCACGGTTTCAGCATCAGAAAATCGAACGCCGTGTTTCTTCAGATTCACCCGCGCCTTTTCGGGACCCCAAAGAACATCCACGCTGTTAGTATATATATACAATATGCATATATCAAGTTGTTTCCACGAAATTCAGGAAAACTTGAAGCTCTAATGTGGCATAACCCCGGCAACATGTGCTCAAACTAATCCCCTTACACTCAAGTCCTTTCCGACTAGCTTGGCGTTACACCATATATGATGTACACATAACCGTGGCGGTAGATTGGCGTGCATAATATTACGAGATGCCTGCGGGGAAGTGCCCAATACGAGAGTTTATCGAATCTCGGAAGGGGGGTGATCAAGCCGAGATCTTTGCTCTTATTTCTGCCCTGCAAGAACGAGGTCCGACGCTTCCCCGACCATACGCCGATCTACTTGAGGATGGGATTCATGAGCTTAGAATCAGATTATATGGTGACCAATTCAGAGTTCTGTACTTTTTCTGTTTTCGGAGGGTCATCGTGCTTATACACGCTTTCGCAAAGGTAACGGCAAAAGTGCCGCGGGTGGAAATCCAGAAAGCGAAGAAATATCGATCTGATTTCTTATTCCGTTTTAAGGAATCCGACCTGGAGGCGATGCATGATGACATTTGATTCTCACCTGAAGGAAAAGCTGAAGAACCAACGATTCAAGAGGGTGTACGAAGAAGAGAAGGAGCTTCTTGACATCTCATTGAAGATCCTGGAGGCCCGAAGAGAGCAGAATCTTTCTCAGGCAGAATTGGCCAATCGAGCTCATATTACCCAGCAGCAGCTATCCCGTATTGAAAACGGGATGAACTTCAATATCAAAACCCTGCTGAAATTGTGTGATGCACTAGATCTATCGATAGATTTTAAGCAACGGTCAAATTTACAACTCGCGCATAGATAAATACGATCCGTATTCGCTGAAGTTCACCCCTTGGGACACTTCTAAACGGCAACAAATACCTAATTTCAGCGTCGTACCGCTTATTGACACAAGTTAGCACAGATGCTAACTTATTGGAGTGGCGAGAACGATTCGATTCTATAGG